>CAZPWK010000324.1:0-2502 GCA_964590285.1 uncultured Acidobacteriota bacterium | reverse complement strand
GACCAGGACTTTCATGGCCCGCACCTCCTGACCCATCCTTCCAGGGGGTCCGCGCCCCGTCAAGCGGACGCCGTCCGCCGTCCCCGCTCCTGCGACAAGTGGGTTGCAGGAGGGGGCCGAGCGCCGTATACCCCTGTCGAATCTGGGTCGAGCCGGCCCGAAGGGCGCGTCGTGCGCCCGTCCGCCGCGCTCGCCGACAGGAGGATCGAAAATGCGGAACTGGAAGCTCTTCGTCGCTTGCGGATTGATCGTGGCCGCGTGCTTCGGCGCTGCGGCGCTGTTCACGGAAGCCGAGGCCGCCCCCCGCTGCCTCTGCCCGGACCTGTGGGCCCCGGTGATCTGCGACAACGGGAAGATCTATCCGAACATGTGCTTCGCGGACTGCAAGCACGCGACCGGCTGCGTGCCCTACCTTCCGGAGTGGTAGCGGAACCGTCCGAGTAGCGCTCGCGTTCCCCGCCGTGGGGCCGCCCGTCGAGGGCGGCCCCGCGAGCGGCCTTCCTCTACGCGAACATCTTCTGGATCATGAAGGCTTCCGCGAAGTAGAAGCCCCCCTCCGATCCGCGGACCTTCGCGAGCGCCCGGAGCACCTCCGGGGAGCGCGGGTGGGGGTCGGGCCGGGCCTCGCCGCGGTACGTCTGCATCGCGCGGATCTTCGCCTCGACGTCCCGCTCCTCGACGCCGACGAACAGGTTGGGCTCCCACTGGACCGGCTTCAGGTAGCCGGTGCTGGACGGAACCTCCCCGCAGAAGATCGGCACGTGGCAGGCGAGGCCGGGCCGGGTGCCCACGACCGCCGCCTCGTGGCAGTACTGGTGGTCGATGTTCGTGCAGTAGCGGTGGTGCGTGAAGATCGCCTCCGGCTTCACGCGCTCGACGACCCCCTCGAACCAGTGGACGAGCTCCAGGAGCGTGTGCCGGTCGCTCTCGTTGTCCGAGAACTCCCCGAGGTGGATGTCCTCCTCCCTGACGCCCAGCACGGACAGCGCCTCGCGGCAATCCGCGCGCAGGGCCTCGAGGGCGTCGCCCCGGCTCCTCTCGTCCTGCACGTTGCGGCGGCTGTGGATCCCGGTGTTGGGGATCGCGACGTGGATGCGGCATCCCTCGCGCGCGAGGCGCGCGATCGTCGCGCCGGCGGCGAGGGTCTCGTCGTCGGGGTGCGCGAAGAACGTGAGGACGGTCCCGTATTCCAGCTTCACAGGTCTTCACCCTTCGGCGGCTCGCAGGTGACGCTCACCGTGGCCTCGATGCGCCCGGTCCTGAGAGCGGGGCGCGAGAACTCGAATCGAAAGCTCCCGTGCCGGAGGAACGCCCTCGGGTACCCCTCGGCGTCGAGCATCCGGATGTGGTCGAACAGGGCCTCGAGCCCGGCCGTCTCCTCGGGGATCCGGCTCTCCTCCGGCGTCCTCCTCCGGAACACCGTCGGGTGTCCCGCCTGGGGCTCGGGGGCCGGCTCCCGGGCGACGATCTCGGCGATCATCTCGGCGACGATCTCGGCGGCGCGGAGGTAGATCTCCTCCGCCAGGCCGAGGAGCGAGAGGGGGCGCTTGGCGTACACCGGGCCGGCGTCCATCTCGTCCACCATCCGGAGCGCGCTGACCACCGTTTCCTTGTGGCCCCGCGCGATCAGGTTCTGGATCGGGCTCCCCCCGCGGCCCCAGGGGAGGTCCGTCTCGTGGAAGCAGACGCACTCCCACCGGCGGACGATCTCCGGCGGGACCTTGTGGCCCCAGTGCGGGAAGAAGACGTACCGCGGGTTCCACGCCTCAAGCCGCTCCGGCGTCAGGTCGGCGGGGTCCTCGACGAGGTGCCACACGCCGGGAAGCCGCGAGATCGCCGAGCGGTAGGTCTCGAGGTTCCAGGGGCGGATCGTGGCCACGACGTAGCGCTTCAGGTTCATGGGCCTCTCTTCCTCACCGGTTCGCGCGCCGGCCGCCGCGGGACGCGCCGCGGCCTTCCGGCCTCGCCGGCCCCCAGAATATCCCAGACGGGCCGGGGCGGGTGTGCCGGGAGAGGGGAGCGGTCCGCGTCGGAGCCGCGGAGAAGGAGCCGGCTCCCTCAGTGCGAGCGCGCGATCAGACGGAGCACCGTGGACGCGCCTATCCGGTGCAGCTTGTCAGTACTACAGAGCGACAAGCCCAATCGCCGCGAGCACGGCGGCCCAGAATGGAAAGCCGACCCAGGTGCTCTTTAGGACGAAGAGCTCTTGCAAAACGCCACCGTCTCCCTGGCTGGATGGCCATCGCGGCGCTCGACGACCAAGCGTCACCATCCGGAGCAGAACTTCGCCCGTACCGTAAAGCGCCAGTTCGACGATTTTGCCGACGATTCTTACCATGCCCATTCAGAACGTCTCCCGTAACTCGATCAGCTCCACCGGCGCGCCGTCGTCCAGGACGAAGGCGACGCGGACGCCGGGGGAGGGGGAGGTCGGCGGGATCAGGATCTCCCGTCCCTCGAGCGCGCGGTCGAGGTCGTCCACCTCGAAGGCGAGGTGGGGGA
>CAZPWK010000323.1:0-2517 GCA_964590285.1 uncultured Acidobacteriota bacterium | reverse complement strand
TGGATCGAGGCGGGCGGCACCGCCGTCGGCGTCGGCGACGGCGCCGAGTTCCTGGCCGACAGGGACAGCGGGCTGACGAGGACGCGGCCGAGGCGCCAGGCCCTCGACCGCTTCCCGCCGGTCGTGATCGGCCCGCCGGCCGATCTCGCGGAGGAGGGGGGTCCGTTCCGCGCCGCGGGGGAGCGCGCGCCGGCGGAGAGGAAGCAAGAGAAGGAGGAGGAGAAGCGGCCGGCGAAGGAGGAGAAGGTCCCGGCGCCGGCCTCGCCGTACGACGTCGCGCCCGTCCTCGGCGCGGGGGCCCGCCCGTTCGCCGAGGGGCTCGACCTGGGAACGCCCGTCCCGTGGAAGCCGGTGGATCTCGCCGCCTGGCTGAAGCCGCTCCTGCCGCCGGGGAAGGAGCGCCCGGACGCGGAGGACCTCGAGCGCGGCGACGAGCGGCTCCGGAGGTTCTCGCCCCGGGGCGCGATCGTGCGGGCGGAGCTCGACCACGAGATCTGGCTGACCTGGGGGATGCCCAAGACGGCCGACGTCTGGCTCGACGCGCGGGACACCTTCGTCGCGGAGCCTCCCGTCCAGGTCGCGGTGCGGTTCGCCCCCGCCGACCGGCTCCACCTCGCGGGGCTTCTTTGGCCCGAGGCGGCCGGCCGCCTGGCCCGCACGGCGTACGCGACGCGGGAGGGGTTGGGCCGCGGCCAGGTGATCCTGTTCCTCGACGAGCCGGACTTCCGCGGCTGGATGGTCGGGACGCGCAGGCTCCTGCAGAACGCGATCCTCTACGGCCCCGGCCTCGGCACGCGCTGGCCGTCGCCGTGGTAGCGGCGGGAGAGAACGCGCGGCGTTAAGATCCGGGATCGGAGGACCGACGATGGACTGGGGACTCGCGAACCGCATGGCCCGCATCCTGAAGCCGGACACCGGCCGCACCGCGATGCTCGCCGTGGACCACGGGTACTTTCTCGGCCCCACCTCGGGGCTCGAGGAGCCGGGGAAGACGATCGCGCCGCTCCTGCCGTACGCCGACTCGCTCATGCTGACCCGCGGCGTGCTCCGGCGCGCGGTCCCGCCGGAGGCCGACGTTCCGATCGTCCTCCGCGTCTCGGGGGGCACGAGCGTCCTCCGGGAGCTCTCGGCCGAGGGGCTCACGGTGGACGTCGAGGACGCGATCCGCCTGAACGTCTCCGCGATCGCGATGTCGATCTTCGTCGGCGCCGAGGGGGAGCGCACGACGCTCTTGAACCTCGCGAAGGCGGTCGACCTCGGCGAGAGGCACGGCATCCCGGTGCTCGCCGTCACCGCGGTCGGAAAGGACATGGTGCGCGACGCGCGGTACCTGTCGCTCGCCTGCCGGATCGCGGCGGAGATCGGCGCCCACATGGTCAAGACCTACCACTGCGAGGGGTTCGAGGAGGTCGTGCGGAGCACGCCGGTCCCCGTCGTGATCGCGGGCGGCAAGAAGCTCCCGGAGCGCGAGGCGATCGGGCTCGCGTGGCGCGCGATCCGCGACGGGGCGAGGGGCGTGGACATGGGCCGCAACATCTTCCAGTCCGACTGCCCCGTCGGGATGATCCGCGCGGTGCGGGCCGTCGTCCACGAGGGGGCGAACGTGGAGCAGGCCCACCAGGTCTACCTGCGGGAGAAGGGGCGCTGACCGGTGCGCGCCGCGGTCTACCGCAGCAATCGCGACGTCCGGATCGAGGATCTCCCCCGGCCGAGAGCCGGCCCGGGAGAGCTCGTGTTCCGCGTCGAGGCGAGCGGCATCTGCGGCTCCGACGTCATGGAGTGGTACCGGATCCGCAAGGCGCCGGTCGTCCTCGGCCACGAGGTCGCGGGAGAGGTCGTCGAGACGGGACGGGGGGTGACGGCGTTCCGCCCCGGCGACCGGATCGTCGCGACCCACCACGTGCCGTGCATGGAGTGCCGGTACTGTCTGGCCGGGCACCACCCGTACTGCGACACGCTGCGGGCGACGACGTTCGACCCCGGCGGCTTCGCCGAGCGCGTCCGCCTGCCGCAGGTGAACGTGGAGCGCGGAACGCTCCGGATCCCCGGCGGCGTGAGCTACGAGGAGGCGACCTTCGTCGAACCGCTCGCGTGCGTCGTCCGCGCGCTCCGGGTCGCTCGCTTCGAGCCGGGTGGGAGCCTCGCGGTTCTCGGAAGCGGCCTCTCGGGGATCCTCTTCGTCCGCCTCGCGAAGGCGCTCGGCTCGGGCCCGGTCGCCGCCACGGACCTCCACCCGTACCGTCTCGACTTCGCGCTACGCTCGGGGGCCGACGCCGCGCTCGACGCGCGGAGAGAGGACCTGGCGGGCGCCGTCCGCTCGGCGCTCGGCGGCCGCGGCGCCGATCTCGTCGCCGTCTGCACGGCGGCGCTCCCGGCGATCGAGCAGGCCTTGCGCTTCGCCGACCGCGGCGGCACGGTCCTCCTCTTCGCCCCCGCCTCCCCGGGGGAGACGTTCCCGTTCCCGCTCTTCGACGCCTGGAACCTCGGCCTGACGATCGTCCACTCCTACGCCGGCCC
>CAZPWK010000322.1:0-2539 GCA_964590285.1 uncultured Acidobacteriota bacterium | reverse complement strand
ACCCGTAGTCCTTCCGGACGACGGCGATCGTGTCGGTCGCCCCCTCGTGGAACGCCAGCACCTCGCGGACGTTCTCGCGCCCGCGGCCGGCGGAGACGAACCCCTCGACGTAACGCGAGGCGGGCGCGAACGCCGGCAGGAGGCAGGCCGCGGCGAGCGCCGCGGCCAGGAGCGGGCCGAGGCGCGATCGCGAGGCGGCCGCCGCGACCAGCGCCCCCGAGCCCGCGTTCCAGGCGGCCAGGACGGCGAGCGCCGCGGGAGCGCCGAGGGAAGGCAGGAGGAGGAGCCCCGCTCCGAGCGCCCCCGCGATCGCGCCGGCGGTGTTGACGGCGTAGACGGAGCCGATCCCGCGCCCCATGCGGCCTCCGTCGCGGGAAGCGGCGGCGGCGGCGATCGGGAGCGCCATCCCGGACAGGATCGTCGGCGGCAGCACGACCGCCGCGGCCTTGAGCGAGGAGAGGGCGACGAAGGAAGCGAAGCCTCCCGCCTCGGCCGGCGCGAGGAGCCGGGGAAGCCAGAGCGTGCTCGCCGCGACGTAGAGCCCCATCGCGATCTGCGTCCCCGCGAGCGCCTGCGGGAGATCCCGCAGGCGGGGGCCGATCGCGGCGACGGCGAGCGCCCCCAGGACGAGCCCGAAGAGGAACAGGGCGAGCATCAGGCTGAACGAGTAGGCGTCCGACCGCATCGGCAGGGTCAGGAGGCGCGTCCAGACGCCCTCGTAGCCGAGGACGGCCGCGCCGCCGAGCCCCGCGGCCGCGAGGCACGCCCGCCGGGCCCGGTCGCCGACCGGCGCGGCCGCCGAGCGGGCCGCCGCGGGGGCGATGCGGGCCGCCGCGGCGCCCGGCCCCGAGGGCGCCAGGCGGTCGAGGGCGATCGCCGCGAAGCCGACGAGGAGATCGGCCCCGGCGGCGAGGAGGGCGCTTCCGGAGATCCCGATCCTCTCGAACAGGACGAAGCCGGCCAGGAGCGCTCCCGCCGAGGCGCCGAGCGTGTTCGCGCCGTAGAGCCTCCCGAGCGACCCGAGCACGCGGTCGGGCGACTCGATCGCGAACCGCGCGACCGCGGGGAGGCTCGCGCCCATGAGGGCCGCCGGGACGGCGAGGAGCGCGAACGCGAGGGCCGCCTCCGCGAACGGGCGGGCGCCTCCGGCGGCGTGCACGAGGGGTCCGAGGACCGCCTCGCGTCCCGATCCGAGGAGCCAGGCGATCGCCGCCCCCGAAAGCCCGGCGCCGATCTCCAGGAGTCCGTAGAGGCGAAGCGGCCGGGCCGAGCGGTCCGCGAGGGGACCCCCGGCCGCCGATCCGGCGGCGAGCCCCGCCATGAACGCCGCGAGCACGAGCGAGGTCGCCGTGACGGCGCTCCCGACGAGCCACGTCGCCTGGCGCAGGAAGACCGTCTCGAAGACGAGCGCCGCCGCGCCGGAGGCGAAGTAGAGGACGAGCAGGACCATCGGCGGAGGATTCTACGCGAGCGGGCCCCTTCCCGCTCCTGCGGTCGAGGCGGGCTCCCCCCGCGTCACTTCGTGTGGCAGGGGAGCTCCAGCCCGTACCCGGCCTTCCGGTCCTCCGCCTTGAGGAGCAGCGCGAAGACGACGGAGACGATTCCGAAGACGGTGAAGACGGCCATCGGGATCGTGTAGTCGTAGGAGGGGGTGACGGTGCCCTCCACGACCCGGGTGCCGGTGATGCAGAAGCGATCGAGGATCCAGCCGATCAGGTAGGGAGCGCCCCACAGCGCCACCAGGTTCTGCAGCCAGAAGATCAGCGCGAAGGCGGTCCCGAGCTGGCGGTGCGGGATCATCCTCGGGACGGAAGGCCACATCGCCGACGGCACCAGGGAGAAGCCGAACCCGAGCACGGTCGTCGCCAGAAGGGCCACGATCCAGTGGCTCCAGAGCGGGACGGTGAAGGCGAGGTGCACGGCGACCAGCAGGACGGATCCCAGGAGCATGATGGACGCTCCCTTTCCCCTGCGGTCGTAGAAGTTCCCGAACACGACGGTCAGCGGGATCGTCGCGAAGGGGAGGATGCTCGGGATGAGCCCCGCCAGGCTGTCCCGTACGTGGAACTTCTGCACCATGAGGTCGGGCGCGTACTTGAGGAACGGGAACACCGCCGAGTAGAACAGCGCGCAGAGGACCGCGACGTACCAGAACGCCCGGATCCGCAGGATCGAGCCGATGTCGGACAGGCGGAACGCCTCCTCCTCCTCCCGACCCTGGGCGCCCTCGACCTCGGAGGCGTCGAGCTTGCGGTCCAGGCTGCAGTAGAGGACGAAGGCGACGAGGCCGACGCCGAGGAGGAGGAGCCCGACGAGCACCGGGGCGGCGACGGCGCCGAAGACCGTGGCGATCGGGGCGCCGAGCCCGAGGGCGATCGCCGTCCCGACCCGGGCGGTCGAGAGCTGGAGCCCCATGGCGAGGGCCATCTCGTACCCCTTGAACCACCGGGCGATGATCTTGCTCGCGGTGATGCCGCAGAGCTCGAGGCCTACGCCGAAGACCGCGTACCCGAGCGAGGCGACCATCACCTGGCCGTGG
>CAZPWK010000321.1:0-2547 GCA_964590285.1 uncultured Acidobacteriota bacterium | reverse complement strand
GCGGGCGGCGCCCGAGTCGATCAGGGCCAGCATCTACGACGCGGCGCTTCTCGACTTCACCCTGCCGGACATGGACGGCGTCATGCTGCACCAGCGGATCCGACAGATGGATCCGGAGCTGGCGGCGCGCTGCGTGTTCATGTCGGGCCTGGTCCAGTCCGACAGCAACCTCGACTATTACTCCTCCCAGAGCAGCGGATTCCTGTCGAAGCCGTTCGACGTCGCGAACGTGCTGAGGGTGGTCCGAGGGCTGATCGAGGAGACGTGAGTCATCCCCGCGGTTGCGCGCCGCCGCACGGGCCCGGCGAGGCCAGCTTGCCCAGCAGGACGTTGATCGGGTTGCCGCGCGACAGGAACAGGAGGACGGGGCGGCGTCTCCGGCCCATCCGGTCGATCTCGCGGAGAATCCCGGGGTGGCGGGGCGAGAGCGCGAGCCCCTTCTGCAGCACCGCGTGGGCCTCCCGGCGCTTTCCCGCGACCAGCAGGACGCGCCCGAGGTTCCAGCAGAGGTCCGGGTTGTAGAACTCGAGCGCCAGGGCCTCCCTGCAGAGACGGACGGCATCCTCCTGGCGGTGGGGCTGGAACGCGACGCACAGCCCGAAGTAGGAGAGGTAGCGCGCCTGGGGGCGGATCGCCCCGCGGCGCCGCTCGAGGACGACGGCGGCCTCGAACCGCGCCAGCGCCTCGATCCTTCGTCCCGCTGCGAGCGCCTCGAGCCCCTTCCGGAAGCTCTCCTCGGCCGGACGGATCAGCATGCCTGGACCTCGCCGCCGAACCGGGCGGTCGAGGGTCCAATATCGAGGCGGGCGGGCGAGCACGCCATGGCGATTTCCGTGCATCGCCTGACGGAATCGTGACCTCGGAAACCCCGTTTCGTGCCGCCAAACCGGGACTTCGCGCTCAGCCGCGGAGCCGATCCACCATTTCGTCGTTGATCCGGACGTCGTGCTTCCGGCGCGCGGCGTCGAGGATCGACTGGAGCACCTCGGTGCGGCGCTGGTTGAGCAGCTCGTCGCGGATCCGGGCCTTCGAGATCTCGAACTCGGCCGGGTCGAACTTCTGCACCGTCCGGATCGAGTAGATCAGGGCGCCCGACTCGGTCTCTGCAACGCCCCGGTCCCCGGCCTTTGCCGACGGCGCGAACGCGACCCGGTCGAGCTCCTGGGAGCGGCCCGCACCGGGAAGGCTGCGCCCGGGGACGACCTCGACCTCCTCCCGGAGCTC
Source organism: uncultured Acidobacteriota bacterium (assembly GCA_964590285.1). Classification (GTDB taxonomy): domain Bacteria; phylum Acidobacteriota; class Polarisedimenticolia; order Polarisedimenticolales; family JAIQFR01; genus CALMJU01. Next base: position 1,323 of record CAZPWK010000321.1, on the reverse strand, counting down.
GGTCCCGAGCGTCCTGGCCGCGGCCGCGAGATCGGTGCTCGCTGCCAGCGCCCGGCGGGCCGCGGCGACGGCCGCCTCGCGGGCCCGCGCGTTCAGGATCTCGGTCCGGATCCGGTCCCGGACCTCCTCCAGGGGCGGGACGGCGGCGGGCACGGCTTCGGTCGCCGCGACGATCGCCATCCCCGCGGCGACGCCCAGCGGCTGGCTCACGGTCCCGGGCTCCATCCGGAGCACGGTCTCCAAGAACTCGGGAGACGGGCCGAGGTCCGTGGGAGCGGTCTCCCGCGTGACCACGCGCTCCGTCACGGCGAGCTTCGCGGCGGCGGCCGCCTTGTCGAGGTCCGCCGGCGTCGGGGCGGCGTCGCGCAGTCTCCGCGCCTCCGCCTGGACCGCCTCCTGGGCCTTCTGCAGCTCGAGCTGCCGCTTCATGCCGTCCCGCACCTCCTCGAACGGGACGACGCCCGCGGGCCTGGATTCGGTCACCTGAAGCACGTGGAAGCCGAACTCGGTCTCGACGAGGGGCGCGAGCTGCCCCGGAGCCGTATCGAAGGCGGCCGCGGAGAACCGAGGGGTCATCTGGGCGCGGGCGAACCAGCCGAGGTCCCCTCCGTTCCTGGCGGAGCCTGGGTCCTCGGAGAGCGACCGCGCGAGCGCCGCGAAGTCCTCTCCCTTGCGGATCCTCTCGAGGACGTCCTCGGCCCGCCTGCGCGCCGCTTCCTTCTCGGCCGGCGCGGCGTCCGCGGGGGACTGGATCAGGATGTGCCGAGCCCGACGCTGCTCGGGCCGTTCCATCTTCGCGCGGTTCGCCTCGTAGTACTCCCGCACCTCGCCGTCCGTGACGCCGACCTTCGCGATCTGCGCCTGCCGCTCGACGACGATCCATCGCAGACGCCGCCCCTCGCTCCGCCGGTATCGTTCCCTGTGGGTTTCGTACCATGACCTCACGTCGCCGTCCGCGATCTGCGCGGAGGCCTTCTGCGAGGCCGCCGGGACGACGACGAGATCCATCGTGGCGCGCTGGCTCCGGGAGCGGTGGAGCTCGAGGACCTCCCGGTCCGAGATCCGCACCGGCTCGGTGACGAGATTCCGCCACTTGTCGATCGTGATCTCGTCCGCCAGGTTTCGCTCGAAGGCGGCCACGCCGCCTGGGTAGCTGCGGTCGACGATCGTCGTGTAGCGCGCTTTCCCGACGAACCGGCCTCCCTCGTCCCGGAAGTGCGGCTGCGACAAAATTTCGCGCGACACGTCCGCGGGAGATGCGGCGAGCCCCAGATCCCGCGCCTCGGCGAGTGGCTGGCGCTCGCGCCGCCGCGGCCGCGACGG
>CAZPWK010000320.1:0-2561 GCA_964590285.1 uncultured Acidobacteriota bacterium | reverse complement strand
CCGGAGGGGGGCGCTAGCGTCCCGGCCCGGCGGGCGTCGCCCGGGGAGCGGGGATCGAGTCGAGGTCCAGCCGGATCGTCAGACGCCTTCCCTCGACCTCGGCGACCCCGAACCTCCCCGAGGGATCCCCGAGGACCAGCCGGGTCGGGCCGCTTTCGATCGCGGGGCGGAGCGGGTCGAGGTTCGCCCGCAGGTGCGCGAGGGCCTCCGCGGCGCGCTCCGCCGTCGGGTACGCGGCGACGATCCGGGTCGTGGTCCCGCCCCCAGGCTCCCGGTAGTCGGCGGCGACCGCGGTCGCGCCGCGCGCGAGGAGGAGCACGTCCCCCTCTCCGAGCGTCGCGATCGCCTGGAGCCCGAACGGCCCCCGTACGATCCGGGTCGAATCGGGAACGAGCCCTTCGGCGGGGAGGAGGCCGAGCTCCTCGACGGGAGGCGCCGAGGGAATGCCGGCGGCGATGCGCTTCGCGAAGTCCACGAGGGCGCCCGCGGCGTCCGCGCTCCCGCTGTCGTTCCCGACCAGGACGTAGTGGCGCCCCTTGACGAACGCCAGCTGCCATCGCCCCGCGGTGTGCCTCTCCTCGAACCCGGGCGCCGGTGTCTCCCTCCCGCACTTGGCCAGGTAGATCCCGAGCGCCGCCGCCGGGTCCGACATCCGGTAGACCTCGGCGACGAGCCCGTCCTCGCCGCGTCGGTACCTCGCGACCGTCGCGGCCTCGAAGCCGAGCTCGAGGAAGATCTCCGCGCCGCCGTCGATGTGGTCGTAGAGGGCGGGCCCCTCGAAGATCCTCGCCTCCCCCGAGCGCGCGAAGCCTCCGGCCTTCCCGTCCTCCGGGAGCGTCACCGCGTCCCCCGCCGCCGCCGGAAGCGCCGCCGCCAGGAGAGCCGCCGCGACGAGGGTCCTCACGCGCTCACGACCCGCAGCTTCGCCGGGTCCACGACGCCGAGCCCCAGCTTCTCCGCCTGCCGGAGGTAATCGGTGAACCGCGGGTGCTCGTTGACCTTGATCCCCATCTCCTTCCGCTTCGCGACGATCCGGCCGTGGCACTCGGCGTCGATCGCGAACGGATCGGTCGCGAAGTAGAGGGGGTGGTGGGGGTACGGGAACTGCGCTTTCCCCATCGGGCCGCCCTCGTAGAGCCCGCGGATCCCGTCGGTCACGTTGAGGACCAGCTTGTCCCGCACCGGGGGGGCGGCGAGGACCTCGGTGCAGACGCGGAAGAAGAGCGGCTGGTGGAGCCGCCCCGTGTTGCAGATCGCCCCGTAGCCGAGGTTCTTCGTGGCGCAGGAGATCCCGTTCCCCGTGTTCTTGAACGAGGCGAGGTTCACGATCTTCGTCAGGTCCCGCGTGACGAGCTTCCCGAAGTACGAGTACTCCCCCCCGAACACGTGCTGGTTCATGTAGGCGTCGTCGTCGTCGTAGCCCGGGACGGCCCTCGCGTCGACCCCCTTCGCGAAGTAGAACGCCTCGCGGTCGAAGTTCGCCGCGCTCACGTGCTCGCCCCGATCGTCCTTCCAGGACTTCCCCTCCCCGGCCATCGTCTGGAGGGAGGCGATCCGCACGCCGGGGAACCGCTCATGCGTGTAGCCGGCGTCCCTCAGCATGTCGTCGAATCGGTCCCAGATCACGACGTTCCGGCGCGGGAGGCCGTTTCTCTCGAGCCACGCGACGACCGCCTCCACGAGCTCCGGCTTCACGTGGATCAGGGGCGCGCCGATCGGATTGACCTTGATCCCGACGACGTCGCCCTTCTCGAAGAACGTCGCGAAGCTCTTCTTCATGTTCTTGCCGGTGAGGGTCGTGATCCCGCGCTCGAACATCTCGGCGACGACCCGGGCGTCCACCTTCTCGTCCTTCAGGCAACGGACGTCCCGCACCGCCACGACCTTGCCGGGGAACGGGCCGGGGATCGCGTGCTTCCCCTTCGGCACCGCGAGGAAGTCGGCCAGGTTCGTCTCGACCTCCGGGGCCGGCTTGGGCGGGGGCGCCTCCTCCGCGAAGGCGGGTACGCCCAGCACGACGCGCCCTGCGGCGACCGCTCCGGCCGCCCCGAGCGTTCTGAGGAACTCCCGGCGGTCCGCTCCCAGAGCGGGCGTCATGGACACGTAGCGACGGCTCTTCATGGCGGCCTCCCTCACCAAGAGGTTCCGAGCGGGCCGACCTCGGCCTCGACGGCCTCGAGGATCTCGCACGTCTCCACCGCGGCGGCGATGGCGTTGTGGTCCGGGAACAGCGGCCGGTCCTCGTCGAGATGGGCGACCCGCTCGCGCACCGCGGCCTTCGCCGCCAGGCATCCCCTTCCGGGCGCGAACGTCCGGAAGTCGAGCGCCTGCGCCGCCGCCATCAGCTCGATGCCGAGGACCCCCCGGGCGTTCTCCAGGATCTGCTTCGTCTTCAGGGCGCCGTTCATGCCCATGCTGACGAAGTCCTCCTGGTCCGCCGCGGCGGGGATCGACTGGATGCACGACGGTGCGCTCAGGATCCTCTGCTCGACGATGAGCATGTCGGCCGTGTACTGGCTGAGCATCATGCCGGAGAACATCCCGGCCCCCTTCGTGAGGAA
>CAZPWK010000319.1:0-2573 GCA_964590285.1 uncultured Acidobacteriota bacterium | reverse complement strand
GTCGGAGAGCGGGTCCGAGCCCCCGGTTCCGAAGCCGGCCCCTTCTTCCTTGTCCTGGGGGACAACCCGGGGCGAAGCCTGGACAGCCGCACTTTCGGTCCGGTTTCGTGCGACCGATTTCGGGGGAGGATCGTGTGGCGGTTCTGGCCGCCGTCGAGGATGGGGCGGGTCCGCTAGAGCTTGTCGGGGTTCTCGGCTTCCCCCTCGACCGACGACGGACTCGCGGCGCCGCGGCGGTAGCCGTCCAGGTCGACCGCGACGAACCGGAAGCCAGCCTCGCGGACGGCGGCGGCCGCCAGGGCCCGCACGGCGTCGTCCACGATCCGGAGCGTCCCCTCGCCGTCCAGTTCCAAGCGGGCAACGTCGCCGTGATGCCGGACCCGGACGAGACCGAAGCCGAGGCGGGCCAGGCCGGACTCGGCAGCCTCGACCTGACGGAGCCGCTCGGCGGTGATCTCGGATCCGAACGGGATCCGCGTGGAAAGGCAAGCCCCCGCAGGCTTTTCCCGGATCTCGAGCCCAGCGTCCCGGGCCAGGGCCCGGACCTCGTCCTTCGTCAGTCCTGCGTCCAGCAAGGGGGCCTCGACTCCGGCCTCTCGGGCCGCGTCCATGCCGGGCCGGAACTCGTCGAGGTCATCCGCGATGGCGCCGTAAGCGATGCGCGAAAATCCCTCCCGCGCGGCGATCTCCTTCAGGCGCTGGAACATCGTTCTCCGGCAACGGTAGCAACGATCCGCGCCGTTCGCGCGGTAGCCCGGGTCCTCGAGCTCGCCCGTCGCCACCTCGAGGTGGCGCACGCCGAGAGCTCGCGCCAACTTTCGTGCATCTTTTGCGTCTCGGTCGGACAGGGAGGCGGAAACCGCCGTCACGGCGAGCACCGAGTCCCTCCCGAGAGCCTCGACGGCGAGGGCGAGCAGGACGGCGCTGTCCACCCCACCGGACACGGCGACGAGGACTCGGCCCAGGTCTCCGAGCCTCCGGAGAGCGGCCTCCCTCTTGCCCCGCAGGACCCCTCGCGCCACGCCGGCGCCCTCCCCTGTCGCGACCCCATCGTAGCACCCGAAAAGGGCGGCCGCGCTGCGGTTTCCGGGACCGCAGAACGAGCGATTCCGAGCCTTGACAATGCACCCCGATCACCGTACATGAACGGAGCCCCAAAAGGGGGAACCGTGTATCGGGTAAACTTTCTAACTCGTTACGTCCCAACCACCATCACTCAGGAGGAGGGTATGCGCAGTCGCTTTGTCGCTGGCTGGAAGGGCCTTGTCCTGGCCGCAGCGCTGGCGAGCTTGCTGCTGATCCCGGTCGGCACCGTCGTCGCGTCGGGGCCCACGTCGGTCGTGGGCGGCGACTCCGGCTTCAGTGCCGCTCCGGCGGAGAATCAGCCGCTCAAGCAGCTCCCGCTGTACGCCAGGTCCAACTACGCGTGGCCGTTCGCCACCGGACCGACCTACGGGACGGTGGACGAATCGCTGTGGAGCGCTAGGGGGGTGCTCCACTTCGCCGTCGGCTCGTTCGACACGAGCCGCGGGCTCCCCAACTTCCCGGCCGAGTTGCGGACGGGCGTGAGGCTCGACAAGCTTCCCGCGCAGTACTTCGTCCTCCAGCTCGATCCCGAGGCGCTCGCGGGCGGCTCGTACGAAGCCCTCCGTGACGCCGTCGACTCCAACGGCGGCGCGATCGTTTCGAATCTTGCGGTGGTCGGCTTCATCGCCAGGTTGACCCCGGCTGCCCACGCCGCGGTCCAGGGAGTGCCCGGCCTCATCTTCGTCGAGCCGTATCACCCTGCGCTGAAGCTCTCCCCGACGATCGGAAGGACCCCGCTCGTCGATCCGGCGAAGGCGCTGTCGAGCGTCTACTCGCTCGCCGTGAAGCCGTTCGCGGGCGAGGACCCGAACGCGGTCGCCCAGGCGATCGCGGCGATCGGCGGCAACGTCACCGCGATCTGGCCGGACATGATCAAGGTGGACCTCGGGCGGGAGAAGCTCGCGAAGCTCGCCGCGATCGAGGCGGTCGAAGTCGTGTTCGAGGACGTGCCGAGCTATCCGCACGCCGAGGAAACGACGACGACCGTGCAGACCGGCCAGTACAACGGCGGGGCGATCCCGTACCACGAAGTCGGCATCACGGGCGGCGGGCTCGCGGGCGCGTCGCCGCAGGTCGTCATGGTGCTCGACTCGGGCATCCAGCTCGACGGCGGCGATCTCTCGGACACGTACACGAACGCCGGCACGCCGAGCGCCCTTCACAGAAAGGTTTATGACTACAAGACCACGACCAGCTTCGGCGGATCCGGCGACCTCTTCGGTTGCGACGCGCCGCAGCAGGGCGGGTACACGCACGGGCACGTGGTCTCCGGAACGGCCCTCGGCAACGCGACGGCGACGCCGGTCTCCTACGGCGGGACCTGGCTGGCCTACCTGCCGGTCTACAGCCTGAGCAACTGGAAGCTGGACGGCGTGGCCCCGCGCGCGAAGCTCGTCGCCTACGACGCGAACATCACTTCGACGGCGACGTCCTGCGACGATCCCTTGGTGAGCGGCATCCTCCCCGGCAACCTGTACACGGCCGGC
>CAZPWK010000318.1:0-2594 GCA_964590285.1 uncultured Acidobacteriota bacterium | reverse complement strand
CGGCGAGCTGCTCTGCCTTCAGCCAGGCGACCGCGGAGGCGATCTCGTCGGAAAGATCGTAATTCGAGTACCGCAGCAGGCTCAGAAGGACGTGGATCGTCGTGTAGAGCTCCGTGTCGCCGCCGCGCTGCAGCCCCCATCCCCCGTCGAGATTCTGCGCCTCGCGGAGGTAGGCGAGCGGCTCCGCGAGCGTGCGCGTGTCGTAGGTCGGGGTCTCGTACGAGACGGTCATCGTGTAGGAGGCGGGGAGCGCCGGGGGCTTCGGGCTCTCGATCGTGATGTAGTTGGTTCCCGGCTCGAACGGGAGCCCCGAGTCGGGGAACACGATGAGATAGGGGCCGCCGACCGCGAGGTTGAAGTACGGGTCGTAGCGGTCCGGCGGGACCCCCTCTTCCATCCGGAGCCGCACCGTGGACCCGGCGACCGTGATGACGATCCGGACCTTGACCGCGTCGGCGGGGACGAGCCAGGCGTGGACGTTCGTCGCGCCGCCGGCGACCGGGCGGTTCGTGACCGAGAACCCGCCGTTGTAGCCGGTGCGGTCGAGGGCGAGCAGCGCGACCGCGGTCGTCATGCAGTCGGTCTCGTACCCTTCCGCGATCCCCCAGCCCCCCTCCGGCCAGTTCGGCAGCGCGGTGTTCGTCACGGCGGGGTTGCGGGCGTCGAGCATCAGGGCGGCCAGGCTCGCGGCCTGCTCCTCGCGCTCGGCGAGGCCCGAGAGGCCGACGATCTGGCGGGCCAGGAACTCGTAATTCGCCGGAATCTGCGCCGCGAGCCAGGCGGCGCCCGGCTCGACCGCGGCGGAGCACACGTCGACCGAGGCCAGCGTCTCGCGGGCGGCGGACGTGACGGTCAGGGGGAGGCCGCTCCCCCAGGCGCCGCCGGCCGCCTGGCTCGCCTCGAGCCACGCGAGGCCCGACTGCACGGGGGCCGGAAGGCTCGCGACCGCATCGCCCGGGTCGAGGAGGGCCGAGGCGGGGGCGACCGTCCCGGACGGGGCTTCCCGGGCCGCGCGCGCGGCGCGGAGGAGGTCGGCGACCTCTCGGCGCTGCGACGCCGGCTTCGCCTCCTCTCCCGCCGCTGGGATCGAGAGGGTCGCCAAGGCGGCGAGAGCCAGGCCCCGGACGAGCGTTCGGCGTCTCATCGTCTCCTCCGCCGGGCGCGATTCTGGCCCGGGCTAACGTCCTTCCAGCGCGCGCGTGATCCTCGCGCCCAGGCCGGTCCCCGCCGCGGCGCGACCGAGGCTCTCCACGGCGCGCTCCAGGGGCTTGGCCGCGTACCGGTTCTCTCCGTACGTCGTGCGCACCCCTTCGAGGACCGCGAGGATCGCCTCGACGCGGCGATCGTCCCGGTCGCCCGGCTTCCCTCCCGCCTCGAGGCGCGAGGCGAGGCGCGAGGCGAGGCAGGCCGCCGCGAAGTAGCGCTCCGGCGGGCTCGCGGCGCGTTCCTCGAGAATCGCCCGCTCGAGGGGGGCCTCGTCCAGGTCGGGCCGCTCCGCGAGCAAGGCGCAGCAGGTGTTCACCCGTTTTCCGAACTGCCGGAGCTCCGGGACCGTCGTGCCGCGGAAGCTCGACAGGACGATCGTCGAGGCCTCCGCGGGGCTCGCCGCCACCTTGTGCTCGAGGAGGGCGACGGCGATCTCCCACCGCGCGTACTCGGCCACGGCGGGGGACTCGGCGAAGCGGGAGGCGACGCCCGCAGTGGCGGGGCTCTCGGCCCCGAGCAGGAGGACCCGCGCGAGGGGAGCCTGGATCGCCTGGAGGGGCGATTGCCGGCGCCGCTCCGGCGCGAGGGCCTCCAGATCGCCCAGGAACGTCTGGGCGATGCCCGCGATCGCCTGACCGCCGCGCTCGGGGGGCATCTCCCCGAGGAGCACGATCGCGGCGATCTGCGCCTCGGTGTGGGGAAGGGGCTGGCCCCCGTGAAACGGCTTCGCGTCCTCGCCGGACGCCCGAGCGGCGAAGTAGACCCGGTGCAGGATCGCCGCCGCCTCGGCGGGCGAGGCCTCGAGGGACCCCGCCCGGACCGCTCCGGTCACGCGGAGCCAGCCCGGGGCGCCCCCGGCCTCGATGAGGCGGTTCGCCTCGGCGAGGGTCATGGGAGGCCCCGGGGTCCCGGGCCGGGGGGCCTTGGCCCACGGGGCCGTCGACAGGCCGGCGAGCACCGCGAGTCCGGAGCAGAAGATCGCAGACTTCCTTCTCGTCCTCATCGAGGCCCTCCCCAGGCGATGCGGGCAACGGCTTTCGGCGGAGCTCACGGGACGTACACCGGATTGCTGTTCGTGCCGGGATCGGCCCAGTCCCTGTCGATGCGGATGGGGATCTGGTGCAGCAGCTCGTAGTTGCGGCAGCGGACCTCGTTGTCGCCGTAGCCCGCGTAGTTGCCTCCCATGTTGTACGTGTCCGCGTCGTTGGGATCGACGGCGATGCCGTCGTAGCCGGGCTCGCGAAGGTTCGGGATGCCGTCGTTGTCCGGATCGTCGTAGTCGTCGCCGTCGTTCTGCCCGTCCGCCTCGTCGGCCGCGATGTCGTCGTGCCACTCCTCGTAGTAGTGCTTGTGGCGCTTCTCGTGGGCGATCGTCTCCGCGACGCAGG
>CAZPWK010000317.1:0-2605 GCA_964590285.1 uncultured Acidobacteriota bacterium | reverse complement strand
GAGCACGAACGGGAGGAGCTGGAACAGGAAGTTCGGCTGCGCCTGGGCGCCGTCCGCCGGAACCGCCGCGGCAAGAAACCCGTTCGATGGCAGGAGCATCCCTTCGGCCTCCGCGCGCGAAACGCGACTCTCCGCCCCGCGGGCGCCCCCGAAGGCCCCGGCGGAATGCGGGCAAGCGAAATGAACGGGGGATTCTGCCCCACCCGGGCTATCGCGTCAAGGACGCCGCCCGGGACCTCCCCGGGGACGGTCCCGGCCGGACCCCCTCCTCGCCGCGCGCGCGTATCGTTCCGCCAGGCGCTCGAGACCCTCGGGGCTCCCGTGGAGGGCGGCGGGCTCTCCCGTGGGGCCTCCCGGCGCCCGATCCCCCCTGCGCGCCTCGACCACGGGCCCGTCCCTCGCCACGGCGGCGACCTCGAACTCGGCGAACGACCCGGATTCCCCCTCGATCCGGAGGCTCGCGCGCCGGATCCCCGCTCCCGGAACCTCCGCCGCCAGCCGGCCCGCCAGCCGCGGAACGTCCGTCGAGAGGACCTCCGCCCATCGGCGATCCGGCGCCTCGATCACGAGCGTTCCCCGAGCCACCCGGATCTTCCCGGTCCGCCGCGCGATCGCCTCTCCCGCGACCCGCCTCCACGCGTCGGCGAGCGCGAGATCCCGGAGGCGCCGGACCGGGAGGCCGGTCGCGCCCGGCCCCAGCTCCCCGAGGGAGCGGAATCTCCCGCCGAAGGATCGACGCGCCATCCCCGGATTCTACCCGAGCGCCGGCTCCCGCTATAATGCCGGCGGGAGGCCGAGCCGTGAGCCACTGCCGTTTTCGGACCAGCTGGGGCGGGGTTCTCTTCTGCCAGGACCCGGTCTATCTCGAGGGGTTCTGCAGGTTCCACCACGAGGCCCTGGAGCGAGGCGAGATCAACGAGGCGGGGGTGATCCACGAGCGCCTCGGCGACCAGGCGAGGAGGCGGGAGATCAACCTGCACGGGATCCGCCGTCCGGAGGGGATCTACCTCGAGGACTGATCCCGGGCGCCCGCGTGCGCGTCGAGCCAGCTCTGGAGGATCAGGACCGCCGCCATCGCGTCGACCACCTCCCGCCGGCGCCTTCTCCGGACCCGGTCCGCGACGAGAATCCGTTCCGCCTCGGCGGTGGTCAGCCTCTCGTCCCAGAGCGAGACCGCGACGTCCTCGGGAAGCCTCGAGCGGAGCCTCCCCGCGAAGCGCTCGGCGTCCTCGGCGCGGGCTCCCCGGGCCCCGGACAGCAGCAACGGGTGCCCGACGACGACGAGCCCGACGTCGTGCTCGCTCACGAGGGCGCGGATCGCCTCCGGGTCGGACGCCTCCCCCCGCCTCCGCAGGTATCCCGCGGGCTGCGCCGTGATTCCGAGCGGATCGGACAGGGCGAGCCCGATCCGGACCGTTCCGAGATCGAGCGCGAGGACCCGCCCGCCCGGGACGATCAAGGTCCCGGCCCCGCCGGACCCTGCGCCGCGGACGCGGCCTCGGGTCGCTTGCCCGCCGGGCCGGCGAGCCCCGCCAGCGCGTCGCCGACGTACCGCAGGGTCTCGGGGTCGTCGGGATAGCGGTCGCTCAGGAAGTACATCCAGCTCTCCGCCGAACGGATCCGTCCCGACTCGTCGAGGAAGAAGCGGGTCTCGCCGACCCGCCTCCCCTGGTTCTGCGTGTACACGATGCGCGTCGGCCCCTCGGCCTCCTCCTGCCGGCTGAGGGCGCCGCCGTACGCTCCGGCGACGAGGTCGATCCCCGGAACCTCGCGGGCGATCCGCGCGGCGTCGTCCCGGCTCATCGCCGCCAGCAGGACCACGACGTCCGACGCCCCGCGGACCTCGCCGATGTACCGCCGCACCATGTCGACGGGGGACGCGATGACGAGGTTCGTCCCCTCCGGCCCCGCCTTCAGGAAGAGGGGGTTGAAACGCACGACGCTCAGCACCCCGACCCGGACGGGAGGCTTCCCCGCTCCGCGCGGCGCCTCGACGACGACCCACGGGCGGAAGGCCGGCTCCTTCGTGTCGCTCCGGACCACGTTCGTCGACACGAGCGGGAAGGCGGCGGGCGCCGTCCGCCGGACGAACTCGTCGTAGCCGAGGACCAGGTCGCGCTCGCCGATTCCCGCGGCGGCGCATCCGATCCTCGCCATCCCCTCGACGAGCGCGGCCGTCTTCGCCTTCCCGACCGCGGTCGGAGCGTCCGTGTAGTTCCCGGTGTCGAGCAGGACGACCGCCGCCTCCGGGAACTTCGACTGGATCTGCTTCTTCAGCCAGGCCCTCCGGGCCAGCCCGCCGGACGGGTGGGACTTTCACCCACAGGGCTCGAGGAATCCGAGGACGTCCCCCGTGTAGAGGAGAACGAGATCGGGCGCGTTGCCGGGAGCCACGAGGGCGCCTCCGGGCGGCTCGAGGAAGCGGCCGGTCGAGGCCGCCCGGCCCGCCGCCGGATCCTGGGCTCCGGCCGGGGCGGCCGCGGCCCATCCCGCCAGGAGCGAGGCGACGAGAAGCCTTCGTGTCCACGCTGCCGATCGCATCGATCCTCCCCGCCGTCCGGCCGCGCGCCGGAGCGTCGCCCGGCGATTATAGGAACGCGGTCCC
>CAZPWK010000316.1:0-2616 GCA_964590285.1 uncultured Acidobacteriota bacterium | reverse complement strand
CCTTCCCGTCCTCGGGGAGCGCCGGATCGCCCTGCTCCAGAAGCGGTTCATCGTGTCGGTCCGGGGCGAGGCGGAGAACGAATAGCCCGGCGGTCAGGAGTACGCCGGGAGCCCCGTCAGCGCTTCCCCGACGATCAGCGTGTGGATGTCGTCCGTCCCCTCGTAGGTCAGGACCGCCTCGACGTTGCAGAAGTGGCGTCCGGTCTGGTACTCGTCCGCGATGCCGTTGGCGCCGAGCATCTCCCGTGCGAAACGCGCGCACTCGCGGGCGACGCGGCAGCCGTTCATCTTCGCCATCGAGACCTGCGCGTAGGTCGCCTTCCCCGCGTCCTTGAGCCGGCCGACCTGGAGGTTGAGCAGCTGGCTCTTGGTGATCTCGGTCGCCATCCAGGTCAGCTTCCGCTGCTGGAGCTGGAACGACGCGATCGGCTTCCCGAACTGCGTCCTCGTCTTCGCGTAGCGGAGCGCCTCGTCGAAGACGGCCGTCGCCAGGCCGATCGTCCCCCAGGCGATCCCGTAGCGGGCCTGGGTCAGGCAGCTCAGCGGGGCCCGGAGCCCCTTGGCTTCCGGGAGCGTCGCGCTCGCGGGGAGCTCGACGTCCTGGAACGCCAGCTCCGACGTCACCGAGGCCCTGAGGGAGAACTTCCCCTCGTGGTTTCTCGTCGTGAAGCCGGGTGTCCCGCGCTCGACGAGGAAGCCGCGGACCCCCTCCTCGGTCTTCGCCCAGACGACCGCGACGTCGGCGATCGACCCGTTGGTGATCCAGGCCTTCGCCCCGTTCAGGATCCAGCGGTCTCCGCGCCGGACCGCGCGGGTTTCCATCCCTCCCGGGTCCGAGCCGTGGTCGGGCTCGGTCAGGCCGAAGCACCCGATCGCCTCGCCCCTCCGGAGCGCCGGGAGCCACCGGTCCTTCTGCTCCTCGGACCCGTACGCGTGGATCGGGTACATCACGAGGCTTCCCTGCACCGACACGAACGACCGCAGCCCGGAGTCCCCGCGCTCGACCTCCTGGTGGATCAGGCCGTAGGCGACGTCACCGAGGCCGGCGCAGCCGTACCCCTCGAGGTTCGCCCCGAGGAGGCCGAGGTCGGCCATCGGCCGGACGAGGTGCCGCGGGAACGTCCCCTCGCGGAAGTGCTTCTCGATGACCGGCAGGACCTCGCCGGTGACGAACTCGCGGACGGTGTCCCGCACCATCCGCTCCTCCTCGGTCAGGAGCCCCTCGACCTCGACGAGGTCGACCCCGCGGAACGCTGCGCCCAGACCCAAGGGAGCCTCCCCGGTCAGCCGACCGTGACCCGGACCTCCATCCCCGGCCGGAGCCCGAGCTTGTCCGCCGCCCGCCCCTCGCGGAGCGCCAGCTCGAGGTGGTCGGCGGAGTTGAAGACCATGAACGGCCTCCCCGGAGCGCCCTGCGCGTAGGTTCGGACGAGGTCGAGGACGGGGCCGCCCGGCGTCTCGACGGACACCCGCGGCGCCGGCGCGTCCGCCTTCAGCAGGGGAGCGAAGGCGGAGCGCGGGAGGTCGAGGGTGACGTTGCCGAACCGGTCCACCCAGATCACCCGGACCGGGACCGCCTTCCCCGCGGCGAGCGCCGTCTTCGGGATCTCGAGCCGGACGAGGTCTCCGGCCTCGGCGCCGAAGTGCGACGCCTCGTTCCCCTTGGCGATCCATCCGGCCGCCGGCGCGAACAGGTCCCGCCCGTCGAAGGTCGGCGAGGGGGACGGACGGCGGTAGTGCGGCGCCTCGAGGAGGTACGCGGATCCGGCCGGCTCCTCGTCGAGGACGCGGGTCAGGATGCCGTTGTCCGGCGCGAGGAAGTAGTGGTTCTCGGTCCTCACGACGACGGCGCGCCGGTCGGTCCCGACCCCCGGGTCCACGACCGCGACGTGGATCGTCCCGGGAGGGAACGCGCGGAAGGCTGTCCAGAGCAGGTACGCCCCGGCGGCGACGTCGTGCGGCGGGACCTCGTGCGAGAGGTCCACGACGGCGAGGTCCGGGCACACCGCGAGGGCGGCGCCCTTCATCTGCCCGACGAAGGTGTCCGCGGTCCCGAAATCGGAGAGGAACGTGACGATGCGCCGTGCGGGCATGGGGGCCTCCTGTTCGAGAGGCCTCCATGGTCCCCGCCCCGGCGCTCCGGAGTCAAGGGGGGAGCGGGACGAGGCGCCCCCCCGGAGCCCGGTTTCTATTGCAGGAGGATCGTGGCATCCGCCGGGGCGACCGACGTCGGGCCCGTGATCGGCAGCGGCCTGCCTCGTGTCCGGTCGCAGCGATCCCCGATTCCGTCTTGGTCCCGATCCGCCTGATCGGGGTTCGGGATGTAGATGCAGTTGTCGCAGAGGTCGCCGACCCCATCGTGATCCCGGTCCGCCTGATCCAAGTTCGGGACGAGGGGGCAGTTGTCCGCCGAATTCTCGACCCCGTCGCCATCTAGGTCCGAGTCGCAGAGGTCGCCGATCCCGTCCCCGTCAAAATCGAGCTGGTCGGCGTTCGGCACGGAGGGGCAGTTGTCCGTCGAATTCTCGACCCCGTCGCCATCGCGGTCCAAGTCGCAGCTCTCGCCGATCCCGTCCCCGTCAAAATCGAGCTGGTCGGCGTTCGGCGTGGAGGGGC
>CAZPWK010000315.1:0-2651 GCA_964590285.1 uncultured Acidobacteriota bacterium | reverse complement strand
GGAGCCGGAACGACAGTCCGGCGGCGCTGAGGTCGTTCAGGGGCATTCGGCAGGGATGGCCCTCGGGGTCCGGGAAGCCGAACGCGACGACGCCCTCGTCGGCGTCCCCGATCCGGAACCGGTTGTGGCGGCGTCGGCACAGGGGAGGTCGCATCGTCGGTCCTCGCAGGCGTCGTCCCGGAGAATCTAGGTCCTTTCCCCCGCCCCGGCCAGCGGACGTCCTCGATCGGCATGCCCCCGTCAGGTCAGGCCGAGCTCGACGCCGACCTTCCGGAACGCCTCGCAGGCGAAGTCGAGATCCTCGCGCGTGTGCGCCGCCGAGATCTGGCAGCGGATGCGCGCCGTGCCCTGCGGGACGACCGGGTAGCCGAACCCGGTGACGAACACGCCGCGGTCCAGGAGCCTCTCGCTGCAACGGATCGCCTTGGAGGTCTCGCCGAGCAGGATCGGCACGATCGGAGTGTCCCCCTCCATCGGGCGGAAGCCGATCTCCGAGAGGCGCGCACGGAAGTACCTCGTGTTCTCCCCGAGCCTCGCCACGGCCTCCGGATGCGCCTCGAGCCACCCGACGGCGGCCAGCGCCCCCCCCGCCACCGCGGGCGGGAGCGCGTTGGAGAAGAGCTGCGGGCGGGACCTCTGGACGAGATAGTCCACGACCTCCGCGGGCCCGGCGGTGAAGCCGCCCGCCGCTCCGCCCAGCGCCTTGCCGAGCGTGGACGTCACGACGTCCACCTCGCCGATCAGACCGTAGTGCTCCGCCGTGCCCCGCCCCCGCGGGCCGAGCACGCCGGTCGCGTGCGAGTCGTCCACCCACACGACGGCGTCGTGCTTCCTCGCCAGCTCGACGATGTCCGGCAGCCTGGCGGTGTCTCCGTCCATGCTGAAGACGCCGTCGGTCGCGACGAGCCGCGTCCTCGCGCCGCGCGTCTCGCGGAGCGCCTCGTCGAGCGCCGCCATGTCGGAATGGGGAAAGACCCTGCGCTGCGCCCGGCACAGCCTCACGCTGTCGATGATGCTGGCGTGGTTGAGGGCGTCGCTGATGACGACGTCCTCCTCGTCGAGGACGCTCGCGGGGAGCCCCTCGTTCGCGGCCCAGCACGACACGTACGTCAGGGCGGCCGCGGTGCCCACGAGGCGGGCGAGCGCCGCCTCGAGCTCCCGGTGAAGGGCGAGCGTCCCGCAGATGAAGCGCACCGAGGCGGTCCCGGCGCCGTGACGGTCGAGCGCCGCCTTCGCGCCGGCGATCACCTCCGGACGGGAGGCGAGCCCGAGGTAGTCGTTGGAGGACAGGACCAGGACCTCGCCCCGCCCCTCCATCCGGACGCGCGGCCCCTGCGGCCCCTCGAGGTGGTTGAGGCGCTTGTACACCCCCTCCTCGCGAAACCGCGCGGTCTCCGCGCCGAGCCTCCGGGCGAGCCCCTCGTTCATCGCGCTCCTCTCGGGCGCCGGACGGAACCCGCGTGCCTTCAGCTGCCGTACTTCTCGATGATCCCCTTCTTGTCCAGGCCCAGGATCCCGTACTTCTCCCCGACCTTCCGGAACGCCCCCACCGCCTTCTCGAGCTCCGGGATTTCGTGGTCGGCCGACATCTGCGTCCGGATCCGGGCCTGCCCCGCGGGGACCACGGGGAAGAAGAAGCCGACGACGTACACCCCCTCGCGGAACAGGTCGCGCGCCACGTCCTGCGAGAGCTTGGCGTTGAACAGCATGATCGGGACGATCGGGCTCTCCCCGTCCTTGATCACGAAGCCCGCCTCGCGGATCGCCTTCCGCCAGAACTTCGTGTTCGCCTCGAGCTTGTCGCGGCGCTCCGTGGTGCGGCTCAGGATCTCGAGCACCTTGAGGGCCGCGCAGGCGATCGGCGGCGGAACGGCGTTGCTGAAGAGGTAGGGCCGTGCGCGCTGCCGGCACAGCTCGACGATCTCCTTGCGGCCGGAGACGCAGCCGCCGCTCGCCCCGCCGAGCCCCTTGCCGAGCGTCGTCGTGATGATGTCGATCTTGCCGAGCACGCCGAAGTGCTCGTGCGTGCCGCGCCCGGTTCTCCCGATGAAGCCGCTCGCGTGGCTGTCGTCCACGAACACCATCGCGCCGTACTTTTCCGCCAGCTCGGAGATCCGGTCGAGGGGCGCGAGGTCGCCGTCCATCGAGAACACGCCGTCGGTCACGATCAGGCGGACCCTCTTGTCCTGGTGCTCCTCGAGCTTCGACTCGAGGTGCTTCATGTCCGCGTGCTTGTACGAGTCCTGCACCGCCTTGCACAGCCGGATGCCGTCGATGATGCTCGCGTGGACGAGGCGATCGGAGATGATGACGTCCTCGGGCCCGAGCACCGCCTCGAACACCCCCGCGTTCGCGTCCATGCAGCTCGGGAACAGGATCGTGTCCTCGGTCCCCAGGAACTCCGTGATCGCGCTCTCGAGGTCGCGGTGGAGGTCCTGCGTGCCGCAGATGAACCGGACGCTCGACATGCCGTAGCCGCGCTCGTCAAGGCCCCGATGGGCGGCGGCGATCACCTCGGGATGGCTCGACAGCCCGAGGTAGTTGTTCGAGCACAGGTTCAGGACCCGCCGCGGCTTCTCGCCGCTCGGGTACTCGACGAGAATCCCCGACGACTGGGGAGAGTGGATGAAGCGCTCCTCCTTGTAGAGGCC
>CAZPWK010000314.1:0-2659 GCA_964590285.1 uncultured Acidobacteriota bacterium | reverse complement strand
CCTGGAGGCTTCGGGGTCCCGCGCGCGCGCGATCGAGGCGGAGACCGGGAGCGGCGACGTGACGGTCCGGCTCGATCCCTCCTCGACCTTCGAGGCGGTCGCGGACCAGGGGAGCGGCGGCATCCAAGGGGGCTTCGCCGACGCGCAGCCGATCCTCCGGGGCAGGGAGGTGGTCGGCTACCGCCGGGGCGACGGCCGGACACGGATCCGGGTCGAGACGGGGAGCGGAGACTTCCGGATCGAGCCTCTGCGCTGAAGCAGCACCGAATTCGTACGAATTCCCACCCGATTTGCCCGCTGCGGGGTTGCGGCGGTCTCCGGAATTCACTATTGATGTTCCTCACAACGGAGACCCGCCCATGCAAACCCTGCGGATGAAGACGGAGTTCCTCCCTACCCTTCTGCGCGGGCTGAAGCCGTGGGGCACTCTCTACGCCCCGGTGGAGCGCGCGCCCGGCGTCTTCTCGATCGAGGAGATCGGGGAGGACACGTCGGCGGCGCGGCCCGACGCCGTGCGGACGATCGTGCCGTTCAAGAAGCTGCTCCTGAAGCCGCGCTTCGCGATGCTCGCGCGCGGGGAGGGCGGGCACGACGTCGAGACCGGCGACGGGGATCTCCCTCCGCGCGTGTACTTCGGGGCGCACTCGTGCGACATCCACGCCCTGAAGATCCTGGACCTCATGTACCTGTCGGACTTCGCCGACCCGTACTACCGGCGGAACCGGGAGACGCTGACGATCGTCGGCTACGGGTGCATGCCCGACGAGAAGTGCTTCTGCCACTCGCTCGGGACGTCGAACGTGGACGAGAAGTTCGACCTCTTCCTCACGCCGCTCGATGGGCGCTACCTCGTCACGGTGCGGAGCGCGCGAGGGGACGACATCGTCCGCGCGAACGCCGACCTCTTCGAGCCCTCGACGCCGCAGGACACGCGCGACTACCTCGACCGGCTGAAGCGGCGCGAGGAGGCGTTCACGCTCTCGATGGACGTCACCGACCTGCCGTACGTGCTCGAGCTGAAGAAGGAGGACCCGGTCTGGGACGAGCTCGGGAAGAAGTGCCTCTGCTGCGGCTCCTGCTCGATGGTCTGCCCGACCTGCACCTGCTTCAACGTGGCGGACGAGGTCCCGAGGGAAGGGGAGGCGGAGCGCGTCCGGCTCTGGGACTCCTGCCTCTACCGCGACTACGCGGTCGTGGCCGGCGGCCACAACTTCCGCGGGAACCGCGCCGACCGGGTCAAGAACCGCTACTACCACAAGCAGGAGGCGTTCGTCCGGGAGTTCGGGATGCCCTCCTGCGTCGGGTGCGGCCGCTGCATCGAGAACTGCCCGACCGGCATCAACGTCGTCGAGGTCTTCTCGTACGTGAGAGGTGAGCTATGATCGCTGCGATCCCGGAGCGCCTTCCGGTGCGGAGCGGCCCGAGGCGGCTCCCGACGGGGGCGAACCCCTACGCCACGGCCGCGGCGCGCGTCATGCGGGTGACCGACCTCGTCGGCGACGTCCGGCTCTTCGATTTCCGGTTCACCGATCCCGCGCTCGCGGAGTCGTTCTCGTTCCGCCCCGGCCAGTTCGTGATGCTGTCCGTCCTCGGCGTCGGAGAGGCGCCCTTCTCCCTCCCCTCGTCGCCGACGCGGAGCGGCTACTTCCAGCTCGGGATCCGCCGCGCGGGCAGCGTGACCGGCTACCTGTTCGACAACGTGCGCGAGGGGGACGTCGTCGGGATCCGCGGGCCGCTCGGCAACGGCTTCCCGGTGGAGACGTTCGAGAAGCAGGACGTCCTGATGGTGGCCGGCGGCCTCGGCATGGTCCCCCTGCGGGGGCTGCTTCACTACCTCATCGACCTCCGCGACCGATTCGGCCGCGTGATCCTGCTCTACGGCTCCCGGAGCCCGGAGCAGGTCCTGTTCCGGGACGAGCTCGAGTCGATCGCCCGCCGCGGAGACGCGGAGGTGCTCCTCGCCGTGGACGACGCCGGCGGAAGCCCCTGGCCGGGCCGCGTGGGGTTCGTCACCCAGCTCCTCGACGACATCCATCTCGACGTCTCCCGGACGTACGCGGTCGCATGCGGCCCGCCGATCTTCTACAAGTTCATGATGGAGAAGCTCGTGGCGCGGCACTTCGCGAAGGACCGGATCTACCTGAGCCTCGAGCGCCGGATGGAGTGCGGCGTCGGCAAGTGCGGGCACTGCGCCGTCGGCTACACGTTCACGTGCCTCCACGGGCCGGTGTTCACGTTCTGGGACGCCATCAATCTTCCCGAGCTGATCTACGAGTAGGGAGAATCCCATGCCCATCGGCAATCAGAAGCCAAAAGTCGGGATCTTCGGCCTCACCGGCTGCGCGGGGGACCAGCTGCAGATCCTCAACTGCGAGGACGAGCTGCTCCGCCTCGCCGAGCGGATGGACATCGTGGACTGGGTGATGGCCCGCTCGCAGAACGACCACACCTGCCGCCTCGACGTCGCGTTCGTCGAGGGGGTCGTGGCGACCCAGCGCGATCTCCAGAGCTTGCGCGCGATCCGGGGGAGGTCCGAGATCCTCGTCGCCGTCGGCACCTGCGCGGTCTGGGGCGGCCTCCCGGCGATGCGGAACGAGATCCCGCGGGAGGTCCTTGAGAAGGAGGTCTACAAGTGCGACCTTCCCTTCCTCGACACGGT
>CAZPWK010000313.1:0-2670 GCA_964590285.1 uncultured Acidobacteriota bacterium | reverse complement strand
CTGATGCGGAACCGGACCGTGGTCCTGAACGCCGCCGCGATGTCCGCGCTCACGATGGCGCTCACCGACCTCCTCCCGATGGACCGCTTCATCCATCCCATCGCCCCGGTCCTCGCGGGGACGCCGTGGCTCGCGATCCACGTCCCGATCATCATGGTCGGCTACGCCGTCCTCGCCCTCGGCGTCGTCGTCGCACACATGCAGATCGGCGTCGCCGCGTTCGGCAGGGGGCGCGGCGCGCTCGTCGAGAAGCTCTACGAGCTCCTCTACTGGTACATGCACGTCGGGTCGATCTTCCTCCTCGCGGGGATCCTGACCGGCTCCGTCTGGGCCGCCTCGTCGTGGGGCCGCTACTGGGGCTGGGACCCGAAGGAGGTCTGGTCGCTCGTGGCGTTCCTCGCCTACATGGCGATCCTCCACCTGAAGGTCGACAAGGTGATCGGGACGTTCGGCGCGGCGGTAATCAGCATCCTCGCGTTCCAGACGATCCTGATGACGTACCTCGGCGTGAACTACGTCCTGAACGCGGGTATGCATTCCTACGGCATGGGCGACTCGCCCATCGTGAAGTGGATGATCGTCGTCGCCCTCGTCGAGGTCGTCTTCCTCGTCGTCTGCGGGGTCGCCTTCCGCGACCGGAAGAGGATGGTGGAGGCGTGAGATCGATGGGAGAAGCAGGGCGGGACGAACCCGAGCGGGGGGATCGGGCCTCGACCACATCTCGCCGGAGGCGCTCAGTCTCTTGCACGAACCGCGCGAGGAGCCCGTACCTCTAAGGCGGTTCTAATGCGCGCAGACGTACTCTCCCCGAGGTGAAGGCGACCCTGATGCGGGCGACTGAAGGTCTCGGCCCGCCGTTGGCGGCTGCGTTCCTCGTGACGCTCGTTGCCGCTGCGGGCTGGGTCGATTCCGCCGAGCTGCTGGTTCGGGACGCGCTCCTGCGGACCCGGCCGAGGGCGGCCGCGATATCCGTCGCGGCGGTCGTCGTCGACGAGGAGGCGATCGGCGCTGTCGGGCCGTGGCCTTGGGAGCGGGAGCGCCTGGCCGCCCTCGTGGACCGGATCGGGGCGGCAGGGGCCGCCGCCGTGGCGATCGACCTCCTCCTCGCGGAGACACGCCCGGGCGACGAGGCCCTCGCTACCGCGCTCGCGGCGAGACCGTCGGTCCTCGCCGCCGCGCCGGACGGGACGAAGCGATGGATTCTCCCCGCTTCCGGCCTGCGCGCGGCCTCAGAGGTGGCGCACGTCAGCTTCGCCGTCGATCGCGACGGCGTCGTTCGCGGCTTCCTCGCAACCCGGCAGCTCGACGGCCTCTCCCTCGGCGCGATGCCGTTCGCGGCGGCCCGGCTCCTGCGCCCGGAGATCCCCTTGCCGGTCGGGGCACCGATCCGGCCCGGCTTCCGCTCCGCGACCGAAGTGCCGACCTGGAGCGCTGCGGACGTACTGAGCGGGAGGCTGCCGGAGGGCGCGCTCCGGGGCCGGGTCTGCTTCGTCGGCTCGGTCGCGGCAGGGGTCGGAGACCGCGTCGTGTCGCCTCTATCGGAGCGCGGAACGCCCGATCCGGGCGTCCTCGTGCAGGCGGCGGCGACCGAGTCGCTCCTGACGGGAGACCTGTACGAACGGCTCCCTCCGTTCGTTGCCGGGGGGCTCGCCGGTCTCCTGACGTGGGGCGCGACGGCTCTGCGGCGGCGGGTCGCGCCTCGTCTGGCTCCCGCGGCGGCCGCCGTCCCCCTGCTCGCGGTTCCGGCCGGGATGGTGTCGCTCCTTTGGGCCGGGCGGGAGCTGCCGCTCCTTGCGACGGCGTTCGGCGGCCTCGCCGCGACGGCGGGCCCCGAGCTGTGGCGCCTCCTCGCGGACCGCCGCCGGGCCGCGGTCGCGGTCCGGCGCATCGTCGAGCTCGAAGCGCTCGCCGCCACTCTCGAGAGCGAGCGAAAGGACGACGCGGAAGCGCGCCGCGTCCTGGCGCACGAGCTCAAGACGCCGCTGACGTCGGTGCGGGGGCTCGCGCAGCTCCTCTCCGGGTTCGACCTGAGCGAGGAGCGCCGCCGGTCGGTCGCCGGGATGGTCGCGCGGGAGAGCGCGCGGCTCGCGGAGATGGTCGAGACGCTCCTGGACCTCGAGAGGATCAAGCTGAGGGACTTCCAGAGGTCTTCCTCGCTCATCGACCTCCCGGAGCTCGCCCGGGAGCGAACGGCGTTCCTCGCTTCAGGCGGCGAGCGGGAGATCCGTTTCTCGGGCGAACCCGGGCTCGCCGTACAGGGCGATGCGGCGCTCCTCGTCCGCGTCGTCGACAACCTCGTCGGCAACGCCCTGAAGTTCGCGCCCGGCGAACCGGTCGACGTGGCGGTGGGCCCGGCCGGCGGCGAATCGGTCTGCCTCACGGTCCGCGACCGGGGGCCGGGAATCCCGTCCGGCGAGCGGGAGGAGATCTTCCGGCGATTCGCCCGCGGGGGCTCCGCGGCGGCCGTCCCGGGGCTCGGTCTCGGCCTCGCCCTCGTGGCCGAGATCGTGAGGTGGCACGGGGGCCGTATCGACGTCGAGGCTCCCGGCTCGGGGGGGAGCCTCTTCCGCGTCACGCTTCCCGCGGCGGGCGGGGGCGTAGAGCCCCGAAGGAGGACGTAGATGCCGCGTGCCCTCGTCATCGACGACGACGACGCCATCCGGGAGATGG
>CAZPWK010000312.1:0-2676 GCA_964590285.1 uncultured Acidobacteriota bacterium | reverse complement strand
AAGGGGAACTCGCCGTGCATCTCCTTGACGAAGTAGCGGCGGAGCGGGATGAGGAACAGCACGCCGAGGATCCCGCCGAACAGGGCGACCAGGAACAGCTTGAAGAGGTCGACCGGCAGGCCGAGGATGAACAGCGCGGGCAGCGTGAAGATCGAGCCCGCGACGACGAGCCCCGAGGCGGCGCCGATCGACTGGATGATGACGTTCTCGAGGAGCGTCGAGCGGCGCGGGAAGAGGAACCCGAACCCGACCGCCAGGATCGCGATCGGGATCGCGGCCTCGAACACCTGGCCGACCTTGAATCCGAGGAACGCCGCGGCGGCGGAAAACACGACCGCCATCACCATGCCGATCACGACGGAGCGGACGGTCCACTCGCGCTCCGTGACGTGCGCCGGGACGACCGGCTGGTAGGACTCCCCTGGCTTGAGGGGCCGGTAGGCGTTCTCGGGAAGGGAACGGCTCGAGGTCTCCATGGCGCGTCTCCTGGGGGTGGCCGGCGAGGGTACGAGCACTTCCCGCCGAAATCAAGCGCACCGACGCGAGGCGTTAGCGGCGGTCGACGAAGACGCCCGCGTGCCTTCCTCCGGCCTCGCGCGCCGGCGAGGCCGGGCGCAGGATCCTCGCCCCGTCCTTCCGGACGGACGACCGGCTCTCGGCGCCCGACTCCGGATCCCGCTCCAGGTAGGCGTCCTCTCCCGCCGCGTCGAGGAACAGCCCGACCTGAGTCGCGTGGACGAGGTAGTTCCGGGCCGGCGGCGGATCGAGGTCCGCGGGCGCGAAGTTCGTGATCCCGAACCCTTCCTTGCCTCGATCGAGCACGTAGGTGTCGTTCCCCGCGGAATCCGTGAAGAGCGCGAGGCTCATGTTGATCGCGTGGCCGAACCCGTCGGCGCCGAAGCGGTACTGGTCGTCGCCCGCCGCGTCGTGGAAGATCGCGATCGTGAAGTCGTGGCCGAAAGCGAGCCCCGTGTGCGAATCGCCGTACCCCTCGTACCGGTCGTCCCCGGCGCCGTCGAGGAGCGCGCCGATGCAGAAGTGGGCCCCCGACGCCAGCGAGAAGACCGACGCGCTGTAGAGATCGTTCCCCTCCGCGTCGTAGAGCCACCCGATTCCGTACCAGTATCCCGAGCCGGCGGACCAGTTCCCCGACCGGTACTCGTCGCTGCCGCCCAGGTCGAGGAGCGTGCCGACCCCCCCGGCCCAGGAGTGGCCGTCCATCAGGTCTCCCCGGCGGCCCGCGCCGGCCCCCTGCGCGTACGAGTAGTTGACCTTCAGCTGCGAGTGGTAATCCGGCCGGTACGCCTTCGAGGAGTCGGGCTCCGCGAGATACCGGTCGTTCCCCTCGAGGTCCACGAGCGTCCCGATCCCGTTTCCTACGCCGCCGAACCCCTGGCCGCCCGCGACGATCCGGTAGCGGTCGCTTCCCGCGAGGTCGAACAGCAGGCCGACGCCGAACTCCGCGGCGCCCTGACCTTCCACGTCCAGCTCGTAGAGGTCGTCTCCGCCGAGGTCGGCGAGGAGTCCCGTCCCGAAGAGCCCGTAGCCCTGCGACGACCCGCGGGCGCGGTACCGGTCGTTCCCGGAGACGTCGATCAGCACGCCGGTCCCGAGGATGCCGCTCCCCTGGGAGGGGGTGCGCTCGTCCTCGGCCGCGTACCGGTCGTCGCCCGCGAGGTCCACGGCGAGCGAGACCGGCTGCTGGAGGGTGCCCGTCGCCCCGGTCGCTCCGCGGTACGTGTCGTTCCCGCCGAGGTCCAGGAGCAGCAGCACGTCCGGCTCCTCGTGGATGTCGTCTCCCGATCCCGACACGACGACCCGCCCCCCTGGCGTGACCAGGTCGAGGCGCTGCGCGGCCGGGTCGGCCCGGGTCGAGGCGAGCCACGCCTCGACGGCCCGGGCGAGCTTCTCGCCGGCGGCGACGACCTTCCGGGACGACGTGTGGAGCGACCGCTCGTCGAGGTCTCGCGCGATCCGGTCGAGCTCCGCGTGGTACTCCATCCCGTCGAACTGCGCTGCGCCGAGATCCCGGAGCCCGAACGCGGCGATCCTGTCGTTCCCGTCCACCTCCTCGAACGCGAGCCGGTGCCAGCGAAGCGCGTCCGCGAGCCCGAGCAGGGCCCGCGCGACGATCGCGCGGAGCTCCGGGTCGAGCGCCGCCGCGGCCGCGCGGGCGTCCTCGCGCCTTCTCGGCCAGTCCGCGGGCTTGCCCATGCCGAAGAGGTCGAACGGCCGCCCCGCGTCCCGCCACAGGCGCTCCACGGCGAACACCAGGGGATCCTCGGCGCCCTCTCCCGCCGGCGCCCCGTCGTCGAGCCCCGCCGTGTAGTCGCGGTGTCCCGAGAGCCTCAGGTCCCACCCGGTGTAGTACGCGGCGCGGAACAGGCCGTCGTCCTTCTCCTTCCGGTGCGACTCGCCGAGGGGGTCCGCCGCCGCGCGGGCCATCAGCCGCACCGTGTCGTCGATCCGATCCGGTCGCTCGAAGAGGTCCGAGAACATGCGGTTCACGTACGGGATCTGCCTCGGGTCCGGATAGCGGAGCCAGTACCCCTTCGGCGAGAACCCGAGCCGGTCGGCCGGGATGCCGGCGGCGGCGAGGGCTTCTTCCAGAGGGTCGGGCGCCTTCGCGGCTCCGGCGAGAAGGGCGAGACCAAGCGCGATCGGGAATACGGCGAG
>CAZPWK010000311.1:0-2678 GCA_964590285.1 uncultured Acidobacteriota bacterium | reverse complement strand
GGCGGCCGAGGCGGCGCCCGGGGCGGAGGGAGGCGGACCGCCCTGGCGGCTCGAGGGGGTGGCGAGGACCGGCCGGAGGGCGCCGGTCGTCGGCGCGACCGTCTCGGTCCGGCCGGAAGGCGGCGCGACCCCGCTCCGGCTGACGGCGACCGACGAGAAGGGCCGGTTCCGGTTCGACGGCCTCGCCGACGGCGCGTACCGGGCCGAGGTCCGCCGGGACGGTCTGGAGCCGGTCGTCAAGGCCGGCATCGAGGTTCGATTCCCGTTCCGCGCGGTGATCGAGATCGCCATGCGCCCCTCGGAGGACTCGTCGGGAGGCGTCGTCTCGGCGCCGTCCGCGGGCTCGGGCTCTCACGCGCTCCTGGGCGCCGTGTCCGTCCTCGGCGCGGGGGCCGCGCCGGAGACGCGCGTGCGGCTGCTCCGGCCGGACGGCAGCCACGATCCCCGATTCGCGCGGACGGGGCCGGACGGGAGCTTCCGGATCGCCGGCCTGCCCGGCGGGCGGTGGCGGATCGAGATCCTGGGGGCGGGCTACCTTCCGATCCGGGCCGATCTCGACGTCGCCGGCGACGTCGCGGTCGAGGCGAGGCTCGTCGGCCAGCCGGCGGACTACCTGCCGCCGCCGCTCGACCTCCTGCCGGAAGAGCAGCCGGCCCCGCCGCCCGGCTGGTAGGAGGCGCGGGAGAGCGGCCGCCCGTTCGCGGGCCCGCGCCGGGGCCTACGGTTTCGCCGCGTCAGGCGTCGCCGCGATGTCGGCCTTGAGCTTCGGGTCGACCTTGAGACCCTGTTCCTCCGCCTTGGAGAGGACGGCCAGCGCTTCGTCGCGCTGTCCGGTCTTCCAGCGCGCGATCGCGAGGTTGACGTACGCCGGAAGCTCGCCGGGCGCGAGCTCGACCGACGCCTCGAAGTACTCGGCGGCGTCCGGTACCCGGCCGAGCCGGAAGAGGGCGTTGCCGACGTAGTAGTAGATCCTCCCCATCGGCTCCGTCAGCTGCTCCGAGGTCGGGTAGGAGGCGTTGCCGCCCGTCGCGAGCCGCTGCGCCGCGTTGTACAGCTTCGCCTGGGCCATCGGGCTCGCGCCCGACTTCGACCCCGACACCGCGACCTGGCTCGACGAGTCCGAGAGCCGGGCCATCTCGTCATATTGGGCGGCCTCGTTGGCCTGCGCGCGCTTGATGACCTCCTTGATGAAGACGACGTAGCCGGCCTCCGCGAGCTGGAATTCGGCGAGGGCGTCCTCGTAGCGCTTCTCCGCCATCGCCATCTGGCCGAGGCCGACGTGCGCGTCCGGGAGGTCGGGAGCGTACTCCAGCGCCTTCCGGAACAGAGCGCGCCCTTCCTCGACGCGCCCCTCCTTGAGAGCCTGCTCCGCCTGGCCGCAGATCTTCCTCGCCTTCTTCGTGTCCGCGGTCCTGCCGACCTCGGCGCTCGTCCCGGACAGGAACAGGAGCGCCAGGATCGCCGCCAGCCAGCGCCCGTGCGTCATGGGGTTCGCCTCCTCGAATCGGCCCGTCGGGGCCGGGCGGGCGGAGAATAGACGAGCGAGCGACCGACGGTCAAGCGCGCCGGGGCGCCTAGGGCGCCGGCGACGCCGCCGAGCGGACCGCGAAGAACCCGCGACGCGCGCGGACCGTGACGCCCGGGCGCCGCGCCTCGACCTGGATCGGGATCCAGCGCCCGTCCCAGGTCTTGTTCGCGGTCGAGTAGGCGAGGAAGTACTGCTTCTTCAGCTCGTCCGCGATCCTCTGGTAGACGCCTCCGAGGTCGGCCGCCTCCTTGACGAAGAAAGCCCGCCCTCCGGTGACGTCGGAGAACTCCCTGAGAACGCTCTTCCGGCCGCCGTCGAGGAGGCCGACCCCGAGTCCGATCCCGTAGATCAGCACGTTCTGCGCCTTCGCCTCCTCGAGCACGCGGTCGAATCCGAACTGGCTCGAGGTGTCGTCGCCGTCCGAGAGGAGGACGATCGCCTTGCGCCCCTGGATCCCCTTGAGCTTCCGGAAGGCGGCGTGGAGGGCGTCGTAGATCGCCGTCGCCCCGATCGGCTCCGTGCTCTCGATCGCTTCCTTCAGCGCGGCGCGGTCGGCGGTGAAGTCCTGGAGGAGGAAGACCTTGTCGTCGAAGGCGATGACGAGGGCGCGGTCCTCCGGCCGCAGCGTGTCCACGAACGCCCCCGCGGCCGCGTGGACCTCCTTCATCCGGTCCTTCATCGAGCCCGACGTGTCGATCAGGATCGCCATCGTGACGGGGCGGTCCTCGGCGGAGAAGTCGGTCAGCGTCTGTTCCTTCCCGGCCTCGAGGACGCGGAAGTCGTCGCGCCCGAGCCCCGCGGCGAAGCGGTCCTCGCGGTCCACGGCCGTCGCCCAGAGGATGACGCGGTTGACCTCCTCGAAGTAGGCGACCTCGATCTTCCGCGTGACGACCGCGTCGCTGACCCGGACCCCCTCCCTGTGCCAGGCGACCGCGCGGATCACCCAGGACTTCGGCGTCTCGCCGAAGTCGTGGACCGTCTCGTAGGGGGGCTCCCGGTCCACGAACACGACCGCGTCGCCGATCAGGAACTCGACGCGATCGACGTTCGC
Organism: uncultured Acidobacteriota bacterium; assembly: GCA_964590285.1. Taxonomy (GTDB): domain Bacteria; phylum Acidobacteriota; class Polarisedimenticolia; order Polarisedimenticolales; family JAIQFR01; genus CALMJU01. The sequence continues at coordinate 99 of CAZPWK010000311.1, read as the reverse complement.
CGGGTCCGCGATGCGCACCCGGGCCGCGATCCTCGTCCGCCCGAACACGACGTCCCGGTTGGCCGGGCTCTCGATCTCGACGGAGAACCCCTTCCTCCG
>CAZPWK010000310.1:0-2696 GCA_964590285.1 uncultured Acidobacteriota bacterium | reverse complement strand
CGGTCCTCGCCTCGGCAAGCCGGCCCCGCCTCTCCTCGAGCACGCCGATGCGGTTCCCCGCCTCGCAGAAGAGCGGGTCGGCGGCCACGGCTCTCCGGTGCGATCGCAGGGCGGCCTCGACGTCTCCGCCGCGCTCCTCCGCGACGCCGAGCGCGGCGAGCGCCGGGGCCCATTCCGGAGCGAGCCGGAGCGCCTCCCGGTACGAGTCGATCGCGCCCCGGTCGTCCCGCATCGCGAACAGGACGTTGCCGAGCGCGAAGCGCGCCTCCGCGGACCGCGGCCGGATTCCGACGGCCGCGCGCCACGCGTCCGCCGCCTCGTCGAGCCGACCCGCGCCGTGGTACGCGTCGGCGAGGTTCCGGCGGTACTCGTAGACGCCGGGCGCCGCGCGCGCCGCCCGCTCGAGGCGGGCGATCCCCTCGTCCCGGAGGCCGAGAGCGAACCGGATCGCGCCCCCGAGAGCCAGCGCGGCGGGGTTCCCCGGATCGGCGGCGATCACGTCGCGAAGCTTCGCCTCGGCCTCCGCGAGTCGCCCGAGCGAGACGAAATGCTTCGCCTCGAGGTACGCCTGGGCCGCCCCGACGAGGCGGTTCGGGTTCGGCCGGTCGCGTCTTCCCTCCGCCGGGCTTCCCGAGGAGACGTACCCGAGGCTCTCGAGGAGCACCCGCCGCTCCCCGTCCGGAGCTCCGGGAGGCCCCGGCTCCCCGGCGGCGATCTCCCCGAGAAGATCCCGGAGCCTCCTCCGGCGCTCGCCCAGCTCGCCCGGCGAGATCGAAGCGAGGTCGCGCCGCTCGTGAGGGTCGCGGTCCAGGTCGTAGAGCTCCGGCTCCGGCGCATCGACGAGCTTGATCGCCCCCTCGCGCATCGCGACGAGCCGCGCCCATCCGAACGCACGCTCGCCGTAGAGCGTCTCCGAGTAGATCGGACCGCGCGGCGGGGCCGCCTCGCCGCGCGCCGCCGCCGCGAAGCTCCGCCCCTCCGCTCCCGCGATCGGCGGGAGCCCCAGGAGGTCGAGGATCGTCGGCGCCAGGTCGGCGATCGAGACCGGCTCCCGGACCCGCGTTCCCGGCGCGATCCGCCCGGGCCAGCGTAGGACGAGGGGCACCCTGAGGGTCGTCTCGTACAGCAGGACCCCGTGGGTGGCCTCGCCGTGCTCGCCGAGGCCCTCGCCGTGGTCGGCGACGACGGCCACGAGCAGGTCCGACGACCGCCCCCGCGCTCCGAGCCCGTCGAGGAGCCTCCCGACCTCGGCGTCGACGTACGCGATCTCCCCCTCGTACGGCTGCGCGGGGAACCGCTCCCGCCACGGCGACGGGGGCTCGTAGTCGGCATGAGGGTCGAAATAGTGGACCCAGAGGAAGAACGGCCGGTCGCCGGATCGCGCGACCGCGCGGAGCGCGGCGTCGGTGACCTCGGCCGCGCGCCGCTCCACGAGCCTCCGGTACGCGAGCGCGGCGCCGCGCGAGACGTCGGGGAGGCCTCCCTCCGGCTCGTCGTAGACCTCGAATCCCCGATCGAGTCCCTGCGACGACGCCAGGACGAGAGAGCCCACGGCGGCGGCCGTGAGGTAGCCCCGTTCCCGGAAGCGCTCGGCGAGCGTCGCCCCGGAGGCCCCCAGCCGGAAGTCGTCGTTGTCCCGCACGCCGTGACGAGGGGGGTAGAGCCCCGTGAGGATCGAGGCGTGCGAGGGGAGCGTCAGCGGCGCGACGGCGATCGCCTGCTCCGCGACGAGCCCCTCCGCCGCGAGGCGGTCCAGGACCGGGGTCGCCCCGCCTCCGCGACCGTAGCATCCCAGGCGATCGGCCCGAACGGTGTCGAGCGTCACGAGCAGGACGTCGGGCGCCCGTCCGCCTTCCCCGCACCCGAGCGCGGTCGCGGCGCACGCGAGAACGGCCGCCGCTCCCGCGGAAATCCGTCCCTTCGCCGCCGCGCTCCCCGGACGAAAGCCGACCCGTCGCAGCATGCCCGCAGGATAGGGCGAAAGCCGCCGCCGGGCCAACCCCGGCGACCTATACTCTTCTCGTGGCGAGGAACGACGAGGGCGGTGGGGGCCGGGCGCCCCTCGACGCCGAGCGCGGCCGGACGGCGAGCGCGGCCGAGCTCCGGGAGCGTCTCCCCGACGCGCCTCCCGCCTACCTCGAAGGGGCGTGGGGAAACCGGTCGCTCGGACGGGAGGAGCTGAAGTTCCTGCTCCGCAACCGCGCGGCTCCCGCGACGCTGCTGTCTCGGATCGCGGCGGACCGGAGGTTCGCGACCTTCCAGGAGATCCGGCTCGCCCTCGTCGTCCATCCGCGGCTCCCCCAGCCGCTCGCCCGGTCCCTCGCCGAGCACCTTCGATGGAGGGAGCTCGCAGACGTCGCGGACGACGTCCGCGTGACCCCTCCGGTTCGCAGGAAGGCGGAGGACCTGATTCGCGTCCGGCTCGAGGAAATGGCCGTCGGGGAGCGGGTCTCCCTCGCGCGCCGCGCGAGCCGCGGGGTGATCGCCGCGCTCCGGAAGGACGCCGAGGGCCGGGTCCTCGAGGCGCTCCTCCGCAACCCGAAGCTCCTCGAGCCGGAGGCCGCCGCCCTCGCCCGGTCCGGGTCCACACCGCGCGCGGTGCTCGCGGCGCTCGGGGACCACCCGAAGTGGGGAGGAAGGCGCGCCGTGCGCCTCGCCCTCGCACGGAACCCGAGGACGCCGGTGCGCTCGGCGCT
>CAZPWK010000309.1:0-2728 GCA_964590285.1 uncultured Acidobacteriota bacterium | reverse complement strand
CCGCTGCCGGTCCTCCGGGATCGAGTGGCGAGAGGAGTTCGAGCCGGACCTCCCGACGGTGAGCTGCGATCCGGTGCAGCTCGAGCAGGCGCTGGTGAACGTGGTCAAGAACGCGGTCGAGGCGATCGAGGCCTCGGGCGCGCCGGGCGCGATCGTCGTCCGCGGCGGCCGACGGGGACGGCGCGCGTTCCTTTCGGTGGCCGACACGGGGCACGGTCTGTCCCCCGAGGCGCAGGCCCTTCTCTTCACGCCGTTCCACACGACCCGCGAGAAGGGACAAGGGATCGGGTTGACGATGGTCCAGGAGATCCTGTTCGCCCACGGCTTCGACTTCGCGCTGGAGAACCGGCCCGTCGGCGGAGCCGAGTTCTCGATCCTCTTCTGAGGCGGGCGCCTGTCACGCCCCCGCCCCTTCCGCGATATGATGCTCGGCCGGTGTTCGAGACGAGACGGAGACAGTGGAATCGGGGGGTCGCCCGCCGGGGTCCGGCTTCGGCGGCGGCGCGCCGGTCCGCGCTCTCTTTCCGAGGAGGTCCCATGATCCCGAACCGAGGCCTCGCGCTCGCCGTCCTGCTCCTGGCGGTGGCGCCCGTGGCGGCCCAAGACGTCCCGGTGGTGGAGCGGACGCTGTCCAACGGAATGCGGCTCGTGATGGTCGAGCGCCACGAGCAGCCGACGATCGCCTTCGGCTGGCTGGCGCGCGCGGGGAGCGCCAACGAGCGCCCCGGCACGACCGGCATGGCCCACCTCTTCGAGCACATGATGTTCAAGGGGACGAAGACGCTCGGCACGAAGGACTCCGCCCGCGACGCCGAGCTGAACGCCCGGCAGGACGAGGTCCAGGCGCGGATCCGCGAGGAGATGTCGGTCCTGCGCGAGAAGCAGCGCCGGGGCGAGATCGCGGACATGAACGATCCCGCGGCCCGCACGCCGAAGCTCCAGGAGGCGCTCGACGAGTTCGACCGCCTCGTCAAGGAGCAGCGGGAGTTGATCGTCAAGGACGAGATGGACCGGATCTACACGCAGGCGGGGGCGACCGGCATCAACGCGAGCACGAGCGAGGACCGGACCTTCTACATCGTCAGCCTCCCGTCGAACAAGCTGGAGCTGTGGTTCTGGATCGAGTCCGACCGGCTGGCGAACCCGGTGTTCCGCGAGTTCTACAGCGAGCGGGACGTGATCCTCGAGGAGCGCCGCCAGACCCTCGAGTCGCGCCCGGGCGGGACGGTGGACGAGGCGTTCAACGCGATGACCTGGATGGCGAGCCCCTACCACTGGGAGGTCATCGGCTGGCCGAGCGACATCTCCCAGGTGACCCGCGAGCAGGCGAACGAGTTCTTCGCGACCTACTACGCGCCGAACAACCTCACGGCGATCCTCGTCGGCGACTTCGACCCCGACGCCGCCCTCGCCCTCGCCGAGAGGTACTTCGGCCGGATCCCGGCGAACCCGAAGGGGGTGCCGGAGGTGATCACCCTCGAGCCGAAGCAGCCGGCCGAGCAGCGGATGGTGGCCGAGGTCGAGACGACCCCGTCCCTCCAGATCGCGTTCAAGACGGTGGCGGCCGTCCACAAGGACTCGCCGGCCCTCTACGCGCTGGCCGGGGTCCTCGGCGGATCGCCGATGTTCATGAGCCGGCCCGGCGGGCCCGGCGGCATGCGGCCCCCGTCCGGACGGCTCTACAAGTCGCTCGTGCTCGACCAGAAGATCGCGACGAGCGCGTCCGCGTACGCGCACGGGATGAAGATGGGCGGCGTCTTCTCGTTCCGCGTGACGCCCGTTCCGGGGAAGAGCCCCGCCGAGGTCGAGGCCCCCCTCCAGGCGGAGATCGACAGGCTCCTGAAGGAGGGCGTCACCGCCGAGGAGCTGGAGCGGTTCAAGAAGGCGACCCTCGTCGGCTTCTACGGCCGCCTCGAGACGAACACCGGCATCCGCGAGACGCTGTCGCAGTTCCTGACGGTCGGGACGGTCCGGGACTTCCAGGACGTTCTCGCTCGCGTCCAGGCCGTGACCCAGGAGGACGTGCAGCGGGTGGCGCGGCAGTACCTGGTCCCGGACGGGCGCAACGTGCTGCTCGTCAGCCGGAAGGAGGGCGCGAAGCCGCCCGAGGGGAGGATGGGGATGCCGGGGATGCCGGGAATGCCGCGGCCCCGCGCCGCGTTCGAGGGGGAGGTGGAGCGATGATCCGCCGGGCGACGATCGCGATTCTCCTCGGGGCGGCGACCGCGTTCGCCCGGGAGATCCCCGACCGGCCGGAGAAGCTGAAGTTCGAGCCGATCCGGTTCGAAACGCCGAGGGCGAAGGAGTTCAAGGCCAAGCTGAAGAACGGCATCCCCGCATTCGTCGCGCAGAACGGCGCGGAGGGGACGCCCCTCGTGCGCGTCACCGTCTCCTGGCGGGGCGGGTCGTACCTCGACCCGAAGGGGAAGGAAGGGCTCGCCGCGCTCTTCGGCTCCCAGCTGACCCGGGGCGGGACGGCGAAGCTCGACGCGGCGAAGCTCGAGGACCGTCTCGAGGCGCTCGCCGCCACGCTGACCAGCGCCTGCTGGGACACGGGCGGCAGCATCTCCCTGCAGGTGCTCGACAAGGATCTGGCGGAGGGGCTCGACCTGCTGATGCAGGCGCTCCGGGAGCCCGCCTTCGCCCAGGACCGGCTGGACCTGGCGAAGCGGCAGGCGCGCCAGCGGGTCAGCCGGCGCAACGACGACGTCCGGTCGATCGCCGGCTA
>CAZPWK010000308.1:0-2728 GCA_964590285.1 uncultured Acidobacteriota bacterium | reverse complement strand
GGCCACCTAGCCCTCGGCCAGCGCCTCAGGACCGTGTTCGTCGAGAACGGCCTCATGCGCGAGGGAGAGGCGAGGCGGGTGCGCGCGCCCTTCCGGAAGCTCGGAGTCGCCGTCGAGGTCGTCGACGCGCGGGACGAGTTCTTCGCCGCGCTCCGGGGGATCGCCGACCCCGAGGAGAAGCGGGAGGCGATCACGCGCGTGTTCTACCGGGAGGTCTTCGGGCGGATCGTCCGGGAGAGCGGGGCGCGGCACCTCCTCCAGGGAACGATCCTGACCGACGTCGACGAGACCGTCGCCGGGATCAAGCGGCAGCACAACGTCTTCGAGCAGCTCGGCATCGACCCCCAGGAGGCGTTCGGCTACCGGATCCTCGAGCCCCTGATCCGGCTCCGGAAGGACGGCGTGCGGAAGCTCGGACGCGCCCTCGGCCTTCCGGCCGAGCTGTTCTCGAGGATCCCCTTCCCGGGGCCGGCGCTTGCGGCGCGGGTGATCGGGGAGGCGACGCCGGAGCGGATCGAGACCGTCCGGAAGGCGACCTCGCTCGTCGAGCGCGCGCTCTGCGGCCGGCGCGCCTTCCAGTACCTCGCCATCCTCCACCAGGACCGGGTCACCGGGATGCGGCGAGGGAAGCGCGACTTCGGGCTGCAGATCGAGATTCGCTGCTGGGACAGCGCGGACGCGCGCAAGGCCAGGCCGACCCGCCTTCCCTTCGGCGTCCTCGAGAAGCTGGCCTCCGAGATCCTCCGGAAGGTGCCGGGGGTGGTCAGCGTCACGTACAACATCGCGCCGAAGCCTCCGAGCACGATCGAGGCCGTGTGAGGATCCGCCGCTCCCGGCGGAGGAAAGGAGCCGGCTCCGTGCGCATCGCCCCGGGTCTCGCGCTTCTCGTCGCGCTGTCCATCCCCCTTTCGGCCTCCTGCGGGAAGACGGTGGGGGCGCCGGCGCCGGGGATCCTGGTCGCCCTCGCCCAGTTCGAGGTCGGCCCCGACGGAAAGGTCCTCCCGAAGCCCCGCGCCGCGCGCCTGGACCTCGTCTCCAGGGAAGGCCGCGCCTGGCGCGTCGAGACCCTCGAGGACCCGGACAGCAACGTCTTCCACAAGGCGATGGCGTACGCCCCCGGATCCGGCCGCGAGCCGGGGATCCTGACGCTCGGCGGGACCCGAGGCCTGCTCAAGCTGTGGCGGAGAGCCGGGAGCGGGTTCTCGGCGGAGACGGTCTGGGAGAAGGACTTCGGGGGCAAGTTCTCGCGCATGCGGGACGCCGAGGCCGGAGACCTCCTGGGGGACGGCCGGAGCTGCCTCGCGGTCGCCACGCACGACCAGGGGGTGGTCGCGGTCGTCTGCCCTTCTGAGGGGCGATGGGACGTCGTCGAGCTCGACCGCCGGCCGGACACGTTCGTCCACGAGATCGAGATCGGCGATCTCGACGGCGACGGGAGGCCCGAGATCTACGCGACGCCGAGCGAGCCGAACCGCATGGACGGAACGCCCCAGCCCGGCGAGGTCGTCCGCTACGACCCGAGGACGCCCGGAAGCCGCACCGTCGTCGCCCGCCTGGGCGACCGCCACGCCAAGGAGATCCTCGTCGCGGACGTCGAGGGGGACGGGCGCGACGAGCTGTACGTCTCCCTGGAGGCCAACCACGCCGGCCAGCAGGTCGAGATCCGGCGCTACGACGCCGGCACCGACCCCTCGGCGGGCGCGCCGTGCGCCACGATCCCCGACCGCCTGAGCCGCTGCATGACGGCCGGCGACGTGGACGGCGACGGGAGGAGGGAGATCGTCGTCTCGGCGTTCCGGAGCGGGATCTGGCTGCTCCGGCCGCCCCCGACGCGGGGCGGGCCCTGGCGGGTCGAGTCGGTCGCCAAGGATTCCTCGGGGTTCGAGCACGCCGCCATGCTCGCCGACCTCGACGCCGACGGCCGCGACGAGCTGTACGTCGCGAGCGACGATCAGGGCGAGCTGCGCCGCTACTCCTGGGATGGGAAGGCCTGGTCGCGAGAGGTGCTCCTCTCGCGCGAGAACCCGAAGAGGTTCTTCACCTGGAACCTGGCGCCCGCGCCGATCTCGACGATCCGCTAGAACTCCACGCCGAGAGGCCTCTTGAAGAGGAAGCCGGACGCGACGGACGCGACGAGGAAGAGGACGAGCCAGTCGACGCCGAAGCCGAGCGCCGAGATCCCGAGCGGCGGGTAGGCGACCTCGACCGCCCGGACGGCCTCTCCCGGGCCGATCGGGGGCTCGCCGGGATGGACGAGCATCTCGAGGATCCCGCGCCCGGTCCTCAGGACGGAAACCCTCCCCCACCCGCCTCCGACGACGATCTCCTTCGCGACGCTCGAGCCCGCTCCGCGGACGACGAGCGCGTGGCGGCCGGGTCGTTCCGCGCGGACGCGCCAGACGACCTCGGAAAGCTCGGCGGCGGCCACTCCGGGGGTCTCGACGACGACGCCTTCGGAAGCTTCGAGGGACGCGCCGCGAAGATCCGATCCGGCGCGGAACGTCGCCTTCACCGTGGCCCGCTCCCCGGGCTCGAGAGGGCGCGCCGCGAACCTCAGGTTGACCTGGACCAGGACGGCGACGACCGGCACGAGCGTCACGAGCAGCGGCACGAGAGCGTGGCGCAGGTAGAGCGCGGTGTCCTTCAGGATCCTTCCCTGCAGCCGGAACAGGAGAACGAGGTCGTCCCCGAAGATCCGCACCCCCAGCAGGTTCCCCCGGATCCGGTC
>CAZPWK010000307.1:0-2746 GCA_964590285.1 uncultured Acidobacteriota bacterium | reverse complement strand
GCCCACGTCGTCGTGATCAACAAGGTCTCGACCGCGACACCGGAAGGGGTCGCCGAGGTCCGCAGGAACGTCGCCTCGGTGAACCCGGCGGCGACGGTCATCGAGGCCGACTCCCCGGTCTCCGTCACCGACCCGGAGGCCGTGAAGGGGAAGCGGGTGCTCGTCATCGAGGACGGCCCGACGCTCACGCACGGCGAGATGACCTACGGCGCCGGCGTCGTCGCGGCGCGCCAGCACGGCGCGGCGGAGATGGTGGACCCGAGGCCGTACGCGGTCGGAAGGATCGCGGAGACCTTCCGGAAGTACCCCGGGACGGGGGCCCTGCTTCCCGCGATGGGCTACGGCGAGGAGCAGGTGCGCGATCTCGAGGCGACGGTCAAGGCGACGCCGTGCGATCTCGTCGTGATCGGGACCCCGATCGACCTGAGGCGGCTGATCCGCTTCGAGAAGCCGACCGTCCGCGTGACCTACGACCTCGCGGAGAGGGGGAAGCCCGATCTGGCCGGGGTCCTCGCTCCCCTCACGGGCGGGCGCCGCTGAACCGATGCGTCAAGGAGGGATGTCATGAGCCTCGAGAGCCTGGCGGGACGCGACCTGGTTTCCCTGCTCGACTTCTCGCCCGGCGAGATCCGGGCGATCCTCACGCTCGCGGCCGAGGCGAAGGCCAACCCGGGCCACTACGCGCGGGCGCTGGACGGGAAGACGCTCTTCCTGTACTTCGAGAAGCCGTCGCTCCGCACGCGGGTCACCTTCGAGGCGGGGATGACGCAGCTCGGAGGGCACGCGATCTACTACTCCGCCTCGGACGGGAAGATCGGCGTCCGGGAGAGCGTGGAGGACGTGGCGCGGAACCTCGATCGCTGGGTGGACGCCGCGATGTGCCGGACGTTCCGCCACGAGCTGGTGGCCGACCTCGCGCGGCTGTCCGGGATCCCGGTGATCAACGGCCTCACCGACCGCCTCCACCCGTGCCAGGCCCTGGCGGACTACATGACGATGGCAGAGGTCGAGGAGGAGCTCGCCGGCAAGCGGCTCGTCTACGTCGGTGACGGGAACAACGTCGCGCACTCCCTGATGGAGGCCGGGGCGAAGCTCGGCGTCCACGTGTCGGTCGTCACGCCCGAGGGGTTCGCCCCCCTGGACGAGGTCGTCCGCGCCTGTCGGGACGCGGCCCGGGAGACGGGGGCGACGATCACGGTCGGCACCGACCTCTCCCTCGTCGAGGGGGCGGACGCCGTGTACACCGACGTGTGGGCTTCGATGGGGCAGGAGTCCGAGGCCGAGGCCCGCCGGAGGGTGTTCCTCCCGTATCAGGTGAACGCCGCCCTGATGAGGCGGGCGGGTCCGGACGCGGTCTTCATGCACTGCCTTCCGGCGCACCGCGGCGACGAGGTGACCGACGAGGTGGCGGACTCCCCGCAGTCGGTGATCTTCGAGCAGGCGGAGAACCGGCTGCACGCGCAGAAGGCGGTTCTCCTCGCGCTGATCGGGACGGTCTAGCGCCCCTCCGGACGCGGGCGTCAGGCCTTCACGGCGACGTGGACGCAGACGATCCCGCCCGAGAGCGGCGCGAAGCCGGCGGCGGCGAACCCCGCCTCGCGCAGGCGGCCCGCGAGGAACGCGGGCTCGGGGAACTCCCCGATCGTCCGGGCGAGGTAGCCGTACGGCCCGGTCTCGCCGGACACCCGGTCTCCGAGCCGGGGCACGATCCGGCGGACGTGGAAGCGCCAGAGCGGCGAGAGGATCGGGCCGGCGGGGCGACTGAACTCGAGCACGACGAAGCGGCCCCCGGGACGGAGCACGCGGGCCACCTCGCGGAAGCCGGCGTCGCGGTCCGCGAGGTTGCGGACGCCGAACGCGGCCGCGGCGCCGTCGAACGAGCCGTCGGCGAAGGGGAGGCGGAGGGCGTCGGCCTCGACGACGGCGGAGCGGCCGGGGGTGCGGCGGAGCTTCCGCGAGGCGCGGAGGAGCATCGGGTGCGCGAAGTCGAGGCACACGACGAATCCCGCTCGTCCCCCCGCGAGGAGCGCGCGCGAGAGATCGCCGGTGCCCCCGCAGAGGTCGAGGACCCGGGCGTCCGGGGACCGGGGCAATTCCCCGACGGCCCTCCGGCGCCAGCGGACGTCGAGGCCGAGGCTCAGCGCCCGGTTCAGGAGATCGTACCGGGGCGCGATCGCCTCGAACATCGCGCGCACGCGATCGGGGCTGCGGTCCTCGCCGGGGGCCACGATGCACCTCCTCGCGGTCGGGCGCGGCGGAGTATATCGCCCGGCGGACCGCCCCGCCCCGCCCCGCCCCCGCGGCGCGGTCCGGTCGTCGCAAACGTCGCGGAATCTTGACAATGCGGGACCGCGGTGGTACAACCACGCTTTCGCTCCGGGGATTCCTGCGCGCACGAGGGGCGCCGGGACGACGAGGTAGAGCGGCATGCGGACGTACGTTCCCAAGCAGGGCGAGATCGAGCGGGGCTGGTGGCTGGTGGACGCCGACGGGCTCACGCTCGGCCGGCTCTCCACGGTCGTCGCCGACCGGCTCGCGGGGAAGCACAAGGCGGCGTACACGCCGTTCCTCGACACGGGCGATCACGTGGTGGTGGTGAACGCGGAGAAGATCCGGCTCTCCGGGCGGAAGATGAAGGACAAGCTCTACCGCCGGCACTCCGGCCACCCCGGCGGTCTCCGCGAGGTCACGGCGGAGAAGCTGCTGGCCCGGCACCCGACCCGACTCGTCGAGTTCGCGGTCCAGG
>CAZPWK010000306.1:0-2785 GCA_964590285.1 uncultured Acidobacteriota bacterium | reverse complement strand
GTCGTGACGATCACCGCGCCATCGAGCTTTCCAGCGAGCTGGACGACGCTCAGCGGCTCGTCCCCCGTCCCCGGGGGCGAGTCCACGACCAGCCAGTCGAGGTCCCCCCACGCCACGTCGCCGAGGAACTGCCGGATCACCTGCATCTTCATCGGGCCGCGCCAGATGACCGCGTCGTCCGGGTCCTTCAGGAGGAATCCGATCGAGAGGACCTTCAGCCCGTCCTGGTCCACGGGGATCAGCGCCTCCGGATCTCCGCCGACCGTCGCCCCCTCGAGTCCGAGCATCGTCGGAACGCTCGGCCCGTGGATGTCCACGTCGAGGAGCCCGACGCGCTTCCCCGCCATCTTGAGGGACATCGCCAGATTGACGGCGACCGTGCTCTTCCCGACCCCCCCCTTCCCCGACAGCACGACGACCTTCCGCCGGATCCGGGAGAGCCTGGACTCGAGCTTCCGCTGCTCCTCGGCCTGCCGGTCGCCCGGACCCGGCCCCTGCCCGACCATCGGCAGGGGCCCGCCGCGGCCCGCGCCGCCGGTGCCCGGCGCGCCCGCGATCTCCAGGAGCCTTCCTTCTTCCGTCGGTCGCATGCCTCTCTCCTACGGGACGAGCCCTTCCCAGATCCTCCGGATGTCCTCTCCGGAAGGGGCCCCGGTCTCCACGACCGCTCGCTCCTCGATCTGGGCGCGCGTCACGGCGGGATCGTAGCGGATGCGGCCGGCGATCCGCACCCCCGCCTCGCGGGCCGCCCCTTCGATCCGCGCCGTCATCTCCTCGTTGAGGTCCCACTTGTTGACCGCGACGGCCGCGGGGACCGAGAAGTGCCGCGCCAGGGCGAGGACGCGCTCCAGGTCGTGCTCGCCCGAGACGGTGGGCTCCGTGACGACCAGGGCGAGCGAGGCCCCCGTGAGCGACGCGATCACGGGGCAGCCGATCCCGGGGGGCCCGTCCACGATCAGGAGGCTCCGCCCTCGCTCCTCGGCGATCCGCCTCGCCTCCCGTCGCACCGTCGAGACGAGCTTCCCGGAGTTCTCCGCGGCCACCCCGAGCCGGGCGTGCACCATCGGGCCGCAGCGGGTCTCCGAGATCATCCACTCGCCGCAGAGCCGCTCCGGGAAGTCGATCGCGCCCTCGGGGCAGCCGTCCACGCACGCGCCGCACCCCTCGCACGCGATCGGGTCCACGGAGAAGCCCCCGGCGCCGGCCGCCGCGCCCCCGAGGATCGCGCCGAACCGGCAGCGGGCCAGACACGCGCCGCACCCGGTGCAGTCCCCGCGCCGGATCGCCGCCTCGTTCCCGCTCCGGAACTCGTGGCGCCGGACCACGGAGGGGCGGAGGACGAGGTGGAGATCCGCCGCGTCCACGTCGCAGTCGGCGACGACGGGGCGGTCGGCGAGCACGGCGAGAGAGGCCGCCACGCTCGTCTTCCCGGTCCCGCCCTTGCCGCTCAGGACGACGATCTCGTGCATGCCCGCTCCAAATCCTTCGGCACCAGAGCCGCCTCGAGGAGATTCCGGAACGCGCCCCGGTACTCGGGAAGCGCGTCGACGAGGACCTCCCCCCGCGAGTACGCCTCGGCGATCCGCCGGTCCTCGGGGATCTCCAGGAGCACGGCGATCCCCTCCGCCCGGCAGAACTCGCCGACCCGGCCGTCGCCGGACCCGGCGCGGTTGACGACGACCCCGCACGGCACGCCGACCTCGCGCGCCATGTCGACGGCGAGCCGGAGGTCGTGGAGGCCGAACGGCGTCGGCTCGGTGACGAGGAGCGCGAAGTCCGCTCCCCGGAGCGCGGCGATCACCGGGCACGAGGTCCCGGGCGGCGCGTCGAGGATCGCGGGCAGATCGTCGCGCAGCCGGTCCTTGACCGCGCGGATCAGGGGCGGCGCCGACGCGACGCCGACGTCGAGGCGGCCGCCGACGAGCGTGACGTGTTCCGCCTCCGACGTCTCGACGACGCCGATCCGTCTCGGGACCTCCCGGATGGCGTCCCGCGGGCACGCCAGGGCGCAGCCCCCGCACCCGTGGCACATCCCGGGGAAGACGAGGGCGAGGCCGGACGGGACGACGATCGCGTGGAAGCGGCAGGCGCGGCTGCACGCGCCGCAGCCGTCGCAACGCTCCGGGTCCACCTCCGGCACGGGGACCGCGACGACCTCGCTCCCGCGAGGAACGCCCTTCAGGAAGAGGTGGGCGTTCGGCTCCTCGACGTCGCAGTCCGCGAGGACCACCGGCCCGCCGTGCACTCGCGCGAGGTTGACGGCGATCGTCGTCTTGCCGGTGCCGCCCTTGCCGGATGCGATCGCGAGCCGCGGCGGGCGGCCTCTCTCCCCCGGTCGCCCGAGCACGCCGGTCAAGCCCAGTGCCCCGGCACGTCCGCCCCGCGGGCCTCCTCGAGGCGCCCGGCGCGAAACGCCTCGAGCGCCTCCTCGACGGTCGCGGCGCTCGACGGATAGACCTGGATCCCCGCCGCCGCCAGCACGCGGAACGCGTTGGGCCCGCAGTGGCCGGTGACGAGGCTCCGCGCGCCGGACCGCGCGATCGCCTCGGCCGCCTGGATCCCGGCGCCCCCCGAGGCCTCGACGCCGGCCCGGTTGCCGATCACCTCGATCGCGCCGGAATCCACGTCGTAGACCAGGAACCTCGGTGCGCGGCCGAATCGCTCGTCGAGCGGCGCGCCGAGGTCGGTCCCGGTCGTCGTGAACGCGACCTTCATCGGATCTCCGAGAGACGCTTCTCGATCGCCTCGAGCTGCGATCGGATGGGCTCGGCCTGGCGCGAGAGGG
>CAZPWK010000305.1:0-2789 GCA_964590285.1 uncultured Acidobacteriota bacterium | reverse complement strand
GGGAGAAGGAGGCGATGGAGCGCGAGATGGCGATCGCCCGCGACGTGCAGCGGGAGCTCCTGCCCCGCTCCGCCCCTCGCGTCCTCGGACTCGACCTCGCGGGAGCGTGCGTGCCGGCGATCGGAGTCGGAGGCGACCTCTACGACTACCTTCCCTTCGCCGACGAGAGCGTCGGACTCGTGATCGCCGACGTCTCGGGGAAGGGGATCCCCGCCGCGCTGCTGATGGCCGGGCTCCAGGCCTCGGTGAGGAGCATCGCGCTGCCGGGCGTCGCGCCGGCGGAGGTCAACCGACGCCTGAACGAGATGCTGCTCCGCTCGACGTCCGACGCCCGCTACGCGACGATGTTCTTCGCCCGCTACGACGGGAAGAGCCGGGTCCTGACGTACAGCAACGCCGGGCACTACCCGCCGCTCCGGATCGGCGGGAACGGTGCGGCGCGGCTCCTCGAGGGCGGATTCCCGATCGGCCTCCTGCACGAAGCGACGTATCGCGAGGGAAGACACGTGATGGACCCGGGCGACCTTCTCGTCCTCTACACCGACGGGATCATCGAGTCGCCGGGCGCGAACGACGAGGAGTTCGGGGAGCGGCGGCTCGTCGAGACGCTGGGACGACACCGGTCCCGGGATCTCCGGGACATGGTCCGGCTCGTGATCGAAGAGGTCGGGGCCTGGGGCCGCGGGCGCCCGCAGCACGACGACGTGACGCTCGTCCTGGGGCGCGTCACGTGATCCGACGCGACGGGCTTCCGGTCTGGCTGCAGGCGCTCCTCTGGGGCGCCTGCAACACCGCCGCGGGCACCGCCATCGGGCTGGCGCTCGGCGCCTTCCGACCCGGAGGGTTCGACCCGACCCTCGTCTGGATCAGCGTCCTCTTCGGCAACGTCGTCGGCTTCACGGTCCTCCTGACGTCGGTCGTCCTCTTCCCCAGGATCCGGGGGCTCCCGTCGGCGGCCCGGTTCGGCCTCCTGGCGCTCGCCCTCCTCTCCGGGGCGATCGCGGGCACCGCCGTCGTGCTCTACGCGTATCCCCTCTACGTCCTGCGCGACTTCCGCCAGACGGTGGCGGTGATGGCGATCAACGGCATCCTGGCGCTCATCCTGGGCGCGACCGTCCACGTCTACGAGAGCCTCCGCTCGCGCTTGACCGAGACGCTGCGGGAGGTCGAGGAGGTCCGCCTGGTCGAAGCCCGCCTCAAGGAGACGGCCGCGCGGGCGGAGCTCGCCGCGCTGCAGGCCCGGATCAACCCCCACTTCTTCTTCAACACGCTGAACACGATCTCGTCGCTCCTCCGGGAGGACCCGGAGGGCGCGGACGACCTGGTGCAGGATCTCGCGGAGCTGTTCCGGTACACGTTCCGGGTGGCGGACGCCGGCCCGGTCCCCCTGTCCGAGGAGCTCGATTTCATCGAGGGATACCTGGACATCGAGAGGGCGCGCTTCGGAGAGCGGCTCCGGGTGCTCTGGCGGATCGAGCCGGAGGCGAGGTCGGTCCGGATCCCCGGCCTCCTCCTCCAGCCCCTCGTCGAGAACGCCGTCGGGCACGGGATCGCGCCGCGGGCCGCGGGGGGATCGGTCGCGATCGCGGCCCGAACGCGGGACGGCCTTCTCGAGATCGTCGTCTCGGACGACGGCGTCGGCCTCTCCGGGCCGGCCGGCGCGCGGATCCGGGAAGGCCACGGCCTCTCGAACGTCGCGCAGCGGCTCGGCGTCTTCACGCGCGGCGAGGGGTCGCTGGCCCTCGAGCCGGGCCCCGGCGGCCTCGGCGCGGTCGCGCGGATCGAGATCCCGATCCGCGAGGACGGGGCGGAGGCGTCCGACCGGTGAGCATCCGCGCCCTGATCGTCGACGACGAGAAGCCGGCGAGGGACCGGCTTAGGAGGCTCCTCGAGGAGCATGCGGACGTCGAGATCGTCGGCGAGGCGGCGGACGGCCCCGCGGCGGTCCGGGCGATCGACGGGGAGCGGCCGGATCTGTGCTTCCTCGACGTGCAGATGCCCGAGCTGGACGGCTTCGAGGTGCTCCGGAAGGTGCGCCACCTGCCGCGCGTCGTCTTCACGACGGCGCACGACCGGTACGCCGTCCGGGCGTTCGAGGTCAACTCGATCGACTACCTTCTCAAGCCGTTCGGCCGGAAGCGGTTCGCGGCCGCGCTCGACCGGGCCCGGGCGGCGCTCCGCCAGGCGGCCCCCTCGCAGCCGGACCTCCTCCGCGTGCTCGAGGAGATCCGCGCGGGGCTTCCCGCTGCCACGGCGGCGGCGCCGCGCGAGGGAGGCCCCGCCAGGATCCCCGGGCGCCGCGGTGCCAAGATCGTCCTCCTCGACCCCGAGGAGGTCCTCTGGTTCGAGGCGGAGGACGTCCTGGTGTTCGCACGGACGGGAGACGGCCGGTTCCTGGTCGAGCGGTCGCTCGCCGAGCTCGAGACCCTGCTCGGCCCCGGCTTCTTCCGGGCGCACCGCAGCTTCCTGGTGAACCTCTCCAAGGTCGCGGAGATCCTGCCCGGCGACGCCGGCACGTTCCGCATCGTGATCCGGAACGACGCGAGGAGCGTCGTGCCGCTCTCGCGGCGGCAGGCCCGGAGGCTCCGCGAGATCATCCCCTGGTGAACGCCCGAAACCGGCCGCCGCCGGCGACCGGGCCGCGACCGCTCACCCGCCGATTCCGACCGCTCGCCACGAGGCGTATTGACGAGGGGCCGGCGCGGGGCCACAACTGTGAGTGGAGGACCGAGCCATGGCCAGAAACGCGATCGCCCCACGACCGACCGTGCCGCGGCGGGCTGCGCTCT
>CAZPWK010000304.1:0-2806 GCA_964590285.1 uncultured Acidobacteriota bacterium | reverse complement strand
CGTTCTTCCTGCTCCACCCGGTCCACGTCGAGGCCGTCGCGAACGTGAAGCACCGCGAGGAGATCCTCGCGGCCCTCGGCGTGCTGGCGGCCTGGCTCCTCGCGATCCGGGCGCGCGAGGCGCGATCGAGCGGGGCGGCGGCCTCGTGGACCGCGGCCGCCTCCGGGGCCTTCTTCCTCGCCCTTCTCTCGAAGGAGAGCGCGATCGCCGCGGTCGTCCTGATCCCTCTCGCGGACCGGGCCTTTCCCGGGAGCGGAAGCGCGGCGGGGCGCGGGAGAGCCCGGGTCGTCGCGGGGCTCCTCGCGGCGGCGGCGGCCTGGCTGGCGCTCCGCGCCTCGGTCGTGGGTCTCGCGGCCACGAGGGGAGCGGAGGTGTTCTTCGTTCCCGGCGAGGGGCTCTGGACTCGCCTCCTGACGTCGGCGAAGGTCTGGGCCGCCTACTACGTCGGGCGCGGCGCGATCCTCCACTCCTACCCGATCGGGTTCTCCTCTCGTTGCGAGGTCCCGGTCGAATCGGGGATCCCGTCCCTCGCGTCGGCCGCGGGGATCGTCCTCCTCGGAGCCTCGCTCGCCGCCGCCGCCGTCGCCTGGAGGCGCGGGGCGCGGCGCTTCGCCTTCTGGGCGTTCTTCTTCTGGATCGCGCTCCTGCCGACGTCGAACCTCCTCGTCCCGATCGGGACGGTGGGGGCGTTCCGGCTCCTCTACCTGCCGTCCCTGGCGTGGGGAGTCCTGCTGGGCGGGGCGGTCCTGGCCGCCGCGTCGCGAGTCCCGCCGCGCTCGCGGAGGGCGTTCGCGGCCCTCGCCGTCCTGATCCCCGCCCTCGCGTGGGCGGGGATCTCGCTGGCGGAGGGCCGGAACTGGCGCGACGACGCCGCGGTCGCCGCGAGCGACCTCCGGAGGACGAACAACCCGCGCGCCCGGTTCGTCGAGGCGATGGCCGCGGAGGACGCAGCGGCCAGGGAGCGATGGCTCCTCGAGGTCGTGCGGATCATGGACGCGGTCCCCGGCAGCGCGCGAGGGATGGAGGTCTCGCTGCTCGCGATCTCCCTCACGGAGCTCGGCGAGATCGCGCTGGGGCGCGGTGCGGTCGCGGAGGCGGAGGCGCTCTCCGAGAGGGCGCTCGCCGCGCTCGCCGCCGACGCGCGCTTCCGGCGCTACGAGGTCTTCCCGCTGACGATCCTCGCGGAGGCGGCCCGCGCCCGGAACGACCTCCGGGCCGAGACGGCGGCCTGGGAGCGCTGCACCGCCTCGGATCCGGTCTACCCGAGGCCCTACCTGGAGATCGCCCGGATCCTCGTCCGCCGCGGGGAGCGGGAGCGCGCCGCCTCGGTCCTGGCGCGGGGGATCGAGCGGATCGCGGCGAGCGGCCACGCGGAACTGCGGGGCGACCTCGGGCTTCTCGAGCGCGCGCTCGCCGAAGCCCGCCGGAGCGCCTCGCCCTGACGCGGCGGGGAGGCCGCGGTCAGCCCCGGGCGAAGGTCTCGCGGAGCAGGTCGCGAAAGGGCTCGTACTCGGTCGTCATCCGGCCGAATCGCTCCGGCTTCTCCTCGATCCCGCGGAGGCTCGGCGGGACCTCGGGGTCCACGCCGACGAGCGCCCGGATCTCCTCGGGGAACTTCGCGGGGTGCGCGGTCTCGACCGACACCGAGAGCGGCTCCGGCCCCGGCGCGCGCCCGTCGAGGAAGCGGCGGAGCCCCGCCCAGCCGACGGCCCCGTGCGGCTCGAGGAGGAGCCGGTGCCGCCTCCACGCCTCGCGGATCGTCTCGCGCGTCTCCTCGTCGGAGACGCCGACGGCGAAGACGTCCCGGCGCAGCCTCGCGAGATCCGGCATCTCGAGGATCCTTCCGGTCTCGTCCATGAACCCGCCGTAGGCGTCGACGAGCCGGGCCAGGTTCGACGGGTGCCCGACGTTCATCGCGTTCGAGATGCAGACGCGGCTCGGGACGATCTTCTCGTAGATCCCGCTCTCCACGAATCTCGGCACCTCGTCGTTCGCGTTCGTCGCGACGACGAGCCGCTCGATCGGCACGCCGAGCCTTCCCGCGATCACCGCCCCCATCATGTCGCCGAAGTTCCCGGAGGGGACCGAGAACACGATCGGCTCCATCTCGGCCGCCTTCGCGAGCCGCGCGTAGGCGTAGACGTAGTACACCGCCTGAGGGAGCAGCCTTCCGACGTTGATCGAGTTCGCGGAGGAGAGGCGGAGCGCCGCGAGATCGGGGTCCGCGAACGCCCTCTTGACCATCGCCTGGCAGTCGTCGAACTTCCCGTCCACGGCGATCGTCGTCACGTTGCCGCCGAGGGTCGTCATCTGCTTCCGCTGCCTGACGCTCACCTCGTCGATCGGGAAGAGGACGACGACGCTCGCGCGCTCGACGCCGTGATACGCGTGGGCGACCGCGCTGCCGGTGTCGCCCGAGGTCGCGGTGAGGATGACGAGCTCCGACGCGTCGTCCTCCATGAAGACACCCATCCATCGCGCCATCATCCGCGCCGCGAAGTCCTTGAAGGAAGCCGTGGGGCCGCGGTCGAGGCGCAGGACGTGCGCGCGCCCCTCGACCGGCTCGATCGGGACCTCGAAGTCGTAGGCATCCTCGCAGATCTCGCGCAGGCGCCCCTCGTCGATCGATCCCCTCGTGAACCGCTCGAGCACGAAGCGGGCGACCTCGGGGTAGCTCCGGTCCGCGAGGGCCTCGATCTGCCTCGGGAGCATCTTGGGAAACGCGTCCGGCATGAACAGGCCGCGGTCCGCCGCCTGGCCCCGGAGCAGCGCCTCGCGCAGCGTGGCGCGAGGGACGCTCCGGTTC
>CAZPWK010000303.1:0-2890 GCA_964590285.1 uncultured Acidobacteriota bacterium | reverse complement strand
GTCCACCGACGATCCGCCATGCCCCCATTCGGGCCCGGATGCCGGCTTCTCCCACTGGGTCTGGCTCCGATTCCGAAACCCGCCTGGCCCTCGAGCTCAGTCCGGATCCCACAACCTCGCGGCCACCGTGGGTGCCTGGCGCTTGCTACAATCGGGGAACCGTCGGCCGAGCTTTCGGATCGGACTCGCGGCGGGCGGAGGGAGAACCCGGGATGAAGACCACGCGTGGAACGTCCGGGCCCGCGGCGCCCCTCGCCGCGCTCCTCGCGCTCGCGCTTGCGGCCGCCGCCTGCGGGGGACCGCCCCCCGGGGAAGGGGGAGCGGAGCGGGGGGCGCCGAAGCCGGCGACGGCTCTGCCGCGCCCCGCGCCCGACTTCGCGCTCCGGAACCTCGAGGGGGAGACCGTCCGGCTCTCGGACACCGCGGGGAAGGTCCGCCTGGTGGATTTCTGGGCGACCTGGTGCGCCCCGTGCCGCGAGGCGATCCCCGGCTTCAAGGAGCTCTACGGACGCTACCGGGACCGCGGGTTCGAGATCCTCGCGATCTCGATGGACGAGGACGGCCCCGAGGTCGTCCGGTCGTTCGTCGAGAGGGAGGGGATCCCCTACACGAACCTGATGGGGGACGAGGAGACGGCCGAGGCGTTCGGCGGCGTGCTCGGCCTTCCGGCGACGTTCCTGATCGACGGGGAGGGGAGGATCGTCGAGTCCTGGGTCGGCGGCGTGCCGAAGCGCGTCTTCGAGGAGAGGATCCGCCGGGCCCTGGGGATGGAGCCCGCGTGAGGCCTCCCCGCCCGTGAGGCGCCGGGCGGGGAAGGACCCCGCACGCTACGGCGTCCGGGCGGGGCCCGGAATCGCCCCGGCGCGCTTCTCCAGCTCGTCCAGCCTCCGGCCGACCTTCCGCAGCCGGAGCGCGAGGAACGCAACGTAGGCGACGATGGCGAGCCACACGACGTTGTAGGCCCAGAACAGGAAATCGTACCCTCGCTCCACGTTCCTCCCTCCCCGGGGCGCTCCGATCACCGGTCCCCGAGCGACTCCGACAAGTCCCGCGCCCGCCCCTCGAGGCCGAGGAGCCGGACGCGCAGGCAGAGCAGCGACGCGTACAGCAGGAAGAAGACGGCCATGCAGACGAGGAGCGTGCGGAGCATCTCGGGGGCCAGGGGCTCGTCCTTCCCCGGGCCGAAGACGACCGGGTGCTGCCCTCGCCACCAGTCCACCGCCTTGTAGACGACGGGGACGTCGAGCGCCGCCACGATGCCGAGCACGGCGGCCAGGCGCGCTCCCTGGTCCCGGCTCTCGGCGTACCCCCGGACCATGAGGATCGAGGCCAGGAGGAGCCACAGGACCAGGGTGGTCGTCAGCCGGGCCTCCCAGGTCCACCAGGCTCCCCAGGCGGACTTCGCCCAGATCGGCCCCGTCACGAGGACGATCGTGCAGAAGACGAGGCCGAGCTCCGTCGCCGCGACCGCCACGTCGTCCCAGAACCCGCGCCGCGTCCGCAGGTAGGCGACGGCGGCGAGGGCGAGGACGAGGACGGACGCGAACGTGACGGCCGCGGACGGCACGTGGAAGTAGAAGACCCGCTGGACCGGTCCCATCACCCGCTCGTCGGGGGCGTAGCGGAAGACCATCCAGAGGGCCGCGGGCAGGAGAGCCGCCGTGGTCCAGAGGAGCGCGGGGCAGGGAAGGCGGCCGGAGGGTCTCATCGTCGTGTCGTCTCCGTTCCGTCAATCCTCGAGGACGTACTCGAAGGTCAGAAGGGCCACGAAGAGGAAGAGCCCGTCGAAGCCCGCGGTGACGAGCATCCAGCGGGAGGCGCTCCCGAGCCCGCTCCCGTCGAGCACGGCGGCGGTGCACCGGACGGCCGCGACGAGGAGCGGGGTGGCGGCGGGAAAGAGCAGCGTCGCGAGGAGCGCCTCGCCGCGGCCGACCCGCGCCGCCACCGCGGCGAAGAGCGTCCCGAGCTCCGCCAGGCCGACCGTGTGGAGTCCGACCACGAGCAGCATCGGGCCGAGGACGCTCAGGAGGTCGTAGTCGAAGAAGACCGCCGAGAGCGGCAGGACCAGGGCCTCGAGCGCCAGGAGCGCGGCGAGGTTCGCGAGCGCCTTGCCGGCGAACAGCGCGCCGCGGTCCACCGGCGCGAGCACGAGGGCCGTCAGGGAGTCCCGGCGGCGCTCGACCTGGAACGACCTCGCGAAGCCGACGATCCCCGAGAAGGAGAACGTGATCCAGAGGACTCCGGGCACGAGCCTCGCGGCGCCGACCTGGCGGACGGTCGCGAGGTCGAAGGCGAAGTTGAAGACGACGAGGACGATCAGGGAGAAGAGCGCCATCGCGGAGAGCCCCTCGAGGGTTCTCCACTCGACCCTGAGGTCCTTGGCGGCGATCGCGAGGGCTCCGCGCAGGAAGCCCGGCCCCGCGTGGGCGTCGCCCGCCCTCACGCGGGCGCTCCCGGAGGGGCGGGCCTCGCCGCGCGCAGGAAGTGGTCCCTCTCGAGGGCCTCGCGGTCGGTTTCCTCGGAGCGGCCCGCCGCGACGATCCGTCCCCGGGCCAGGATCGCGAAGCGGTCGGAGAGCTCGAGCCCCTCGGCCAGGTTGTGAGTGACGAGGAGCAGGGTGCGCCCCTCCCGCCGGAGCCGCCCGAGGGCCTCGCGGAAGAGCGAGGCGGCGAGGGGATCGAGCCCGGTGAACGGCTCGTCGAGGAAGACGATCTCCGGATCGTGGACGAGGCACCGGGCGAGGGCCAGGCGCTGCTGCATCCCGCGCGAGAAGGTCCCCACGGGGTCGGAGGCGCGCTCCTCGAGGCCGACCGAGGCGAGGAGGGAGCCGGCGCGGCCCCTCGCGTCGCGGACGCCGTGCATCCTCGCGAAGAAGACCAGGTTCTCCCTC
>CAZPWK010000302.1:0-2894 GCA_964590285.1 uncultured Acidobacteriota bacterium | reverse complement strand
CCGGGGCGCGTTCTTGCCGGTCTCGGTGCGATCCCCGGCCTCGAAGCGGTTCGAAGCAACCGCCCTCGTGACCACCAGACCGTCGTAGTACGGCCCCATCCGCTCCTCGCCCGTCGACACGTCGGTCCAGGCAATCTCGCCGTTCGCCAGACCCGCGAACCACGCGACCGATTGGGGCGCCTGGTCGGGAAGGAGCCGCGCGACGATCGTTCCCAGGGACGTCTCGATGGAAGCGTACCAGCCCTCCGACAGTCCCGGGGGAAGCGGCACCGGCTCGGCGGCCGCGGGACGCTCCGGCTCCACGGCGAGCCCGGCGGGGGCCGTCGCCAGGAGCGCGATCGCCACCAGGAGCCGAGCCGAACGGGGTCGGCGCGACATCGCCTCGTCCTAAGGCTTCGCGGCGGCGGGGGCATCCGGCGACTTCTTGGCCTCCGCCTTCGCGATCGTCGCCTTCTTGATGTAGTCGAGCTTCGGGAACTTCTCGACGAGGTAGAGGTTCCCTTCGGTCTGGAGCTTGCCCTGGTCGGGACCCTGTCCGCGGGGGCCTCCCTCGCCGTAGCCGGCGTAGAGCTTGTCCATGACGTCCATCCCTTCGGCGACCCTGCCGAACGGCGCGAATCCCTGGCCGTCGAGGAAGGAGTTGTCCGCGTAATTGATGAACACCTGCGTCGTCCGCGTGTTCGGGCCCGCCGTGGCGAACGTCACCATCCCGCGCCGGTTGCTCTCCTTCACCGGATCGTCCGCGATCGTCGCGCCGCGCCAAACGGCGGAGAGGGCCGGATCGCCGTTGATGCCGAACTGGGCCATGAACGGCCGCGGCTCGCGCAGGACGCGGAAGAACCTCACGCCGTCGTAGAAGCCGGCCTTGACGAGGTTGTAGAAGCGATCGGCGCCCCTGGGCGCCCACGCCCTCGTCACCTCGACGACGACCGGGCCCTGGCTCGTGTCGAACCGGACCTGATAGACGTCCGGAGCCTTCTCGTTCAGCGATGCCGGGTTCATGAGCTTCCCCTTGTCGGTCGGATTCGCCGCGATCGAGGCCCCGAGCGCCGCCGCGGCGACGATCGCGAGACAGGACACGGCCAGAGTCTTCTTCATCGAGTCCCTCCTCGAGAACGTTGCATCCGAGTATCGTAACCTCGGCGCGCCGAGACTCGCAACCCGACCGCCGGATCCCAGGCTCCCGCCCGTTCGCGCGGCGAGGGCATCGTCCCGTCTCGATGACGGAATCGTGATCCGATTCCGCGCCGTTCGAGGCGCCTTCTCCTTGATGGTCCCGCCCGCGGAACCTATATTCGCGACGAGGGGATGCCGCGCCTCGTTCCGGTGACGGCGGGGGAGGATTCGTGCCCCATCTCGACGCCATGCTCCGCGCGCTGGCCGAGCGATCCGCGCAGGAGCTCCGCCTCTCCGAGGGAAGCAGGCCGGTCTTCGTGTTCGGCGACGGCGAGCGCCCCGTGTCCCAGACGGTCCTGAAGCGCGCCCAGATCGTGTCGCTGCTGAAGGAGCTGACGCCGAACGGCGCCTCGGCGAAGATCGCCGCGGGCGAGGCCGTGAGGTTCTCGTACAGTCTCCCCGACGGGACGGCGTTCTCCTGCGAGATCGCCCCGACGGACGCGGGGCTCTCCGCAAGGATCCGTCCCTCCGCCGACGACGAAGCGATCTCGACCGAAGAGACTCCGCCCCCCGGCACCGGGAAGGGGATGCCGCGCTTCGATCCCTCCCGAGTCCGGTCCGGCGCGCCGGAGGTCGAGGCGTATCTCGTCCTGGCGGCGGAGGCCGGCGCGAGCGACCTCCACCTCTCCGCCGGGGCGTCCCCGGCGCTCCGCCTGGACAGCGAGCTGATCGGGATCGAGGGAGCCGGGCCTCTCCCGCCCGAGGACGCCGCGAGGCTCATCACGCAGCTGATTCCCGAGCGACGGCGGGACGTGGTCGAGGCGGGGTCGCGCGCGGTCTTCGCGCACGAGATCCCGGGCGTCGCCCGTTTCCGCTGTCACGTGTTCGCGGACCGGAAGGGCGCGGGGGCGGCCGTCCGGGTCGTTCCGAGCGCGATCCCGAGCGCGCAGGACTTGGGCCTCCCCAAGGCGGTCCTCGATCTCTGCTCGCTCTCCAGGGGTCTCGTTCTGGTCACGGGCCCGGCGGGGTCGGGCCGGTCCACGACGCTCGCGGCGCTCGTCGACCACGTCAACCGGACCCGGGCGGCCCACGTCGTCACGGTCGAGAACCCGGTCGAGTTCGTCCACGCGAATCTCGGCGGTCTCGTCCGTCAGCACGAGGTCGAAGCGCGGGACGGAGATTTCGAGCGCGCGCTCCGGGACGCGCTCCTCGAGGACCCCGACGTCCTGCTCGTCGGCGAGATCCGGAACCACGAGACGCTGGCCGTCGCCCTCGAGGCCGCCGAGACGGGGCCCCTGGTGCTCGCCGCGCTGCACGCGCCGACGGCGGCGGCGGCCGTCAGTCGGACGATCGACCGGTTCCCGTCCGACAGGCAGGCGCAGGCCCGCGTCTCGCTGTCCGAGTCCCTGCGGGGCGTACTCTCGCAGACTCTGGTCCGCCGGAAGGGAGGAGGCCGCGTCGCGGCGTTCGAGGTTCTCCTCGGCGTGCCGGCGGTCTCCAACCTGATCCGCGAGGGGAAGATCTTCCAGATCCCCGGCATCGTCCAGGCGAGCCGCAAGCAGGGAATGCTCCCGATGAACGACGCGCTCCTCGACCTCGTGAGGCGAGGGATCGTCGAGTCCGAAGAGGCATGCCGCGCCGCCGCGGACAGGGCCGGCTTCACGGCGGCGCTCCGGAGCGCCGGGATCCCCGCGACCTCTCCGGCCGGGTTCTGATCCTCGCGCTCGCTCGAGCGACGCCCGGACGAAAAAAACTCTTGACAGCGGAGAGTGGCCCTA
>CAZPWK010000301.1:0-2894 GCA_964590285.1 uncultured Acidobacteriota bacterium | reverse complement strand
CGGGTCTACGTCGCCGGCGACACGGAGAACGTCCCGGAGATGAAGGCGCTGAAGGCGATCGACGTCGCGTTCCTGCCGATGAACCTCCCGTACACGATGACTCCCGAGATGGTCGCGGACGCGGTTCGCGGCTTCTCTCCCCGCATCCTCTACCCCTACCACTTCGGGGACACGGACACGGCGCGGCTCGTCGCGCTGCTGGCGGACGTGAAGGGGACCGACGTGCGCCTCCGAAAGATGAAGTAATCCCGCTGCCGGGAGCGGCGCCGGCACTGCGCCGCGGCCCGGCGGACCTGAGGGGAGACGGGGGCGGCTGCAGCGTCGCGAGGACCAGGCATCCCGCCCGCTCGCGCCCCCGAGACGGAACGTGGGCGCCTCGCAGCCGCCCACGTCACCGTCGGAGAACCAGGCTACGGACTGACGAGGTTCCGGTAGATGCTGGCGAGGTCGTTGGCGCGTACCGCCTGGCCTTCCGTGAACTCCATCATGCAGGGGTCATCGGTGTAGTCCATGAAGTTGGTGATGGGATCCAGCCCGGGCGTCTTGCGCGAGGTGCAGGAGTCGCGATCGGTCGGGCAGCCGTAGGCCGGGGAGCGTTCCGCGGGCGTATCGGCCACGTAGTCGCCGCTCCCGGCGCAACCGCCCTGGAACGTGTGGTACAGGCCCAGCCAGTGGCCAACCTCGTGGGTCGCGGTGTCGCCCTCGTCGTACGGCGCCGCGCTGCCGCCCGGCATCGACTCGTCGAGTATGACGACGCCGTCCTCCAGGGGCCGGGATGCGTAGGAGGACGGGAAGGTCGCGAATCCGAGGATGCCCCCGCCCGGCTTGCAGGAGTAGATGTTGAGCGTCCCGGCTCCGCCCTGACGCAGGGCCGACTTCATCGCCACTTCGGCGGACCCGTAGCAGTTCACGTACCAGTCGGCGTTGTCGGTGTCCGTCGTGCCTTCGAGGGAGAACGTGTACGGCGTCGCGGAGCCACCCGTCGCGCCGGAGTACGCCTCGTTCAGGACGGCGATCTGCTCGTCGATCCGACCGGCGGCGGCGGCCCCCGAACTGCCATCCCGGATGACGTGAAAATAGACACCGATCGGGATCGATCCCGGTGCCGGCAGGACGCCGCCGCCTCCCCCACCGCCGCCCGGCTTGCCCTTCCCGTTCACGAGCGTGCGCAGCGCCACGACCTGCTCCTCGATCATCCGGGCCTCTTCCGGCGTCGGGTTCCGGGTTCCGCAGCGCAGGAACGCCGAGTTCGGGTTGGCGTGGTCGAAGGCGGAGTCACTCTGGGCCGCGAGGTCTGCGGAGAGACCAGCCACGGCAAAGGCCAACATCGTTCGGGCGATGCGGTTCATAGGACCTCCCCAGCTGTTTGTTTCGTGGATCCTCCGCTCGTGAGAGGCGTCCGTCAAGGTTCTCCGGGGCCACGGGGAGTGAGGCCCCGGGGACCGGGCTTACGATGAAGGACGCTCCGCGGAAAACGGATCCGGTGGACGAGACCTCCGCCGCAGAGGAGATCGAGTGAAGAAGGGCTGCGTCCTGTTCCTCCTCCTTTCGGGCGCCGTATTCGCGGCTCTCACCGCCGCCTGGGCCTTCGCGCTCCGGCCCGCGGGCGGGGAGCCACCGTGGGAAAAAGGCGCCTGGCTCGGCCTCCTCGGACTCGGGACGGTCCTCTCGTTGAGGGGCCTCCTGAAGGAGAGGACGGAAATTCGGCTGATCGAAGAGGCCGCGAGCGGAACTCCACCGGCGGACGGCAGGCGGGCTGCGGCGATCGGGGAGCTCCACCCGACGACGGACGCGGTGCTGACGGCCCCATTCTCAGCCCAGCCGGCGCTCGTCGCCTCGTACGTCGTCCAGAGGACGGCGCGTGTCTCTCCGAAGCACGGAAAGCGCCGGACGACGGCCGTGAAGGCCTTCGAGGGGGAGGCGATGGCGCCGTGCGAGGTGAGGACGGCCTTCGGCGCCGTACGGATGCTCGAGCCGCCGGTCGTCATCGCGGCCGCGACGACCCACGCGGGTCCCGACGCCGTGGCGCGCGCGGCGGCGTACCTCGGCGCGGCGTCCTTCGTCGACGTCGTTTCGCCCGGCACCGTCGTCGAAATGAGGAAGAGGGTCGAAGCCGCGCAGCGGGCGAGCCTCGACGCGACGGGCGGCTACCGGACCGACTGCCGCATCTCGAATCCCGAGGCGGAGCTCGAGTCGCCGCTCGACCTCCACCTCTGGTCCCTCGACGAAACCCGCTTCGCGCCGGGCGAAACGGTCACCGTCCTCGGGAAATTCGACGCGAACCGGGGCGGGTTCACCGCCGTTCCGACGGACGCCCTGGACGGGGTCTTCCTCTACCGGGGGGGAGCCGCCGAGAACGTCCGCAGCAAGAAGCGCGGACTGCGCTTCCTCGCCGGGCTCGCCGCCGTCCTCCTCGTGGCGCAGGGGATCGTCGCCGGTCGCGACCTCCGGGATCGCGCGGCGGAACGGGCCGCCGGCCGGGCGGCCGCGCGGGCCGAGGAGGAGATCCCGATCCGCGGCCGGCTGTTCCAGGCGGTCGCGAACGGCGACGAGGCGACGGCTCGCCGGCTGATGGAGACCGGCGCCGATCCCGCCTCCCGCGACGAGGACGGGCAGGCCCTGTCGCACGTGGCACGTAACGTCTCGATGCTGAAGGTCGTCCTCGACGCCGGCGCGCCGGTGGACGCGCGTAACGGCTGGAACGCGACGCCGCTGACGATCGCCGCCGGGGACGGGGACCTCGGGAGGGTGAATCTCCTCCTCGGGAGGGGCGCCGACCCGAACGCCCGGGACGATGGCGGAACCACGCCCCTCGCGCACGCCGTCGACCCCGCGATCCGCTCCGCGCTCGTCGCGGCGGGTGCGACCGACCCCCACCCCCCCCCCCCCCCCCC
>CAZPWK010000300.1:0-2908 GCA_964590285.1 uncultured Acidobacteriota bacterium | reverse complement strand
GTCCTCGGACGCGACGACCCGGGCTACGTGTACGGCGTCGAGGGGAGGGGACGGGCCGGCGTGATCCTGTCGGCCTCGCCGATCGACGTGGCCCCTCTGCTCCGGGAGCGGCTCTTCGAAAGCCTCCACGCGGCGGTCCTGACCTCGGCGACCCTGGCCGTCGAGGGACGGTTCGAGTTCTTCCGCTCCCGCCTCGGGCTCGAGTCGGCGGAGACGCTCGTCGTCGAGTCGCCCTTCGATCCCGAGGGCCAGGCGGTGCTCTACCTGCCGTCGAGGATGCCCGAGCCGCGCGATCCGGGATTCATCCCCGGGGCCGTCGAGGAGATCCGGGGCCTCCTCGGCGTCACCGGAGGGCGCGCCTTCCTGCTGTTCACCTCCTACGCAAACCTCGAGCGCGTCCGGTGCGCCCTCGAGGAAGACGGCTCGTGGAACCTGATCGTCCAGGGAGAGGGGAGCAAGGTCGCGCTCGTCGAGAAGTTCAAGCGAACGGAGAGCGCCGTGCTCTTGGGGACCACCTCGTTCTGGCACGGCGTCGACGTCCAGGGGGAGGCCCTGTCGCTCGTCGTGATCGACAAGCTGCCGTTCGAGGTTCCCGACGACCCGCTCGTCGCCGCCAGGATCGAGAGGATCCGAGACGCCGGCGGGAACCCGTTCGCCGAATACCAGGTCCCGATCGCCGTGCTGGAGCTGAAGCAGGGTCTGGGACGCCTGCTGCGCAGCCGGAGCGATCGAGGAGTCCTGGCGGTCCTCGACCCCCGCCTCTCGACGAAGGCCTACGGACGGACGTTCCTCGGCTCGATCCCTCCCTACCGGCGGGTCCGGTCGCTCGAGGAGTGCCGGGAGTTCTTCGCCTGCCCCGAGGCCCGACGGGTCCCTTGACGGGAAGCCGGGCGGTGCGTATATTGTCCTAGGACATTAGGACAAAGGGCCGCCATGATCCTGGACCTCGACCCGCGAAGCCCGGTTCCGATCTACCGGCAGATCGTCGACCAGGTCCGCCGGCTGGTCGCGGTCGGCGCGCTCCGCGAGGGGGAGCGGCTCCCGACCGTTCGCGAGCTCGCGGTCCAGGCCCGGGTCAACCGGAACACCGCCGCGCGCGCGATCCAGGACCTCGAGCGGGAGGGGATCGTCCGGACGAGGGTCGGCCAGGGGACCTTCGTGGCCGACGGAGCTTCGAGGGCGGTCCCGGCCCGCCTCGAGGCGGCGCTCGACGAGACGATCGACCGGCTGCTGGTCGAGGCGCGGCTGGCGGGAATCGGGCTCGAGGACCTGGGCGCGCGGCTCGCCCGCCGCATCGTGGAGTTCCGGCGGGGCGGGCGGCGCGAAGGAGCGCCGCGCGAAAAGGAGAAGGGATGAGCGGACCCGCGCTCTCGCTCGAGAACGTGCGCCGCACGTTCGGAAGGAAGACCGCCCTCGAAGGCGTGACGCTCACGGTCGAGCCGGGCACCGTGCTGGGCCTCGTGGGCAGGAACGGCGCCGGGAAGACGACGACGCTCCGCCTCGCGTGCGGCCTCCTGTTCCCGGACTCGGGGGCGGTCCGGGTCTTCGGGCTCGACCCTTCGACCCGGGGGCTCGCGGTGCGAGCGCGCGCGAGCCTCCTCTCGGAGGAGACGTCGCTCCACCCGTGGATGACGGTCGAGGAGATCCTTCGCTTCGCCGGGAGGCTCCACCCGAGGTGGGACGCGGGTCTCGCCGAGTCGCTCCGGAAGCGGCTCGATCTCGATCCGAGCGACAGGATCGGGACGCTCTCCCGCGGAACGCGCGCGAAGGTCGCGCTCGTCCTCGCGGCCGCGTGCCGGCCGGATCTCCTCCTCCTCGACGACCCGACGGCCGGGCTCGACCCGCTCGTGCGGCGGGAGGTTCTCGGGGGAGTGCTCGAGGCCCTGCCCGCCGAGGGGGGCGCCGTCGTGTACGCGTCGCACCTGATCCACGAGGTCGAGCGCGTCGCGGACCGCGTGGCGGTCCTCGACCGCGGCCGGATCCGGGTCGAGGGGGCGCTCGACGATCTGAAGGCCCGCGTCCGCCGCGCCCGCGCGGTCTTCGACGCGCCGGCGCCCCCCGGGGCGCGGGTCCCGGGGCAGATCGACGCGGTCGCCGACGGCCGCGTGCTGACCGTCGTCGGCAAGGCGAGGGACGGCGACCTCGAGAGATCGCTCCTCCAGCTCGGCGCCCGGCAGGTGGTGATCGAGCCGCTCTCGCTCGAGGAGATCCTCGTCGCGTACCTGAGGCAGGGGGACGGGTCGGGGGTGGGCGATGCTTAGGGCGCTCCTGTGGAAGGATTGGCGCCAGCTCCGCGCCCTTCGCTGGACGGGCCTGGCGCTGGGGGCTGTGCTCCCGGTCGCCTTCCTCGCGGGCGCGAAGGCGGCGAAGCCGGGGATGCTCTTCGGCGGAGCGGCGGAGGGCGCGACGTCCTCGATCCTCCTCGAGGTGCTTCCCGTCACCGTGGCGCTTGCCGTGTGGCCCCTCATGGCGCTGCTCCTCGTCTCGCAGGCCTTCGCGGGCGACCGCGCGTCGGGAGTCGAGTCCTTCCTGCTCGAGAGGCCGGTGCCGAGGTCTCGCATTTGGTTCTCAAGGCTCGCGGCGTCGGCCGCGTCGTGGCTCGTGGTCGCGGCGGGGACGGGCGCGATCGCTGCTCTGCTCGTGCTCGCCGCGGCCCCCGCGCCGGAACGCTGGCGAGACTTCCTCGCGGTCGCGGTGGCCGGGGCGCTCGTGGCCTCGATCGCGGCCGCGGGGGCGCTGGCTGCGGCTTCGCTCGTGCCGTCTCCGATGACGGCGCTCCTTCTCGGATTGCTTCTCGGAACGGCTCCCGTCGGGGCGTCGCTTTGGCTCTCGTGGCGATTCCCCTTCGCGTCCTACCGGGGTGTGCCGCTCGGGCTCGTCACGCTGCCGGTCCTCGCCGGCGGGTTTG
>CAZPWK010000299.1:0-2912 GCA_964590285.1 uncultured Acidobacteriota bacterium | reverse complement strand
CTTCAGGAGCACTCCATCGTCATGATCCGGGGAGGCCGCGTGAAGGACCTTCCCGGCGTCCGCTACCACGTGATCCGGGGCACGCTCGACGCGATGGGCGTCGAGGGGCGGCGGAAGAGCCGCTCGAAGTACGGCGCCAAGCGGCCGAAGTCCTAGGGGGCGCGCATGCCGAGACGAGGTTTGGTCCCGAGGCGCGAGGTCCTGCCGGACCCGGTCTACCAGTCGCCGCTCGTGACGCGGTTCATCAGCTGCCTCATGCACGACGGCAAGAAGTCGACCGCCGAGCAGATCTTCTACGGGGCGATGCAGATCGTGCAGGAGCGGACCAAGGAGGATCCGGTCAAGATCTTCCGGAAGGCCCTGGACAACGTGAAGCCGGTCCTGGAGGTGAAGTCGAGACGGGTCGGGGGCTCGAACTACCAGGTCCCCGTCGAGGTCCGGCCCGAGCGGCGGACCGCGCTCGCGATCCGCTGGCTGATCGGGTACGCCCGCGATCGCAGCGAGAAGTCGATGCGGGAGAAGCTGGCGAACGAGGTGCTCGACGCGTCCGCGCTGCGCGGGGGCGCGTTCAAGAAGAAGGAAGACACCCACAAGATGGCGGAGGCGAACAAGGCGTTCGCCCACTATCGGTGGTGATCGGCGGGGAGGCTCGAAGGGCGGCCGGAGAGCCGCCGCACGGGGATCCGGCGGTTTGGTAACGGAAGCGACCCGCCCGGGCGCGGGGGCGCAAGGTTCTTTGACATGGCGCGGCAGACACCCCTCGAAAGGATCCGGAATATCGGCATCATGGCCCACATCGACGCCGGTAAGACCACCACCACCGAGCGGATCCTCTTCTACACGGGGATCACCTACAAGCTCGGTGAGGTCCACGAGGGGACCGCGACCATGGACTGGATGGCCCAGGAGCAGGAGCGCGGGATCACGATCACGTCCGCGGCCACGACCTGCTTCTGGCGGGACCACCGGATCAACATCATCGACACCCCCGGGCACGTGGACTTCACCGCCGAGGTGGAGCGCTCGCTCCGCGTCCTCGACGGGGCGGTCGCCGTGTTCTGCGCCGTCGGGGGGGTCGAGCCGCAGTCCGAGGCGGTGTGGCGCCAGGCGGACAAGTACCGTGTCCCGCGGATCGCGTTCGTCAACAAGATGGACCGCTCGGGGGCCGATTTCGATCGGGTGTGCCGGATGATGGCGGAGCGTCTCAAGACGAGGCCGGTGCCGGTGCAGATCCCGTGGGGCGCCGAGGAGGGGTTCCGCGGCGTCGTGGACGTCCTCGAGATGAAGGCGCTCCTGTGGGTCGACGACTCCCCGCGGTCGGCTTACCGCGTCGCCGACGTGCCCGCGGATCTCCTCCCCGCGGCGAAGGCGGCTCGGGAGAAGGCGGTCGAGGCGGCGTGCGAGGTGGACGACGCCCTCCTCCGGAGCTACCTCGAGGGGGAGACGCTCGAGGCCGACGCGATCCGCGCCGCGCTCCGCAAGGGGACCTGCGAGATGCGGTTCACGCCGGTGACCTGCGGCGCGGCGTTCCGCAACCGCGGCGTCCAGCCGCTGATGGATGCCGTCGTGGACCTGCTCCCGTCGCCGGTCGACGTCCCCCCGATCGAGGGAGAGGACCCCGGGACGGGGGAGAAAGTGGCGCGCCGGTCGGCCGACGACGAGCCGTTCTCCGCCCTCGTCTTCAAGATCATGAGCGACCCGTACGTCGGGCAGCTCTCCTTCGTCCGGATCTACTCGGGGTCGCTGGCGCACGGGGCGACGGTCTGGAACCCCGCCCGGCGGACCGAGGAGCGGATCGGGCGCCTCCTCAAGATGCACGCCAACAAGCGCGAGGAGATCAAGGAGGTCTGGGCGGGGGACATCGCGGCGATCGTCGGCCTCAAGAGCGCGGGGACGGGGGACACGATCTGCGACGGCCGCGCGCCGGTGCTCCTGGAGCCGATGGAGTTCCCGGAGCCGGTGATCCGGCTGGCGATCGAGCCGAAGACGAAGGCCGATCAGGAGAAGCTGGGGGCCGGGCTCCGCAAGCTCCTGCAGGAGGACCCGACGTTCCGCGTGAGCAGCGATCCCGACACGGGGCAGACGCTCATCGCCGGCATGGGGGAGTTGCACCTCGAGATCCTCGTCGACCGGCTCCGGCGGGAGCACGGCGTTTCGGCGAACGTCGGGAAGCCGCAGGTGGCGTATCGCGAGACGCTCGCCGGGTCCTCGGCGGCCGAGGGGCGGTACATCCGGCAGACCGGCGGCCGGGGGCAGTACGGCCACGTGAAGATCCGCGTCGAGCCGCTCGGGCGCGACGGGGGGTTCGAGTTCGTCAACGCGATCGTCGGCGGCGCGATCCCGAGGGAGTTCGTCCCCGCCGTCGAGACCGGCATCCGCGAGGCGATGGAGGGCGGGGCGCTCGCGGGCTACGCGATGGCGGACGTCAAGGTCGAGCTGTACGACGGATCGTTCCACGAGGTGGACTCGTCCGAGATGGCGTTCAAGATCGCCGGCTCGATGGCGTTCAAGGAGGCGTGCCGCCGGGCGGGGGTCCTCCTGCTCGAGCCGGTCATGCGGGTCGAGACGGTCGTTCCCGAGGACCGCATGGGCGAGGTCATCGGCGACCTGAACGCCCGGCGGGGCCGAATCCAGAGCATGGAGTCGCGGCCGGGTCTCCAGGCGATCCAGGCGGCCGTGCCGCTCGCCGAGATCTTCGGCTACGCGACGGACCTCCGCTCCATGACGCAGGGGCGGGGGGACTACACGATGCATTTCTTGCACTACGAAGAGGTTCCGAAGGCGATCCGTGAGGAGGTCGTGGCCCGGGTTTCCGGGACGGTGAGGCGCTAGACGTCCGGTCGTGGAGGGCAAGGAGCGATGGCCAAGGAGAAGTTCGAGCGTACGAAGCCGCACGTGAACGTGGGGACGAT
>CAZPWK010000298.1:0-2928 GCA_964590285.1 uncultured Acidobacteriota bacterium | reverse complement strand
GATCGCCTCGTCCATCTCGTTGCCGGCGACCCGGACCGATCGCGAATAGACGATCCCCGCCATCGAGATCACGGCCACGTCGGTCGTTCCGCCGCCGATGTCCACCACCATGTTCCCCGTCGGCTCGGTGATCGGCAGTCCCGCGCCGATCGCCGCCACCATCGCCTGCTCCACGAGGAACACCTCCGTGGCCTTCGCCTTCATCGCGGAGTCGCGGACGGCGCGCTTCTCGACCTGGGTGATCTCGCTCGGGACGCCGATGACGATCCGAGGCCGCACGCCGATCGACCGGTTGTGCGCCTTCTTGATGAAGTAGTCGAGCATCTTCTCGGTGTGCTCGAAGTCGGCGATGACCCCGTCCTTCATCGGCCGGATCGCGATGATGTTCCCCGGGGTGCGGCCGAGCATCTCCTTGGCCTCGCGGCCCACCGCCTCGACCCGGCCGGTCTTCTGGTTGACGGCGACGATGGACGGCTCGCTGACGACGATCCCCCGCCCCTTGCAATACACGAGCGAGTTCGCGGTGCCGAGATCGATCGCGAGGTCGTTCGAGAACAGGGAAAGGACCGACTTGGGGGACCAGGGCATGCGCGCCTCGCTCTCGCCGGCCAATGCCGGCGCACCGCCTTCCTGCCCGCCCGGCTCCCGTCGCGTGCCGGACCGGGCTAACCGGCTCACCTACCTTATCTTAGATCACGCCGCGTGCCGGGGCAAGCCGATTCGCCGCTCGCGGGGCGGGCGGCCCGGGACGAACGTCAGTAGGTCTCGACGTAGGCGCGGTGGACCAGGGTCGCCTCGTTGCCGGCCGGGTCCTGGGCGAGAAGACGCAGCTCGTTCACGCCTTCCTTCCGCAGCCGGATCACGGCGTAGAACGAGCCGTCCTCGTAGACGTCGACCTTCTCGGCGTCCACCCACAGGAGGGCGCCCGGCTCCGTGCGGCCGTTGAGGATCAGCATCGGGCCGGTCTGCACGAAGTCCGAGATCTCGAGCCTCGGCGGGGTCGTGTCCTCTCGGTCCCGGAGCTTGTGGCCGGTGACCCGGAAGGACCTCGGCTCGCTGAACGGCCCGTGGACCCCGGACGCGGAGACCGCTGCGACCTTCCAGAAATACGATCCGGCCGCGATGCCGTCGATCGTCACCGCGGTCTCCTCGCGCTCGGCGTCGTAGAGGAGGCGCGCGAAGAGCACGCGGTCGGAGATGACCAGGCGGTACCGGGCCGCTCCGGGCACCTTCTCCCACTGGAGCGCCGTGTTGCTCTCCGCGGGGTTCTCGTAGACGAAGACCCGCTGATCCGACGGCGCGATCAGGCGCGGGACGCCGGGCAGGACCTCCTTGGCCGACAGGCCGGTCCCCGGGGCGGCCTGCATCCGCTCGCCGGCGTCCACGACCTCCCGGCGGTCCGCCCCCGCGACCTCGACGCGCCCCGAGAACACGTCGAACGTCGCCGCCTTCGTCTCCTTGTCGAAGGCCACGCGCAGCTCGCCCGACTCGGCCGTGCGCGCGGTCGCGGCGTCGGTCTCGACCTCGTGGAACGACCCCTCGACGTTCCGGCGCTGCGTGGACGCGGTGAGCTCCCCCCAGTTGAGCTTCTCGCTCACCTTCCGCACCTTGGTCGCCGGGTCCTCGTTCAGGTCCCGGATCTCGAGCAGCGACCCCGGCTGCACCGTCGTCACCGTGCCGTCGAAGTAGATCAACTGCACGGACGCCGACGCCGCGGTCTTGACCTGATCCCCGAGCCGGAGCACCTGCTTCCGATCGGCCGGCTCCCACGCGAACTCGCCGGCCCGCTTGACCCGGACGTCCCCCTCGATCCGGTAGAACCGCACCTCGGGGGAGCCGGAGCCCTGCCCCCTCGCCAGGTCGAGCGCCTTCTGCGAGAGATTCTCCGACCGGATCGCCGCCACGCGGGAGACGTCGAAGCGGCCGCCGTCGAACTCGCTCCGCGCCTCGTCGAGAGCGGCGGCGGCCGTCGCCGTCAGCTGCTCCAGCCGCTCGTCGCGGGCGAGGGCGGACGCCTCCGCCAGCCTCGTGGACGCCCGCTGGATCGCCTCCTGGGCCTCCGACCTCGGCCCGCTCCCCGCGAAATAGCGCCAGTAGACTCCGCCGCCGATCGCGGCGAGGAGGACGACCGCGAACACGGTCAACGCGGCGCTCCGGTAGGAGATGGTGACCCAGTCCAGGAGGACCTTGCTCTTCCGGCGCCGGTGCTTCATTCCGCGCAGTCGCCCTCTCGCGGTCGCGCGCCCCGCGTCTCGGCCGGAGCGAATCTAACACGCCGGGGTGCCCGGGTCCAACCGCCGCCCCGCCGCACCGTGAGGAGCGCCGAGCCCGCGCCCCCGGTTGCCGCATGTTCCTGCATGCGATAGACTTTGGCGCTTTTCCGAACCGAGTGGGAGCGGCGCCGATGCTGAACGCGATGCGGGAGAACTTCAGGCACCTGAAGTGGGTGCTCTGGATCGTCGCGATCTCGATGGTCCTGTACCTCGGCTACTACTTCGGAGGCAGCGGGGGCGGCCGCCGGTCCGGGGCCGACGAGGACTGGGCGGCGGTCGTCGACGAGGAGACGATCGGCAGCCGGGAGTTCCTGGAAGCCGCCCGGCGGGCGGACGAGTACTACCGCCGGGTCCTCGGCGACCAGTACGAGCAGGTCCGCGGGCAGCTCCAGCTCGGACGCCAGATCGTCCAGTCCCTGGTGGACCGCCGGGTGATGCTCGCCGAGGCAAGGGATCTCGGGCTCGCCGCGTCTCCCGCGGAGGTCTCGCGGGAGATCCTGTCGCAGCCGAACTTCCGGGACGAGAGCGGCCGGTTCGTCGGGAAGGAGCGCTACTCCTCGATCGTCGCCCGCAGCTACCCCGGCGGCGTGGCCGCGTTCGAGCGCAAGCTGGCGGACGAGATCACGATCGACAAGTGGCGGAATCTCGTCACCGA
>CAZPWK010000297.1:1514-2938 GCA_964590285.1 uncultured Acidobacteriota bacterium | reverse complement strand
GTGAAGTCGCTGGCGGCGGCGGACGCGGTGCCGGTGGACCGGACCCGCGCGGCGTGGGGCACGGCGGCCGCGACGTACCTGTTCGACGGCGTCAACGAGTCGCTGACGCTTGCCTGCCCGGGCACGTATCACCTCGCGTACTCGGTCATGTACGACTCGAACTTCGAGTCGCCGTACGTCAGCGCGAACTCGAGCGCGATCGCCTGCAACGAGGATACGCTCGCCGACCCGGGCGACGACAAGAAGTTCCGCCTGGTGAAGGGCAAGAAGGACCAGTAGGCTCCGCCCTTCCGGTTTCCGTGCTTTGGCCGGGCCCCAGGTCTCCGCTATTCTCTTCCCCGTGACACGCACGATCTCGCGGTACCGGGCGATCCTCGCCGCGATCCTCGCGGCGGGGGCGCTCGCCCGGATCGGTTACGTCCTGGCGCAGCCGGGGTCGGACCCGGCGTTCTCGCGTCCCGTTCTCGACGGGGCTTACTACCTCGAATGGGCTCGGGCGATCGCCGCGGGATCGGGGGGGCCGCAAGGGGCCTACTACCTCGCGCCGCTCTATCCGTGGCTGCTGTCGCTCCTCATTCGCGCCGGGCTCGGGTTCCACGCGCTGTACCTGCTCCAGCACGCGGCAGTCGTCGCGGCCGCCGGGCTGCTGAGCGCGGTCGCGAGGCGGGCGGCGGGAGACGCGGCGGGGCTCCTGGCGGCGGCGCTGTGGCTGCTCTACCACCCCTCGGTGTTCTTCGCCTCGAGGCCGCTCGGGGAGGCGCTCTCCGTGCTTCTGCTTTCGGCAGCGCTCTTCCTCGCCGGGCGCGAGGGGGCGGAGGCGCGGGCGGGCGCGGGGTTCGTCTCCGGTCTCGCCTCGCTCGCCCGGCCGAACCTCCTCGGCGTGCCGCTCGTCTGGGCGCTCGGCGACGCGTCGGGGAGGCGGTGGCGGGGCGCGCTCCTCGTCGTCGCCGGCGCGGCGGCCGCGATCCTCCCCGTGACGATCCGGAACGGCGTCGTGTCCGGGCGGCTCGTGCTGGTCTCCTCGAACGGGGGGATCACCCTCTACCACGGCAACGGTCCGGGGGCCGCGGGGAACTTCACGCGCCCACCCGGGTTCTCGGGGCGCGTCGCGACCCAGCGCGAGGAGGCGGCCGCGATCGCCGGCCGCATCACGGGCCGGACGCTCGACCCGGTCGAGGCCGACTCCTGGTGGGGGGAGAGGGCGGTCGCGGCGAGGATCTCCGATCCGATCGGCTCGATCGCGCTCGTCGCGAGGAAGGCGTTGCTCTCGGTGGACGACCGGGAGCACGGGCTCGACGAGGCCCCCGCGCTCGACGAGAACCCCTGGCGCTTCGCGGCGCCGCTGCCGTTCGCCGTCCTTCTCGGGCTGGCGGTCGCGGGAGCGGTCGGCCTCGGCGCGGCGCGGACCGGCGGGTTCCGGGTCT
>CAZPWK010000297.1:0-1414 GCA_964590285.1 uncultured Acidobacteriota bacterium | reverse complement strand
GCGGTCGCGGGAGCGGTCGGCCTCGGCGCGGCGCGGACCGGCGGGTTCCGGGTCTGGAGCGCGATCGCGGTCTCCTGGGCGACGCTCCTCGTCTTCTACGTGTCGGCGCGGTACCGGCTGCCGCTGGCCGCGCTCCTCGCGGTCCCCGCGGGGGCGGGGGCGGCCTTCCTCGTCTTGCCGGTCCGCGAGGACCTCGCCGCGCGCCGCACGCGGTGGGCGGCGCTGGCGGCGGGGGTCGCCGCGGCGGCCGTCTCGTTCGCCGTCCCCTCGGGGGGCCTCGCCCGAGCCGACCTGGCGGGCGCGCTCGCGAACCGCGCGGTCTCGCTCAAGGAGGCGGGGGATCTCGCACGCGCCGAGGAGACGGCGCGCCGGGCGCTCGCGCTCGATCCCGAGTGCGTCATGGCGCGCTACGATCTCGGCGTGATCCTCGAGGCGCTGGGGAGGCCCGCCGAGGCGGCCGAGGAGTATCGCGGGGCGATCGCGCGGGACCCGGGGCACGCGGCGGCGGGGAACCTCGCGGCGATCCTGGTCACGGCGGGGGACTTCGCCGGGGCCGAGGCGGTGCTCCGGCCGGCGCTCCGGGCGTCGCCGGGCGACCGGGTTGCCTGGACGAATCTCGTGGTCGCGCTCGCGGCGGGAGGGGACCTGGCCGGGGCGAGGGAGGCGGCGGCCGCCGCCGCGAAGGAGGGGATCCGGCTCGATCCGGAGCTTCGGCTCGCGATCGGCGCGGGCGCGGAAGGAGGGACGGAGAGGTGAGGCGGGGAAGAGCGATCGTCGCGGCGTTCCTCGTCGCGGCGTGCGGCTGCACGGTGCGGCCGAAGGTGTCGGACACCGGCTACGCCGGAACCTGGGCGCGCGGGAACGACCGAGTGCGCTCGACGATCTCCATCGTCCGGGACGGGGACGGCTACCGATTCCGGTGGTCGAAGGCGTCGCACGACGGGAAGTTCGCCGTGCGCTGCGACCGGGACGGTGTCTGCAAGGAGACCCTCAACGGCAAGCTGGTCGCGCGGCACCGCTTCTCGACCTCGGTGGACCCGGCGACCGGGAGGCTCAGAGTCGCGGCGGCGGAGTCGCGGCTCCTCCCGGAGAAGGTCGAGATCCGCTACGTGGACGAGCTGACGGTCGAGGACGGCGGCAGGGTCCTGCGCTCGACGACGATCGAGCGCGACGGAACCGCTCTCGCGGAGGGGAGCCGGCCGACGCGGACGTTCGACAAGGTCGCCGACGCGGTCGCGGACCTTCCGGGGCCCCCTCGATGAGGCGCGCCCCCGTGGCCGCCTTCCTGGCCGCGTGGATACTCCTCGGCGCCGGCGCGGCGCGGGCGGAAGAGGAGGGGTTCCTCGGCGAGGAGAGCGCGGGGATCGTCCCGGTGACCGTCGAGAGGCGGCTCGAGATCTCGGGGATCTCGGGG
>CAZPWK010000296.1:0-2941 GCA_964590285.1 uncultured Acidobacteriota bacterium | reverse complement strand
CGCATCAGGGCCGGGCCGCCGAGGCGCCAGAAGATCATCGCGGCCGCCACGAGGAAGGCGGCGGCGATTCCGAGCCTGGAGCTGGGCATCCGACGGCGTCCCTCGCCCGGGTCGGGCCGGGCGTCCGCCGCGCATGATACTCCGCGCCGCGGCGGCGTGGCGCGGGGCGGCGCAGCGGATATCCTGTCGTCGCCATGCGCTGGCTCGACGCGTCGAGATCGCTCCTGATCACCGGCCTCGCCGACGTGTGGCCGTCGGCTCGCGACCGGGACGGGCGCGACGGCGAGGGGCGCGGGCTCGCCCTCATGGTGGTGTCGGCCGCCTCCTTCACCCTGATGGCGGCGTTCGCGAAGAAGCTCCTCCCGGACACGCCGACGCAGGCGGTCGTCCTCTCTCGCGGCGTCCTGATGTCCGCGATCTTCGTGACGGCGGCGCGCTGGCGGGGGGTGCCGCTCCTCGGGAACCGGCCGTGGCTCCTCGTCGGGCGGGGGCTCCTCGGGTACGCCGCCCTCTCCTGCTACTTCTGGTCGGTGCAGCACCTGCCGCTCGGCGACGCCGTGCTCCTCCAGTACAGCCACCCGGTCTTCGTCGCCGCCGTCGCGCCGCTGCTCCTCGGCGAGCCGACGCGGCGCGGGCAGTGGTGGCTGATCCTCGCGGCGCTCGCGGGCGTCGCCCTCGTCGTGCGCCCGTCGGGCGAGGTGCGCGTCGAGGCCCTCGTCGGCGTCCTCGGCTCGATGCTGTCCGGCCTCGCGTACATCGCGGTCCGCGGCCTCTCGAGGACCGAGCACCCGACGACGATCCTCCTGTGGTTCCCTCTGGCGACGGTGCCGTTCTCCCTCGTGGCGACGCTGGCGGCGGGGGCGGTCGCCGTCCCCCGGAGCGGGCGCGAGATCGCGGGACACCTGCTGGTCACGGCGTCCGCCCTCGTCGGGCAGATCGCCCTGACGCGCGGACTCTCTCTCGCCGGCGCGGCGAGGGCGACGACGGCGACGCTGACGGGGCCGGTGTTCGGGCTGGCGTACGGATTCCTGTTCTTCGGCGCCCTTCCGCAGGGCCCTTCCCTGGTCGGGACGGCCGTCGTCCTGACCTGCCTGGGACTGCTGTCCCGGAAGAGGGGAGAAGGGGGGCCCCGGGCGCCGGCGGCGGCGCCCGCGACGGGGGAGCCCGATCCGGAGTAGGCCGGATCCGCGGAAAATCGCTCCCCGGGCGTCCGCGCTTACGAAAAAAGACGGAGCGATCGAGAGTCCCGCGCGTATACTAGTAAGTAGGGTTCATTCGCACGGAGGGGACGACCATGCGCGCGCTACTGGTTGTGTCCCTGGTCCTCGGAGCCTCGCTGGCCCCTGCGTGGGCGGGTGAAACCGCGCAGGCCGGTCCCGCGCCGGAGGGGCTCCGCGTCGCGGTGGGGGACTGGTGCCCGCCGGGAGACTCGCCACGGCCGGCCCGCGACTGCATCGTGCCGCCCGAGCTGATCCACGCGGTCCTTCCCCACTACCCCGAGATCGCCGAAAGGTCCCGTTTCACGGGGAAGGTCGAGATGGAGGCGCTGGTCAGCGAGTTCGGCGACGTGATCGCCGTCGAGGTGCTGACGCCGAACCCGATCTTCGAGGAGTCCGCCTTGGCCGCGGTGAAGCAGAGGAAGTACAAGCCGGCGCTCCGGGAGGGGATCCCGGTCGCCGTGCGCCTCGCGGTCACGGTTCGCTACGGCCTGGAAGCCCCGAAGGGGCCCGGGCCGGGGCCCGGCAGCGGCGAGCTGGTGAACGTCGGCCTCGCGGAGACCCGGGTCCACGGGTCGGCGAAGAAGGAAGACCGCACGACGAGCGCCTCGAAGCCGCCTCGGTAACGGCCGGCGGCGGAAGTTCGGAGCCTGACGGGGCTTCCGCCCCGTTTTTTTTGGCTTGCATACCGTACATTTGTACGGTATAGTCCTGCGTATCGGGTCGAAAGGAGCGGTCATGGGGCGCACCCCGGCAGGCGAGACGCGGGAGCGGGTCTTCCGCTTCGTCCGGGAGAGGCTTCTCGGGGGGCTGCCCCCGACGGTCCGGGAGGTCCAGCGGGCGTTCGGGTTCCTTTCGCCCCAGACGGCCCGCGAGCACCTCGAGGGGCTCGTGCGGGAGGGCCGGCTCGGGAAGGAGCCGGGAACGGCGCGCGGATACCGGCTTCCCGCCCGCGCCGGCGAGCGGCCCCCCGTGCTCGTTCCCCTCCTCGGCCGCGTTCCGGCCGGTCCCGCGGACGCGGCGGTCGAGGATCTCGAGGGGTACGTGCCCGTCGAGGCCGGCCGCGCCTCGGGCGAATTGTTCGGCCTCAGGGTGCGCGGCGAGAGCATGACCGGCGCGGGGATCCTCTCCGGGGACATCGTCGTCGTCCGCCGCCAGGCGACGGCCGAGAGCGGCGACGTCGTGGTCGCCCTCGTCGGGGACGAGGCGACGGTGAAGCGCTTCAAGCTCCGGCGCGGGCGCGTCGAGCTGCATCCCGAGAACCCCGCCTTCCGGCCGATCCTCCCCGATCCCTCGGCCTTCGCTCTCCTCGGCAAGGTGGTCGAGGTCCGGCGGTATCTGTGATGGAATTTCGGATCTCCGGTCGTCTCGTCGAAATTTCGGCCGATCCCGCCGGTGCGTCGCTGACGGCGGTGTTCCGGCTCGTGCTCGAGGCGCAGCGGGCGGGGGAGCCCGCCGCCTGGATCGGCCGACGGGGCTTCCCGTTCTTCCCTCCCGACGTCGCCGAGGCCGGGGTGGATCTCGCGGCGCTCCCGGTCGTGTGGGCGCCGGACGCGCGCGCCGCCGCGGGGGCCGCGGATCTCCTCGTCCGCTCGGGCGGGTTCGGCTTCGTCGCCGTCGATCTCGGCCCCGACGCTCGTCTCCCCCTCGCGGCGGCGGC
Source organism: uncultured Acidobacteriota bacterium (assembly GCA_964590285.1). Classification (GTDB taxonomy): domain Bacteria; phylum Acidobacteriota; class Polarisedimenticolia; order Polarisedimenticolales; family JAIQFR01; genus CALMJU01. The sequence continues at coordinate 64 of CAZPWK010000296.1, read as the reverse complement.
CCGCCTCGCGGCGCTCGCGCGGCAGCACGGGACGGCGCTCGTCCTGATCACCGAGAAGGAGCCC
>CAZPWK010000295.1:0-2980 GCA_964590285.1 uncultured Acidobacteriota bacterium | reverse complement strand
GCCGGTCCCTACTGGCGTAGAGGAGGTGCGTTTGGTTGTTTGGGTTGGGCGGGCGCCGAAAGGCGCCCGCGTTTTTTTTCGGGCGCCCGTCGTCCCGGGGTCACGCGGCGGGGACGGCCGCGAGAGCGTACAGCAGGGCGACTCCGGCGAGGAAGCACAGGAAGTGCAGCGCGTTCCGCCACGGATCGTGGTGCCGGTTGACCTCGGGAACGAGATCCGACGCGGCGATGTAGAGGAAGTTCCCGGCGGCGAACGGGAGCAGGAACCCCACGTCGATTCGGAACGAAGCCGCGTAGGCGACGATCCCGCCGACGAGAAACGTGAGCGCCGACAGGAAGTTGAAGATCAGCGCCCTTTTCCGACTCCAGCCCGCGTGGAGGAGCACCGCGAAGTCGCCGAGCTCCTGGGGGACCTCGTGGGCGACGGCGGCCAGCCAGGTGGTGACGCCGAGTCGGACGTCCGCAAGGAACGCCCCGGCGACGGCGAGGCCCCCCAGGAAGTTGTGGAGGCCGTCGCCGATCAGGATCAGGTAGCTCATCGGCTCCCGGCAGCTCGCCGACGCGCGGTGGCAGTGGTGCCAGTGCAGGTACTGCTCGAGGAGCAGGAAGAGGGAGAACCCCGCTCCCACCCAGGCGAGGAGGGAGAGCGGGTCCCCGGACCCGCGCAGGGCGCCGGGGATCATGTGGAAGAGGGCGCCGCCGAGGAGCGAGCCCGCGGCGAGGGCGACGAGCGGGAGCATCAGCTCGTCGAGCCACCGCCTCGGGAGAAGGAGCGTGAGCGCCCCGACGAACGCGACGCCGCTCATCGCGAGGCCGCTCGCCACGATCCACGCGAGAACGCTCATGAGATCCCCGGGCGGCCCGAGGCGCGCCTCGCGGAATCGGGCCCGGCGGAAGCTTACCACCCGGGTCGGCGGCGTCAGGAAAGAGACCCTCGGATTGACCGGCGCCGGGGACCGGCGTAGCCTCGGCGGAGCGATGCGATCGAACCACGATTCCGAGTCCGCCGGCCGGACGCCGGGGCCAGAGATCCCATGAGGGGCGGTGTCATCGTCGTCCTCGGCGGAGGTCTGATCCTCGAGAACGGGCGCTGGAGGACGACCTCGTTCCCCGAGCCCGGGGACCGCCACGGGATCCTCGGCGACCGGCTCCGGGTCGAGGCCGGATGCGCGCGGTGGAAGAGGCGTCCGGAATTCCTGGTCCTGGCCTCCGGCGGGACGGGGCAGCTCGCCGACACCGAAGGCGCCCCCGCGGTCGCCCTCGTCCTGAAGCGGGAGATGGTCGAGCTCGGCGTGCCGGAGGACAGGATCCTGACGGAGACGGCCTCCGCGAACACTCGCGGGCAGCTGATCGAGACCGCGCGCATGGCGAGGGAGCTCGGGATCGGGCGGCTGGAGATCGTCTCCAACCGGTATCACCTCCCCAGGATCCGGGCGCTGCTCGAGTGCGATCCCGAGCTGGCGGCGGCGTACCGGGCCCTGCGAGTCGACGTCGTCTCCGCGGAGGAGGAGCTCCTGGAGAGCGATCGGCGGAGGTGGGACGGACCGATCCGGGAGGCCTACGCGAGCGAGGCGATGCGGCGGCGGATCGAGCGCGAGGCCGAGGGGATCGCGCGGATCCGCGGAGAGACGGCGCCGGGCGGGCGGAGCGCGCCGGCCCCGCTCGCCGGATATTCGGTGGCGCCGGCGGAGAGAGGCGACTCCAGGAGGATCTGGGAGATCCGCAACTCCCGCGACGTGCGCCTGGCGTCGGGCGACGAGGATCGCATCGACCTCGCAAGCCACGAGGCGTGGTTCGCCGGAAGGTACTTCGGCCGGGAGGACAACCGCTGCTTCGTGCTCCGGGATCTCCGCGGCGGTGAAGCCGTCGGCTACTGCCGGTTCGACCGCGCGGGCGGCGGAGAAGCCCTGCGCGTGTCCATCGCCCTCGATCCGGAGGCCCGGGGATCGGGCCTGGGCGCGCACCTGCTCGCCGCGGCGACCGCGATGCTCGGGGGCGGGAGGACGCTCCTCGCGGAGATCCGGAAGGACAATGCCGCGTCCCTGAAGATCTTCCGGAAGAACGGGTACGTGATCCGCTCCGAGGACGGCGAGAGCTACCGCATGGAGGGAACGTCGTGACGAAGGGGATCGCCCGGGCTTCGAGGGCCGTCGCGGTCTGCCTCGCGGCGGCGCTCGCGACGGCGGCGGATCCTCCCCTGCTGCCGGACCCGCCGGACTCGCCCGCGCGCATGGGCCCGATCGACGCGCACAGGAAGGTCGCGCCCGACCTGGCGAAGCGGTTCGCCGCCGTGATCTTCGAGGGGGAGAACGGAGAGAGGATGCCGTACCGCCTCTTCTCCCCCGCCTCGCCCGAGCCCGGTAAGCGCTACCCTCTCGTCGTGTTCCTGCACGGATCGGGCGGGAGCGGCACGGACAACGAGAAGCAGCTCCAGGGCGCCAACGTGTTCGGCGCGCTCGTCTGGAGCCGCCCCGAGGTCCAGGATCGCTGGCCCTGCTTCGTCGTCGCGCCGCAGAGCGACGTCAACTGGCCCTGCGTGATCCTTCACGATGGGCGGCTCCCCGATCTCTGCCCCTGGCCGGCCCTCGGCATGGGGGCGCGCGGCGCCTTCGGCGTGATCGACGCTCTCCTCGCCGAGAAGCCGATCGACCCGGACCGGATCTACGTCACCGGCCACTCGATGGGAGGAGCGGGCGTCTGGCACATGATCGCGCACCGCCCGTCCTTCTTCGCGGCCGCGGTCCCGGTCTGCGGCCGGCCCGATCCCTCGACCGCCCCGCTCGTGAAGGATGTGCCGATCTGGAACTTCCACGGCGAGAACGATCCGATCGAGCCGGTGGAGACCTCGCGCCGCATGATCGAGGCCTTGCGCGCCGCCGGCGGCCGACCCCTCCACACCGAGTACCCGGGGGTCGGGCACAACCCCTTCCGGGTGGCGTACGCGGAGCCCGCCGTTCTCGAGGGGGGGCTCGCGAAGCGGC
>CAZPWK010000294.1:0-2995 GCA_964590285.1 uncultured Acidobacteriota bacterium | reverse complement strand
GGGAACTGGTAGCCCGACGGGATCACCTCGACCAGGCTGCGGAACACGTCCTCCGGCGCCGCGTCGAGGAGCGAGAGCCGCTCGTCCACCTGGTACAGGCAGTTGAGCTCCTTGGCCCGCTCCTGGAGGGCCTCGAGGATCTTGTGGATCGGGTCGTGGGTCAGGTCCATCGACGTCTCCGGGTCCCCTCGGGCCGGGGATCAGCTCTCCCGAGTCACGATACCCCGTCCCGTCCGCCCGTCCACCTTCGCGGCGAGGGGCCTCTCGGGACGCACGTGCCTCACGAATTCGGTCTCCGTCTCCGCCTCCTGCCGCTCGAGCCAGTCCCAGTCCAGCCGGTGGTCCCGGTCGTGCCGGACGCAGAAGTAGCTCACCTCGAAGCTCGAGATGTTGTGGAAGAAGTGCGAGCCCTGCGACAGCTCGACGTTCATCCGCGGCAGGGTCGCCTCGACGATCGCGCGGGCCCCGCAGATCTGCCCCCAGCCGACGGGGATGCCGAGCGACGGGTCCGACGACCCCCAGCGCCCGAACCCGACGAGGAGGTACGGGCGCGCCGCGTCGAGCAGGGCGTCGTTGATCGCGGCGATCTCACCCGCGATCCGGCGGCTGAACCTGCCCTCGAAGCGGTCCGGGCGCACGTACACGACGTCGCGAAGGCCCCGCACGACCCCGTTTCCCATCACGTCGTCGGAGGACAGGACGACGTCCTCCGTCCGGAGGTCCGAGGCGGAGACCTCGACGAACTCGTGCGACACGACGAGGGGGCGCACCTGCAGGAAGCCGAATCGCGCCCGCCCGCCGCCGGAGCCGGGAAGCGTCACCGCGAACTCGATCTCGACCTTGTCCCCCAGGGCGGCCTCGCAGTCGTCCATCAGCCTCCGGACGAGGCCGTTGAGAGGGAGCGCGCCGTGCACCAGGATCGGAGCGAAGTTGACCGCGCGCGGCCCCGACCCGTGGAGCCCGGGCTGGAGCCGGTCCGATCCCGCGTCGTAGGACGACGCGACGAGGCGGAGCGAGCCGTCCTCCTCCGCCTCGGACAGCCCCTGCTCGACCAGGTACTCCGTCTCTCGGGTCGGGTCGTGGGCGGGCGGCTTCCCCATGTTCACCGCCCAGAACCTTGCCTGCGTCTGTTCCAGGAGGTCCGCGACCGACCCGAACGGAGGGGAGGCCTTGGGAAACGCCGGCGAGTACGTCCAGACGAGCCCCCCGTCCACGATCGTCTTCCCGAGGCCGAGCGCGAGGCTCGCGACCCCGTCCTCCGGTCTCGCGTTCCCCGAGCGGTAGAAGTTGTACGAGCGCGCCACGCCGGACAGGTCGGGATAGAACCGGTCGCCCCGGCGCCTCCCCACGACCTCCTGGATCACGACGGCCATCTTCTCGTCCCGGATCGACCGGTCGGTCGTTCGGATGTAGCTCTTCGGGCCGCGGAAGAACGTGGACGCGTACACGAACCGGACGGCCTCGGCGAGACGCCGGAAGCGCGAGTCGGGGTCGAGCTGGTGGTTCGGGATCATCTTCGTCGCGTACACGCCCGCGAACGGCCGGTACAGCGCGTCCTCGAGGAGGCTCGACGAGCGCACCGCGAGCGGCTGCCGGACCTGCTCGACCAGCGCCCGGAGGTCTCCGAGGATCTCCGCCGGGAGGCTGGCCCTCTGGAACGCGCGGGCGATCGTCTCGTCGGGCTCGTCCGAGTACGCGATCCCGCGCAGATCGTTGCGATCGAGGAAGGCGTCGAAGACGCCGGTCGCGACCACGGTGAGCGTGGGAATGCTCACCTCGAAGTCCGGGAACGCCTCCGGGTCGAGGCGCGACAGGAGGATGTCGTGGATCCGGAGCAGCCCGGCGCCCTTTCCCCCGACGGAGCCGTCGCCGATCCGGGTGAACCGCTCGCCCCCGTCGAAGAAGCGGCGGTCGAAGCTGGGGATCTCGGGGACCTCGGGCAAGCTCATGGGCCTCGCTCCGCGGGAGAGCCGAAACCCGATTGTAACGCTTGCGGGCGCCGCGCCCCGCGGTCGCGGAGCGCGGCGCCCCCGGCCGGGACCCCCGGGATCAGACCCAGCCGCGGTCGCGGCAGGCCTGGGCGACCCGGCTCACGGAGACCACGTAGGCCGCGTCGCGCATGTAGAGCTTCTGCTTCCGGGCGAGCTCGCTCACCGCGTGGTAGGCCGACGTCATCTTGACGTCGAGCTTCCCGAGCACCTCGTCCTTCTCCCAGAAGTAGTTCATGTTGCACTGGACCTGCTCGAAGTAACTGCAGGTCACGCCGCCCGCGTTGGCGAGGAAGTCCGGGACGACGAAGATCCCGCGCTTCTGGATCACGGCGTCGGCCTCGGGCGTGGTCGGGCCGTTGGCGCCCTCGGCGATCAGCTTCACCCTCTTGTGGATTCTTTCGACGTTCTCGCCGGTGATCTGGTTCTCGATCGCGTTCGGCATCAGGATGTCGACTTCCTGCTCGATCCACGCGTCCCCGGGGAGCACCTCGTATCCGAGGTCCGTGGCCTTCTTCTTGTCGATCCCGCCGAAGCGGTCCGTGATCGACATGAGGGCCCCGAGGTCCACGCCGTCCTTCTTGCGGAACGTGTACGACGTCTGGTCGGCCTGGTCCCAGCAGGACACGCACGTCACCTTCCCGCCCATCTGGTGGTAGAGCTCAATCGCGTACTGGGCGACGTTCCCGAACCCCTGGACGCTCGCGGTCGTGCTCTTCGGCTCGATGCCGAGCTCCCGCAGGGCTTCGCGGACCGTGAAGACGACGCCGTAGCCGGTGGCCTCGGTGCGGCCGAGCGACCCGCCGAGCCCCACCGGCTTCCCGGTGATGAAGCCGGGGTAGTGGCCGCCGTGGATCGCCTCGAACTCGTCGAGCATCCAGAGCATGTGCTGGCCGGAGGTCATGACGTCGGGCGCGGGGACGTCGCGGACGTGTCCCACGTCGCGCGCGACCTGGCGCACCCAGCCGCGGCAGATCTGCTCCTGCTCGCGCTGGCTGAGGTGGTGG
>CAZPWK010000293.1:0-3042 GCA_964590285.1 uncultured Acidobacteriota bacterium | reverse complement strand
CGGCGTCCACCACGACGTAGGCCTCGAAGTAGAGAACGCGCTCGAGCTCCCGGAGGGACATGTCCAGGAGGTGGCCGATCCGGCTCGGAAGCCCCTTGAAGAACCAGACGTGGCTCACGGGGCTCGCGAGCTCGATGTGCCCCATCCTCTCGCGCCGGACCTTGCTCTGCGTGACCTCGACCCCGCACTTGTCGCAGACGACCCCGCGGTGCTTCATGCGCTTGAACTTGCCGCAGAGGCACTCCCAGTCCGTGACGGGGCCGAAGATCTTGGCGCAGAACAGCCCGTCCCGCTCCGGCTTGAAGGTACGGTAGTTGATCGTCTCCGGCTTCGTGACCTCGCCGTACGACCACGACCGGATCTTCTCGGGGCTCGCGAGGCTGATCCGGATCGCGTTGAAGTCGTTGATCGTCCTCGCCTTGTCGAAGAGGAACGAAGGCCTGTTCACGTCTCCTCCCGCGTCAGATCGTAGAGGGGCCCCTGGCGTCCGGCCGGTCGCTCAGGAGCTCCACGTCGAGGCACAGACTCTGCAACTCGCGCACGAGGACGTTGAAGGACTCGGGCAGTCCCGGCTCCACCGTCGGTTCCCCCTTGACGAGGGACTCGTAGATCTTCGTGCGCCCGTAGACGTCGTCCGACTTGACGGTCAAGAGCTCCTGGAGGATGTGCGCCGCTCCGTAGGCCTCGAGGGCCCACACCTCCATCTCCCCGAACCTCTGGCCGCCGAACTGCGCCTTGCCCCCCAGCGGCTGCTGCGTGATCAGGGAGTACGGCCCGATGGAGCGCGCGTGGATCTTGTCGTCGACGAGATGGGAGAGCTTCATCAGGTAGATGTAGCCCACGGTGACCAGCTGCTCGAAGACCTCCCCGGTCCGGCCGTCGCGCAGCCGGATCTTCCCGGACCCCGGGAGATCCGCGGCGTCGAGCTGCCGCTTGATGTCGCTCTCCGAGGCGCCGTCGAACACCGGGCAGGCGAACCGGGCCCCTTCGCTCCAGGCCCTCGCGATCTCCAGGACGCGGTCGTCGGCGGCGGACTCGATCTCGCTCCGGAGCTCGCTCGGGGGGAGCGCCTCGACGAGGTAGCTCCGGATCTCGCCCGCGGCCTCGGCGCGGCCCGCGGCGAGGGCCCTTCCGATCCGCGCCCCGTGCTCCGCGGCGGCCCAGCCCAGGTGCGTCTCGAGGATCTGCCCGACGTTCATGCGCGAGGGGACGCCCAGGGGGTTCAGCACGACGTCCACCGCTCGGCCCCCGGGCAGCCACGGCATGTCCTCCTCGGGGAGGACCCGCGCGATGACCCCCTTGTTCCCGTGCCTTCCGGCCATCTTGTCGCCCACCGAGAGCTTGCGCTTCATGGCGACGTAGACCTTGACCATCTTGATGACGCCCGGCACGAGCTCGTCGCCCTTCTGCAGCTGGGCGATCTTGTCCTCGTTGAGCTTCTTGAGGATCTCGATCCGCTTCTTCGTCCGGTCCTCGATCCGGCGGATCTCCTGGAGCTTCTCCGCCCGGCTCGGCCGGATCTCGCACCGGCGCAGGTCCTCGGTCTCGATCTCCCCCATGATCTCGCGGGTCAGGACCGCCCCCTCGTCGAGGACGACCTGCCGCGTCCGCCGCGACTTGAGCGGCGACGTCAGGCGCTCCGCCTCGAGCAGCTCGATGAGCCGCTTCCGGTCCTCCTCGAGGAGGATCCGCTTCTGGTCCTCGAGGTCCTTCTGCATCCGCTCGATGTCCGCCTTCTCGATCTCGAGCGCCCGCTGGTCCTTCTCGACCCCCTTGCGGCAGAAGATCTTCACGTCGACGACTGTCCCCTCGATCCCCGGGGGCGTCGTGAGCGAGGCGTCCCGAACGTCGCCGGACTTCTCTCCGAAGATCGCCCGCAGGAGCTTCTCCTCGGGCGTCAGCTGCGTCTCGCCCTTCGGCGTGACCTTCCCGACCAGGATGTCGCCCGGCTTGACCGTCGCGCCGATCCGGATGACGCCGGATTCGTCGAGGTCCTTGAGGAACTCCTCGGCCACGTTCGGGATGTCGCGGGTGATCTCCTCGGGGCCGAGCTTCGTGTCCCGCGCCTCGATGTCGAACTCCTCGATGTGGATCGAGGTGAACGCGTCCTCGCGGACGAGCCGCTCCGACACGAGGATCGCGTCCTCGAAGTTGTATCCCCGCCACGACATGAAGGCCACGAGCACGTTGCGGCCGAGCGCAAGGTCGCCGAGGTCGGTGCACGGCCCGTCCGCCAGGACCTGCCCCTTCTCGACGCGCTGCCCCTTCCGGACGATCGGGCGCTGGTTGATGCAGGTGTTCTGGTTCGAGCGGCGGAACTTCACCAGCGTGTAGATGTCCGCTCCGAAGTCCTCGCGCCCCTCGGCGCCCACCCGCACGATGATGCGCCGGGCGTCCACCAGGTCCACGACCCCCGCCCTGCGGCAGACCACGACCGCGCCCGAGTCGCGGGCCGTGATCGACTCCATCCCGGTCCCCACGAACGGCGCCCTCGGGCGCAGGAGGGGAACGGCCTGCCGCTGCATGTTCGATCCCATGAGAGCGCGGTTCGCGTCGTCGTTCTCGAGGAACGGGATCAGCGACGCCGCGACGGACACGAGCTGCTTCGGCGAGACGTCGATGTGGGTGACCTCCTCGCGCGCGACGAGCTTGAACTCGCCGGCGACGCGGGCGTTCAGCCGGTCCTGGACGAACGAGCCGTCCTCGTTGAGCCGGGCGTTGGCCTGGGCGACGACCGCGCGGTCCTCCTCCCAGGCGGCGAGGTAGAACGAGTGCGCCTCGGCCTCGGGCGGCGTCTTGCCCGACTTCGCGACCCGGGCGCGCTCGCGCTCGAACTCCTCGGCCCGGACGGTCTCGTTCAGCTTGTACGGCCCGTCGCCGGTCCGGACGACCCGGACGTGGTCCACGATCCGGCCGTTCTCCACCTTCCGGTAGGGCGACTCGATGAACCCGTAGTCGTTGATCCGGGCGTAGCAGGACAGGGAGGAGATCAGGCCGATGTTCGGGCCCTCGGGGGTCTCGATCGGGCAGATCCGGCCGTAG
>CAZPWK010000292.1:0-3084 GCA_964590285.1 uncultured Acidobacteriota bacterium | reverse complement strand
GAGCTGGCGGGGGACTTCGAGGGGCGGCTCAAGGTCGTCAAGGTCGACGTGGACCGCGCTCCGGCGACGGCGGCGCGCTTCGGGGTCTTTTCGGTTCCGATGGTGCTCGTGTTCCGCGGCGGCGCGGTGAAGGGCCAGCACCTCGGGGTCGCGTCGAAGCGGGTCCTGGCGGACATGGTGGAGAAGGCCCTCGCATGATCGAGAGGCTGAACGAGTGGGGCTACGCCCTCGGGCAGGTCTTGCAGGGCCAGCTGGACTCCGGCTCGTTCGCCGCCGTTCTCATCGTGTTCGTCGCGGGGCTCGTGACGAGCCTGACGCCGTGCGTGTATCCGATGTACCCGGTGATGGTCCCCTACATCTGGGGGGCGGCGGAGGGGAACCGGCGGCGGGCGCTCGCGCTCTCCTCGGTCTACGTCCTCGGACTCGCCGCCGTGTACACGACGCTGGGCGTGACCGCTGCGGCTTTCGGGAAGAACTTCAGCAAGCTGACGGACACGCCGTGGCTCCCGCTGGTCTTCGGCCTGCTCATCGTGGCGTTCGGGCTCGAGATGCTGGATGTCTTCACGATCCGGCTCCCGGCCGGGCTCATGAGGATCCAGGCGGCCGGCACGCTCCGGGGGGGCTACCTCGGCGCGCTCCTGCTCGGAATCGCCGCCGGCTTCGTCGCCGCGCCGTGCACCGCCCCCGTCCTGGGCGTGCTCCTCACCTACGTCGCGGTGCGGCACGAGATTCTCTGGGGCGCCGTCCTGACCTTCGTGTTCGCGCTCGGCATGGGGTTCCTGCTGCTGGTCCTCGGGGCCTTCACGGGTCTCCTGGGGAGCATGCCCAAGCCCGGGCGCTGGATGGTCGCGATCAAGACCGTGATGGGCGCCCTGATGATCCTCGTCGGCGCCGGGTTCGTCTGGATCGCGGTCAGCCGGTTCCTCCACCGGGGGATCCCGTCGTGAGGCCGGCACCGGCGCGGCTCGCATCGGCCGCGGCCGCTCTCGCGATGCTGTCTCCCGTCCCGCTCGCCGCCGAGGGGCCGCTCCCGGTGCGTCTCGTCGAGCCGGTCCGGGGAGAGGAGATCCGTCTCGAGGCGGGGGCCCCCGCGCTCCACGTCTTCTTCTTCGCGGTCTGGTGCGAACCGTGCCTCGCGCAGCTGCCGCGACTCCGGGAGACGGAGGACCGGTGGAGGGACGCCGGCTATCGCCTCGTCCTCGTCGGCGTGCCGGCCCGCCAGAGCGTCGAGCGGCTCGCGAGCTTCGCGGCGCGGTCCGGACCGCCGGGGAAGGTCCTGTTCGACGCGAGCGGCGAGGCGGGCGAGGCGTTCGCCGTCGACCGGATCCCCGAGCACGTCCTCCTCGATTCCGGCGGGCGCGTCGTGGCGCGCGGCGCGGGCCCCGAGGCGGTGGACGACTCCGCGATCCGGAGGGCGCTTTCGCAGGGCGCGCCCCGGGAAGGCGGAGCGCCGTGAGCGCGGCGCGGCTCCGCGTGGGCCTGCTGTTCGGCGGGGCTTCGGTCGAACACGAGGTTTCCGTCGTCTCGGCGCGCGGCGTGGCCTCCGGCCTGGACCCGGGGCGGTACCGGATCGTCCCGCTCGCCGTGACGGGAGAAGGGCGCTGGCTCTCGCCGGAGCGTTCGCGGGGCGTGCTCGAAGGAGGAGCCGCGCGGACCGACGAGACCGAGGGCGGCGACGACGACGGGGCCCGGCTGGTCGCCGATCCGGGAGGGGGGGGGCTGCTGCGGGTCGAGGCGGACGGGACCTCGAGCCGGGTTCCGATCGACGTCCTGTTCCCGGTCCTCCACGGATGGGGGGGCGAGGACGGGCGGGTTCAGGGGCTGCTCGATCTCGCCGGCATCCCCTGCGTCGGCGCCGGCGTCCTCGGCTCGGCGCTCGGGATGGACAAGGTCCTGGCGAAGTCCGTCTTCGAGTCCCGCGGGCTGCCGGTCGGGCCGTGGCGGTGGATCGACTGCGCCCGGTTCGACCTGGATCCTTCCGGCGCCGCGGCGCGGATCGCGAACGAGATCGGCCTTCCGGCGTTCGTCAAGCCGTCGAACGGGGGATCGTCGGTCGGCGTCTCCCGGGTCGAGGATCGCGACGGCGTCCGGCCGGCCCTCGAGGCCGCTCTCGCCCTCGACCGGAGGGCGGTCGTCGAGGCCGCGATCGACGCCCGGGAGATCGAGTGCGCGGTCCTGGGGAACGACGATCCCGAGGCGTCCGTCCCCGGGGAGATCCTGCCTTCCCGAGCGTTCTACGATTACGCGGCGAAGTACGTGGACGGCACCTCGAGGCTCGTGATCCCGGCGCCGCTCGACGAAGCGACGGCGTCGACCGTGCGGCGGATCGCGATCGAGGCGTTCCGATCTCTCGATCTGGCGGGCATGGCCCGCGTGGACTTCTTCCTCGAGAGGGGCTCCGGTCGCGTGCTCCTCAACGAGGTGAACACGCTCCCCGGCTTCACGGGGATCAGCATGTACCCCAAGCTCTGGGAAGCGACGGGCGTCCCGTACCCCGACCTCCTCGACCGGCTCGTGCGACTCGCGCTCGAGCGCGCGCAAGTCGCCGGGGCGCGGACGAGCCGCCGGAGGGGCTGAGCGGAGGCGGCGCGGAGATGGCGGACGGCGCGGTCCTCGTCCTGAACAGCCTGTACCAGGCGGTGCAGGTCACGGGCGTGCGCCGAGCGTTCGTGCTCTTCTGCGGGGGCCGGGCGCGGGCGGTGGGTCCGGACTTCGCCACCTACGACTTCGAGAACTGGTGCGACATCCCGCCGGGCGCGGGCGACGACGTCGTCCGGACGCCGCGCCGCGCGATCCGGGTCCCTCGGGTGATCCAGCTCCTCCATTACGACCGGCTCCCGCGGCGCGAGGTCCGGTTCACCCGGCGCAACCTCTTCTTCCGCGACCGCAGCCGCTGCCAGTACTGCGGGCGCGGGTATCCGCAGCGCGAGCTCAACCTCGATCACGTCGTGCCGCTCTCGAGGGGCGGCTCGTCGGCGTGGGACAACGTCGTGTGCGCCTGCCTGGCCTGCAACGGCCGCAAGGGGAACCGGACCCCCGAGGAGGCCGGCATGGCGCTGATCCGGGCCCCTCGGAAGCCGGCGG
>CAZPWK010000291.1:0-3101 GCA_964590285.1 uncultured Acidobacteriota bacterium | reverse complement strand
CCCGGGACGCGGAGCGCCCCGCTCCCGCCCGGGCGAGCGGGGCCGACCCGGCCGGCCGCTCCCCCTGGAGGTCGAGGACCAGGCGCGCCGGGTTCCTGAGCTCAAAGCTCTCGAGCTTCCGGAAGGCGGGCCCGGTCGAGAGCAGGAGCGTGCGCTCGTCCTTCGACCGCCAGGACGACAGGATCGGGTCGTTCAGGCGCGATTCCGGGGGCAGGACCTGGACCGGCTCCGCGAACGCGATCGAGACGCGCCCCTCCCCCGACCCGATCTCCCAGCCGACGGGGCGGGAAAGGGTCAGGACGAGGCGCGTCGAAGCTCCCGAGGCGTCGGCGGCGACCCGGACCGTCGCCGGCTCGGCCGCTCCCAGGGATACCGTCGCGAGCGAGACCGCGACGGTCGCGGCGAGGCGCGCGGGAAACGGCGTCCGGATCCTCACGCGCGAGATTGTAGGTTGCCGGCGTTTTCGTCGCAACGGCGGGCGGCCGCGCCCCCGCGCCCGGTGGAGGCGTCTCCCGCGGGGCGCCCGAATTTTCGATGGCCTTCCTCATGGGGTGGGCGTACGATCAGGGCGACCGCGGAACCGCGCGGCGCGCGCGTTCGGGGGGATGGCGCGCCTCCCGGTTCCGTGCGCGGGCGAGCATGCTCATCCCCATCGCCTTCCGAACCGGCCGCCCGGGGCCGCGTCCGCCCGGGGCCGCCCTCTCGGAAACGGAGTCCGCCATGCGTCTCCTCCGGAAGCTCCTCCTTTCGATCGTCGCGCTCGCGCTCTCGGCGACCGCGGCCTCCGCCGCCGTTCTCCACGTCCGGACCGACGGAAGCGACCTGAACGACGGCAGCGACTGGCTGCACGCCAAGGCGACGGTGCAGGCGGCGATCGACGCCGCCTCCGAGGGGGACGAGATCTGGGTCGCCGCCGGGACCTACGCCGAGCACGTCCACAACCGGATCTCGGGGGAGATCGCGGTCAACGTCGCCCTCTACGGAGGCTTCGCCGGCACCGAGACCGTAAGGGACGAGCGCGACCCGGCGGCGAACGTGACGACCCTCGACGGGACGAACTCGGGGATCGTCGTCACGATCACCGGCCTCGCGAGCCGCGACACCCGGATCGACGGGTTCCACGTCCTCAACGGACGCGCCACGGGGTTCACGTCCGACGGCGCGGGGTTCGCCGTCGTCGGCTCGGCGCCCGTGATCGCGAACAACGTCATCGCGAACAACCTGGCCGACGGCGTCGGCGGGGGTATGCGCCTGTTCGGGCACAAGTTGACCGAGCCGGTCCAGCAGGCCGAGATCTCGGGGAACGTCCTCTACAACAACCGCGCTGTGCAGGGCGGGGGCATCGCCCTGATCGGGGCGTCGCCCGAGATCGTCGGGAACCGGATCGCGCGGAACTACGTCTCGGGGTTCGGCGGCGGGATCGGGTGCTGGACGAGCGACTCCGCCAAGGTGTGCTCGCCGCGGATCGCCAACAACCTGATCTACGAGAACTCGGCGAACTTCATCGAGGACGTCATGCTCCTCGGCGGCGGCGGCATCTTCGCGACCTCCGACCGGGTGGACGGCCAGCCGGTCGCCTTCGGGATCGCGGCCCCGACGATCGTCGACAACTTCGTGGCGGCGAACAACGCGGCCCGCTCGGGCGGCGGGATCGCCGTGATCGACTCGGAGATCGAGGCGGCGACGATCGTCAACAACACGGTCGTCGCGAACAACGGGTCCGGGATCTACTGGAGCCAGACCTTCCCGACGATCGCGAACAACCTGGTCGCGTACAACACCTGGGGGCTCGAGCGGGAGAACGAGGGGCCGGCCGCCGCGACGGTCCGCTTCAACGACGTGTACGGCAACACGGCGCGCGGCGAGCGGAGCGATTACCTCGGCCTCGACGACTTGACGGGAGCCGACGGCAACCTCTCGGCGGACCCGCTGCTGGCCGAGTACACGACGGGACGGCTGCACCTGCAGCCTGATTCGCCTTGCGTGGACGCGGGCGCGAACGACGCGGTCGGGGCCGGCCGCACCGACATCGACGGGGATCCCCGGATCCTCGGCGCGGCTGTGGACATCGGGGCCGACGAGTCGGACGGGACCCTCTGGCAGGTGACGATCCCCGTGGTGCACGTGAGGCCCGGGGGCGACGACGGGTCCGACGGCCTGAGCTGGTCCACCGCCAAGGCGACGGTCGGCGCGGGAGTGGACCGTGCGTACGTTCTCGGCGGGGAAGTGTGGGTCGCCGAGGGAACGTACGTCGAGCACCTGTTCCTTCCCGCCTGGGTGCACGCGTACGGCGGCTTCGCGGGCGACGAGACGGAGCGGGACTCCCGCGACCCTTCGGCCCACCCGTCCGTCCTCGACGGCGGCGGCGTGGCGACGGTCGTCTTCAGCGCCCTGGCCGGGCACCGCGTCAGCGCCCTCGACGGCTTCACGGTGCAGCACGGCGGGGAGCCGACCCTCGGTAGCCCGCTCGATCCGGGGGGCCCCGGCGGCCGCGGGGGCGGTATCGACTGCAACGTCAGCTCCCCGATCCTCGAGAACAACGTCGTCCGCGACAACTCCCTCGGCGGCCCCTACACGACGGAGAACGCGACCGGCGGCGGGATCGGCCTCTACGGGAGCTACGCCCTGATCCGCGGCAACGTCATCCGAGACAACGAGGCGCTCCACTGGACGAGCCAGGGAGGAGGCATCTACGCCACCCTCTCGATGCCGGAGATCGAGGGCAACGAGATCCGCTCGAACCACGCCCCGTACGGCGCGGCGATCTTCGCCTGGAACTCGTGGCCCGCGATCGTCGGGAACACGATCGCGGACAACGTCCACTACCTCTACGCTCCCGTGTACTTCGGCTCGAACACGGGGGCGGTGGACCTGATGGCGTGCCCGGGGTTCCGGGTCGCGCGCAACACGATCCGGGGTACGGTGGCGGCCACCGGCGCCGGCATCACGGCGCAGGTCTGCGACGGCGGGCGGATCGAGGACAACCTGATCGTGAACAACATCGCACGGAACGAGAGCGGCATGGGAGGGATCGGGGGAGGCATCTACGTGCAGCTCCTCGAGGACGCGCCCGCCCGGACCGTGATCGCCGGCAACACGTT
>CAZPWK010000290.1:0-3122 GCA_964590285.1 uncultured Acidobacteriota bacterium | reverse complement strand
GGTCAGCTCCCGCACGACGCCCATCTGCCAGGCGCTGTCGGGGACCACCGTGGCGGACCCCGCCTTCGCTCATTACGTGTTCATCCCCGAGTTCGGGCATCACTCCCCGGGGCTCGCCGACGAGTACTACTTCTCGCCCGTCGCCTACACCGACGCCGCGCCGATCGCGGTCGAGCCCTGGGAGCCGAACGTCACCGCCCTCCTCGACCCCGCCAAGCTCAAGTGGGCGGACCTGGTCGAGCCGGGCACGCCGGTCCCGACGCCGTGGGACAAGGAGGTCTGGGAGAAGAGGGCGAAGGAGTTCCTCGACCGCCGCCTCGAGCTGATCCGGCGGAAGGCGCCCGAGGCGGAGTTCGACGCGCTCTTCCGCGAGCAGCAGAAGTCCGACACGCCGACGCTCGCGGGGATGGCGTACTCCGGGAAGGTCGGCGCGTTCGAGGGGGCGTCGTACCGCGCGAAGGGGCTCTACCGCCCGGAGACCGACTGCATCATGTACACGCGCGACGAGGTCGGCTTCTGCCGGGTCTGCCGGCGGGCGATCGAGCGGATGATCGACCTCTACGCCAAGCCGTGACGGGGCCGACGACGATGCGCGCCGTCGTCCTCGACGCGTACCGGCCGATCGCGGCCGACGCGATCGCCGCGCTCAGGGTCGTCGAGAAGCCGGTGCCGCGCCCGGGGCCGGGCGAGGTCCTGGTCCGGATGGCGGCGGCGCCGTGCAACCCTTCGGACCTGATGTTCCTCCAGGGGAAGTACGGCGAGACCAGGACGTTCCCCGCCGTGCCGGGGCGCGAAGGCGCCGGGACGGTCGTCGCGAGCGGCGGAGGACTCCTCGCTCGGCTCCTCGCGGGCCGGCGTGTCTCGTGCGCCCGCACGGCGGACCGGGACGGCACCTGGGCGGAGTTCTTCGTGGCGAAGGCCGGCGAGTGCTTCCCTCTCCCGCGGTTCCTCGACCTCGAACAGGGGGCGACTTCCCTCTTGAACCCGCTGTCTTGCCTGGCTCTTCTGGAATGCCTCCGCTCCGGAGGGCACCGCGCCGCGATCCAGAGCGCCGCCTCGAGCCAGGTGGGACGCATGCTCGCGCGCCTGTTCCGGCGAGAGGGGATCCCGCTCGTCGGCATCGTGCGGAGCCCCCGCCAGGTCGAGCCGGCGCTCGCGCTCGGGGCGGGCCCCGTTCTGTGCTCCGGAGACCCGGACTTCGAGGAGTCGCTCGCGAGACACGCGCGCGATCTGGGCGCGACGATCGCGTTCGACGCCGTCGCGGGCGACATGACCGGCAGGTTGCTCCGCTCCTTGCCGCGCCGCGCGGAGGTCGTCCTCTACGGAGCCCTGTCCGGCGATGCCTGCTCGGGGATCGCTCCCATGGATCTGATCGCCCGGACGAAGTGCGTCCGCGGCTTCTATCTCGGCGAGTGGATCCGGGATCGCGGGCCGGTCCGCGCGTGGCGCGCGGTCCGCCGCTCGCGGCGGCTCATCGCGGAAGGCGTCCTCCGCACCGAGATCGCCGCGAGGATTCCGCTCGAGGAGGTCCGGGAGGGCCTCGCCTCGCACCTCCCGCGCCGGAGCGAGGGGAAGGCGCTGCTGACGATGGAGCGGTCCGCCTGAGGGGAGGCGGTCGCCGCGGGGGACGCCCTCGGTCGCGAAGGCGTCCCCCCGGGAACCGGTCAGTCGAGAGGGTCGGGGCCGCCGGGGCGGCCGCGGAGGCTCTTCGCCTTCTCGATCTGCTCCGGCGTCAGGAGGTTCTTCACGCGGACCAGGAGCGCGAGGTGCGCCCTCTTGATCTGCGATTCGAGGGCCATCGCCTCGTCGGACGCCGCGAGGGCCGCGGCCTCGTCCACGCGCGTCGGCTCGACGACCTTCTCGAGCCGCTCGGTCACCCGCTGGAGGTCGATCTGGAGGTCCATCGTCCTCCCGTGCGACTCGTGGATCAGCTTCTTGAGGGTCTCGATCTGCGCGTCGGTGATGCCGAGCTCCGTCTGGTGCCTCAGGATCAGCTGCGGCGGGAAGAGGTGCTCGCGGAACTCGGCCCGGGGTCCGTGCGCGTTCGGGCCCGCCATCGGCCCGGATCCGCGGCCCACGCGGACCGGCGCCTGGGCGAAGGCGGCCGTCGCGAGGACCAGGATCGCGAGGATCGGAAGTATGCGTCTCATCGGGATTCCTCCTTCTTGAACGAAGTCCGTGCGTTCACCGTGTGGTCGTCGGGTCCCCGCCGCCGGGCTCCGCGGAAGCGTCCGCCGTCGGGAGATCCATGAAGTCGAATTCGAGGGTCGGCACCGAGTCCAGGAGGTCGAAACGGTAGGCGTCGAGCAGGCCGTCGGTCGGCGCCTCCCAGGAGGAGAGGCTCTCGGCCAGGACGATCGCGTCGGCCACCGAGCGGCCGGACCGCGCCGGCCCGAGGAGGAGCGCCGAGGCGACGGCGAGCGCCGCGGCGCCGGTCACCGCCCCCGCCGCGACCCAGCGCCACGGGGCGCTGCGCGCCGCGGCCTCGCCCGCCGCCCGCCGTCCCGCAGCGCTCCAGACGCGCCCGAAGGCGGGCGCGCGGCGGCGGTCCTCCTCGCGGAGGCGGGCGAAGATCGACCTCAGATCGCGGTCGTCACCGGGGTCCGTCATGAAGCGACCTCCCGCGGCAGCAGCCGGCGAAGGCGGGCCTTCCCGCGCTCGTAGTGGGTCCGCGCCGAGCCGACCGACATCTCGAGGACGCGGGCGCACTCCTCGAGGGTCAGGTCCTCGTAGAAGACGAGGTGGAGCACCTCGCGCTGGCGCCCCGAGAGGCGGCCGAGCGCGCGCCGCACCGCGCGCCCCTTCTCCGATTCCACGAGGCGCGATTCCGGGTCGGGAGAGGCGGCCGGCGCGCGGTCGTCGCGGCCGCCGAACGCGCGCCTCGCCGAGTCGACGAGGGCGCGCCGCCTGTGCTCGGCCGCCGTCCTGCGGATCACGCCGAAGAGCCAGGTCTTGAGGGTCGACCGGCCGTCGAAGCGGGCCTTCCCCTCGAGGATCTTCACGTAGGCGGATTGCAGGATCTCCTTCGCCATGTCGTCGTCCCGGCCGCAGCAGGCGAGGGCCCATCCGAACCCGCTCTCGTGCAACGGCTCGATCGCCGCCGCCAGCTCCTCGCCTTGCAT
>CAZPWK010000289.1:0-3185 GCA_964590285.1 uncultured Acidobacteriota bacterium | reverse complement strand
CTCGAACTCGACCCAGGACCCGCGATAGGGGATCACCTTCGCCATGATCACCGTGCGCCCCGAGTCGGCCTGGAAGAAGACCCCGGGGCTCCGGTGGAGCTGGCTGACGATGACCCGCTCGGTCCCGTTCACGATGAACGTGCCGTTCTCCGTGAGCATCGGGATCTCGCCGAAGTAGACCTCCTGCTCCTTGATGTCCCGGATGCTCCGGGCGTCCGTGTCCGGGTCCTTGTCGTACACGACGAGCTGGATCGTCACCTTGAGCGGCACGGTGAACGTCTGGCCGCGGCCCTGGCACTCCTCGACGTCGTACTTGAACTTGAGGCCGACCGGGTCCCCGCAGTGCTCGCACTCGCGGACGACGACCGGGGTCGGGTTGCCGCACGCCTCGCAGACGATCTCCTCCCCCCTCGCCTCGGGCGCGATCAGCCTGTGGCCGCAGAACCGGCACTCGCCGCGCAGGTGCTCGATCCCGTGCAGCTCGCCGCACTTGCATTCCCAGTTCCCGATCGTGTACTCGACGAACTCGAGCGAGCAGGTCTGCCGGAAGTCGCGGATCGGGAACACCGACTTGAACACGGCCTGCAGGCCCGCGTTCTCCCGGTCGGACGCCACCGACCGCATCTGCAGGAAGCGCTCGTACGAGCGCTTCTGGACCTCGATGAGGTTCGGGATCGGGATCGCCGTCCGGCTCTTCGAGAAGCTGGCCTGCTCGGAGGGCACGAGATGGAGGGTCTCGGACATCGCGGTTTACACCCCCTGCCGACGGCCCGATCGCCCGGGCCGCGAGTGGCGGGGACACACGTCCCCCTCATTGCGGGCGCCCACTCCTCCGGCCCGCCGCCCCTGCCGGGGTCCGGGGGCCGGTTTCGCAAACGTCACGCGGGCCTCCCTACTTGATCTCGATCTTCGCCCCTTCGGCCTCGAACTTCTTCTTGATGGCCTCGGCCTCGTCCTTCGTGACGCCCTCCTTCACGGTCTTGGGCGCCCCGTCCACGAGATCCTTGGCCTCCTTGAGGCCCAGGCTCGTCACCTCGCGGACGACCTTGATCACGTTGATCTTCTTCTCGCCGACCTCCTTGAGGACGACGTCGAACTCCGTCTTCTCCTCGACGGCGGCGGCGGCGGCGGCGCCGGAGGCGGCCGCCACGGCGACCGGGGCCGCGGCGGAGACGCCCCAGCGCTCCTCGAGCATCTTCACGAGCTGCGCCGCCTCCATGACGGTCAGCGTGCTCAGGTTGTCGGCGATTGCCTGAAGGTCGGACATTTCGGGAATCCTCCTGCTCTCTCTCGGCGAGTCCGCGCCGGGCCTCGCCGCGGCGCTTGGGTTGACGAACCTACCGTAACGGGCGACCGGCGCCCTCGCGCCGGGGTCTCTTTCGACGTCAGGGCGCCGCTGCGCCCTTCTCCTGGTCCTCGCGCCGCGCGTCGATCGCCCGGGCGATCTGCGAGCCCGGGGTCTGCAGCAGGCGGACGAGCATCGTCGCGGGGGTCTGGACGAGCGCGAGGAGCCTCGCGCGCGTCTCCGGGAGCCCGGGCAGCGTCGCGAGCACCTTGATCCCGTCGCCGTCCAGCACCTCGTGCCCGTCCACCACGCCCGCGACCAGGCGGAGCTGCGGGTTGTCCTTGCTGAATTCCGCCAGGACCTTCGCGAGGGCGATCGGGTCGCTCGAGTGCGTGGCGAGGCCGCACGGCCCCACGAGACTCGCCGAGATCGCCTCGGCGGGGGTCCCGACGCCGGCGCGCCGGGCCAGCCGGTTCTTGACGACCCGGAACCTGCCCCCGGTGGCGCGGATGCGGCGGCGCAGATCGCTCGACTTCTGGGCGCTCAACCCGCGGTAGTCCGCGAGAAACACGTTGGGAGACTGCCGGAGGAGCCCGGCCATCTCCTCGACGGCGGCGTTCTTCTCGGTGCGGTTCACGGTCACCTCACGCCTGGGCCGCCTCGGCGACGACCGGATCGACCTTGACGGACGGCCCCATCGTCGACGAGAGGTAGATGGACTTGACGTAGCGTCCCTTGGCCGCGGACGGCCTCGCCTTCACGACGGCCTGGATCACCACCTGGGCGTTCTCGACGAGGCTCGCGTCCGGGAACGAGAGCTTGCCGACGGGGACGTGGACGATCGCGGTCTTGTCCACGCGGAACTCGACCTTCCCCGCCTTGATCTCGCGGACCGCCTTGGCCACCTCGAAGGTCACGGTGCCGGTCTTCGGGTTGGGCATCAGCCCCCGGGGGCCGAGGATCTTCCCGAGCTTGCCGACGTCCTTCATCATGTCCGGGGTCGCGATGACGGCGTCGAAGTCGGTCCACCCCTCCTGGATCTTCGCCACCATGTCCGCCCCGCCGACGAGGTCCGCGCCCGCCGCCTCGGCCTCCTTGAGCTTCTCGCCCGCGGCGATCACCAGGACCTTCTTCGACTTCCCGGTCCCGTGGGGCAGCACGACGGTGCCGCGCACCATCTGGTCGGCGTGCTTCGGGTCCACGCCCAGCCGCATGGCGAGCTCCAGCGTCTCGTCGAACTTCGCGAACGCGGCCCCGCGGACGGCGCCCACCGCCGCCGCGACGTCGAGGAGACGGTCCTCGATCTTCGCCCGCCCCTCCATGTACTTCCTACCGTGGCTCGGCATCGTGCCTCCTCGTCATCCGACGATCTCCACTCCCATCGACCGGGCGCTCCCCTCGACGATCCGGACCGCGGCCTCGAGCGTGTCGCAGTTCAGGTCCTGGAGCTTCGTCTTGGCGATCTCCTCGACCTGCGCCCGCGTCACCTTCCCGACCTTGTCCTTGTTCGGCGCGCCGGAGCCCTTCGGGATCCCGGCCGCCTTCGCGAGGAGCACCGACGCGGGCGGCGTCTTCGTGACGAAGGTGTACGAGTGGTCCTGGTACACCGTGATCACGACCGGGGTCAGGATCCCCTCGCCCTTCGCGGTCCGGGCGTTGAAGGACTTGCAGAAGTCCATGATGTTCACCCCCTGCTGGCCGAGCGCCGGCCCGACCGGGGGGGCGGGCGTCGCCTTGCCGGCGGGGATGTGCAGCTTGATCTGACCGATCACTTTCTTCGCCATGAATCTCTTCTCCGTGCTTCCTTCGCCCCGGGATCGCGCAGGCCGGCCCGCGAGGTTCCGCGCGTCAGAGCTTCTCGACCTGCAGGAACTCCAGCTCCACGGGAGTGGCCCGCCCG
>CAZPWK010000288.1:0-3185 GCA_964590285.1 uncultured Acidobacteriota bacterium | reverse complement strand
AGTTCGAAGCCCGTTGCGCTCCGGAAACGCGCACGCGTCCGCTCCTTCGGGTCGAACCCGGGTTCACTCCGAGCAGCAACGGTCGCGCCACATCGGTTGTTCACGGCTATCACATTGAAGAATTTAGAGTTCCAAGATGACGGCGACCACTCCCGGTCGTCGCGCCCGACGATTTCCGTCGTGCCCGGTGGTTTCGAGCGACAATCGTTGGCGGCCTCTCCCTTTCGTCCGTCCCGCCGCACGGGGCGTACCATCTGCGAAGGCGGCTTCTCGGGATCGCCGCGCGGAGCCGATGGAGGTGCCGGTGCCCTCACCGAGCGACGAGGATCTCGCCCTCGCGGTTCAGGCCGGGAACACGGACTCCCTCGGCGTTCTCGTCGCGAGGTGGGAGCAGCCGCTGTTCCGCTTCGCGGTCCGCCTTCTGGAGAAGCCGGAGGACGCGCGCGACGTCTGCCAGGAGACGTTCCTGAGGATCCTCAGGCGATCCGAGCGCTTCCGCGAGGGGGCGCGCTTCTCGACCTGGATGTACCAGATCGCGCTCAACCTGTGTCGGGACCAGATCCGGCGCCGGCGGCGCTGGAAGTGGATCTCGATCGAGAACGAGCCCAAGGACCGGGAGAGTCCGGCGGTACCCCGGAACGCTGCGGCGGCGGAGACCGACGATCCGGGTCGCGCGCTGGAGCTTCTGGAGCGGCGTCGAGCGGTGTCCGCGGCGCTCGGGAGGATCCCCCGCGAGCAGCGGGAGGTCCTGATCCTCAAGGAGTACGAGGGTCTCAAGTTCCGCGAGATCTCGGAGATCCTCGGCTGTCCCGAGAGCACGGTGAAGTCGCGGATGTATTACGGACTCAGCGCGCTCAGGAGCGAGCTCGGCCGCCGCGGGATCGGCGCGCCCTGACGGAGACGAGGTGGCCATGGCCTGCGAATCTTGGAAGGAACGGATCCTCGAGAGGGTTTGCGACGAGATCGACCCCGACGAAGCCGCTCGTCTCGAGGGGCATCTCCGGGTCTGCGCGGCGTGCCGCGAGGATCTCGCCCGCCTCGCCGAGACGCGCGGCGCGCTGCGAGAGGCGGAGCCCGCGGTCCCGATCGCGCCCAGGGTCGTCGTCCTCGAGTCTTCCGGTTTCCGGAGGCCCTTCCCGGCGTTCGCGGCGGGGATCGCCTGCGGGGCGATCGCGATCGCACTGGCCTTCTGGGCGGGACGCTCGGGCGCTCCCGACCCGATCGGCGCGGAGCCCTCGGCGAAGGCACCGGACGTCGTCCGGAAGACCGACCTCGAAGCGGCGCTCGCGAGCGAGCGGAACCGCTTCGATCGACGGATCGACGAGGTCGAGGCCATCCACAGGGGCTCGCGGCCGGCCGCTGCCATGCTGACGCGGCAGGACCTCGAGGCGGCCCTCGGACGCCTCGAGAGGAGGCTGGAGACCCGGAGGGCCTCCGACGTCGACTGGCTCCTGCAGGAGATCACCGCGTCGGAGCTTCGGAGCGGCGAGCGGATCGGGCAGACCCGCGAGGCCCTGCGCTACGTCGCCCTCGCATCCGACCCCAGAGTCACCGCGCAGTAGAAGTGGGGACCGTCCGCGGACGATCCCTTCCGGTCGCGAGCCCGAGATCGGCCAGGCGGTCGGCCGCCGCGGGCGCGATCGCGAGCCCCTCGTCGTCCCCGATCGTCGCCGAGGACGAGCGCGCTCGGAGGAGGGCGTCCCGCGCCTCGGCCTCGCGCCCGAGCGCCTCGAGAGAGAGCGCGCGGAGGTAGTCGACGGTTCCCGATCCGATGCCGCGCCGCTCGCCGAAGTCGACCCGGCTCCAGACCGCGACCGCCTCCTCGTGCCTCCCGTGCCCCGCCAGAAGAAGGGCCAGGTTCGCGAGCGCGGACGCGGCCGTCTCTCCTCCCGCCGCTCCGTCGCTCGCCGCCCACGCGGCGAGAAAGCCGGCCGGCGCCGGCCCGCGGCTCTCCCCGACGAGCGGCGAGGCCGACGGCGTCGCACGCACGGTCCGCGGCCCCGAGCCGGACCCCTCTACCGCGATCTCCACCGGAGCGCCGGGCGCTTGCCGGCGCAGCGCGGCGACGACCTCGGCCGAGCCCGAGACCTTCGAGGCGCCGACGGCCAGCACGCGATCGCCCACCCGGATGGCCGAGGCCTCCGCCGGTCCGGCCGGCGCCACGTGCACGACCCTCGCCGGCCCGCCGATCCGGCTGTCGGCGACGCCGAGGCCGAAGACCGCCCGCGACCACTCCGGCCGATGCCCGTCGAAGCCGGAGTCGGCCACGGGTTCCACGATCCTCAGGATCGGGCTGTAGAGGAGCAGCCGGGCCGCCCGCAGGCCCGAGGCGGGCTCCAGGGCGAGGACGAGATCGGCGTCCGGCGGGAGATCGACCTGCTCCCAGGCGGCCGCGTCGCCCGGATCGCCCGAGGCCGGAAGTCCGACGGTGCCCGCCGGACTCGTCGAGGCGGCGAGATCCTCGAAGCCCGCGGGAACGGTTTCGGCGCCGGCCAGCACGAGGTTGGGTCGCGGGCGGACGTCGATCGATCTCGACCGGCCTTCCTCGAGATCCATCCGCTCCCGCCAGAGCGTGCGTCCCCTCGCGCGGACCTCCACGGTCCGGAATCCCGGGCACACGCGGATCGCCTCCTGCGGGAGGACTCCCGCGGGGCTCCCGTCCACGAACGCCTCGGCGCCCTTCACGGCGCCGCGCACCGCCAGCGTGGAGATCACCGGGACCATCTCGATCACCTCGGAAACGAGGGGCGAGCGGTCGATCAGGTCCACCGCCAGCATCTCGCGGCGCGTGACGGTTCGGAAGCAGGTCCTTTCCAGCGTGAACTCGTGCTCGCCCAGCGGGAGATCCTCGAGCCGGAGCTCGGCCGCCCGGCCCTCGAGCGGGGTCCCGTCCGGCAATCTCGGGCGGGCGGTGAGCCCGGCCTCCCTCCCGTCCACCAGAACCCGCACGTCCTCGGGCTCCGTCCTCAGCACGACCGTGCGGGCGTTCGGGACGAGACGCACGGAGAGGGAGATCTCCTGCCCGATGGCGACGTCGACCGTCCGCTCCTCGGCGTCGAATCCTCTCCTCTCGACCCTCAGCGCGCGGCTTCCCGGCAGAGTCGGGTAGACGCCCTCCGTCGACCGCGACGCGACGCGGCCGTCGAACCGCACGATCGCGTCGGGCGGATCGAGCAGCAGGCGCA
>CAZPWK010000287.1:0-3192 GCA_964590285.1 uncultured Acidobacteriota bacterium | reverse complement strand
ACCCTGTTCGTCGTGGGCGACACGACGCTCGCCGAGATCCGCCCGAAGATCGAGGCGCTCTTCCGGGACTGGAAGCCGGGCGACGTGCCGAAGAAGAACCTCCGGAAGGTGGACCACCAGCCGAGACCCGTCGTCTACGTCGTCGACCGGCCGGGGTCGGTCCAGTCGGTCGTCGTCGCGGGGCACCTCGCGCCGCCTCGGGCGAACCAGGACGAGATCGCGTTCGAGGCGATCAACTACCTGCTCGGCGGGACCTTCACGTCGCGCATCAACATGAACCTGCGCGAGGACAAGCACTGGACCTACGGGGCCGGAAGCTTCGTGGTGCCGGCGAGCGGCCAGAGGCCGTTCCTGGCGTACACCTCGGTCCAGACCGACAAGACGAAGGAGACGATCCAGGAGATCGCGAAGGAGCTCCGCGGCCCGCTCGGGCTCCGGCCCCTCGTCGCGGACGAGCTGCAGCAGGCGAAGGACGGGCTGACGCTGACGCTTCCCGGAACGTGGGAGACCTCGCGGGCGGTGCTCGCTTCCGTCGAGGAGATGGTCCGCTTCGGGCTTCCCGAGGACCACTTCGCGACCTACCCGGCCAGGGTCCGGGCGCTCGACCTGGCCAAGCTGTCGGAGGCCGCCCCGAAACTCCTGAAGCCCGACCACGTCGTCTGGCTGGTGGTCGGCGATCGCGCGAAGATCGAGGCGTCCCTCGCCGAGCTCGGCTTCGGCGAGATCCGCCTCCTCGACGCGGACGGGAACCCGATCTGAGCCGTTGGGGGGACGCGGGTGCCCGCCCCGCGGCCCCCCCGGCCGGGTCCGCGGGAGGATCCGACATGGAAGCGAAGCTCCCCGCGCGGGACGAGGCGATGGCGCTGCTCCGGGAGTACACGAGTGCGCCGGGGCTCGTCAAGCACGCGCTGTCGGTCGAGGCCGCGCTCCGCGCCCACGCGCGGCGGCTCGGGGAGGACGAGCACGCGTGGGGGCTCGTGGGGCTCCTCCACGACTTCGACTACGAGCGGTGGCCGGACGCCGGGAACCACCCGTTTCGCGGCGCGGAGATCCTCGCGGAGCGCGGATACCCGGAGTGGTTCCGGCGCGCGGTCCTCTCGCACGCGTCGCACGCGGGCGTGGCCCGCGAGACCGCGCTCGAGAACGCCCTCTTCGCGTGCGACGAGCTTTGCGGCTTCCTCGCGGCGTGCGCGCTCGTGACGCCGTCGAAGTCGCTCCACGATCTGCAGGTCCCGTCGGTCCGGAAGCGGATGAAGGACAAGGCGTTCGCCAGGGCCGTGAACCGGGACGAGATCGTCGAGGGGTCCGCGCTCCTCGGAATGGGCGTCGACGAGCACGTCGCCTTCGTGCTGGAGGCCCTCCGCGGGATCGCGGACGATCTCGGGCTCGCCGGGACGCGGTCGTAGCGCGGCGGCCCCGCCCCCGGGAGAGGCGTTACAATCGTCGCGAGGTGAGCGCCTTGCTCGAGAGGTGGTTCGGGCTCCGCGAGGCGGGCACGAGCGTTCGCGCCGAGGTCCTCGGCGGCGCGACCACGTTCATGACGATGGCGTACATCGTCTTCGTCAACCCCGCCGTCCTGTCGCAGGCGGGGATGGACTTCGGGTCGGTGCTGACCGCCACCTGCCTCTCCGCCGCGGTCGCCACCTGGGTGATGGGCCTTGCCGCGAACTACCCGATCGCGATGGCGCCGGCGATGGGGGAAAACTTCTTCTTCCTCGGCGTGGTCGCGGGGATGGGCGTTCCCTGGCAGGCGGTGCTCGCGGCGGTGTTCGTCTCGGGGGTCGCGTTCTTCCTCCTGACGTTCCTCAGGGTCCGCGAGCTCGTCATCGACGCCGTGCCCGCCTCGCTCAAACACGCGATCGCGGCCGGCATCGGGTTCTTCATCGCCTTCATCGGCCTCGTCAACGCCGGGATCGTCGAGCGGCCCGCCGGAGGCGGGATCGTCCACCTCGGCAGCGTCACCCGGCCCGCGACGCTCGTGGCGTGGGCGGGCCTCGCGATCACGGTCGCGTTGATGGCGCGCCGGGTCCGCGGGGCGATCCTGCTCGGGATGGCCGCATCCACGGCCCTGGCGTGGGCGGCGGGTCTCGTCCGCTGGCAGGGGGCGTTCGCGATGCCGCCGTCGCTCGCGCCGACCTTCCTGCAGCTGGACCTCGAGGCGCTCCTCGACCCGAACCTCGTCCCGATCGTCGTCCTGTTCCTGTTCATGGCGGTCTTCGACGCGATCGGGACGCTCATCGGGATCGGCGAGCAGGCCGGCTTCCTCCGGGACGGGAAGCTCCCGCGCGCGACGCGCGCGCTGATGGCCGACTCCTCGGGGACGGTCCTCGGCTCCCTTCTCGGGACCTCCACCGTGACCGCCTACGTCGAGAGCGCGACGGGGGTGGAGGCCGGGGCTCGCACGGGCCTGGCGAACGTCGTGACCGGCGCGCTGTTCCTCGCGGCGCTGTTCGCCGCGCCGCTCGTCCGGATGGTGGGCGGCGGCGTGCCGGTCGACGGCGGCGCCGTGCTCCAGCCTCTGACGGCGCCGGCGCTGATCGTGGTCGGGAGCCTGATGGCCGGGAACCTCCTCCGGATCGATTGGAAGGACGCGACGGAGTCCTTCCCGGCCTTCCTCGTGATCGTGGGGATCCCCTTCAGCTGGTCGATCGCCGACGGGATCGCGTTCGGCTTCGTGTCGTACCCGGCCCTGAAGCTGCTCGCGGGGCGGCCGCGCGAGGCCTCGGCGCTCGTCTACGCCCTCGGGCTCCTCTTCGTGCTGCGCTTCGCGCTCCTCGGGTGACTCCGGCGCGCCGCGCACCGGGCGCAGATCCCGCCCACCTCGAGCCGGACGGCCTCCGGGATCCTCTTCTTGTTCTTGTAGAAGAGGGCGCAGACCTCGGTCGAGACGGTGAAGCCCGGCGGGACGGGCAGTCCGATCCCGGCCATCTCGGCCAGGTTGGCGCCCTTGCCGCCAAGGACGTCCTTCATCTTCATATTGCCTTCGGCGGCCCCGGCCCCGAAGAAATAGACGGTCTTCTTAGCCATCGGTCATCTCCTGATCCATCGAATATTCAGGAAAATATACACGGATTGCCTCAAGAATTCAACCAGAGAGGCCGAGGGGCTATCCCTTCTTGCGGTCGAAGAGCAGGGCCAGGCCCATGGCCAGCATCAGGGCGTCCTCGACGATCACCCCGACTCCCGACTTGC
>CAZPWK010000286.1:0-3197 GCA_964590285.1 uncultured Acidobacteriota bacterium | reverse complement strand
AGGCGGCTCCCGTCGATCGAGCCCCGCGTGAAGCGCTCGAGGACGAAGCGGGCGACCTCGGGGTAGCTCCGCTCCGCGAGGGCCTCGATCTCTCTCGGGAGCATCTTCGGGTACGCCTCGGGCATGAAGAGCCCGCGGTCCGCGGCCTGGCCCCGGAGCAGCGCCTCGCGCAGCGTGGCGCGAGGGACGCTCCGGTTCGTGCTGTAGTAGCGCACCGGCTCGGAAGGCATGACGCTCTCTCCCGAACGCATGATAGCGCATCCGCGATTGCGGACCGGATCGCTCCGGAAACCCGCGTTCCGCGCGCGTTTCGAGCGTTGTCCCGGCCTCGGCGGATGGTGTATCGTTCCGCTTCAAGGGCGCGGTCGTCGTTCGCGCTTCGCGCGCGGGAGGAAGGTCATGTACGGCGGAGACGTTCCGATCACACCGGGGATGCGGCGATACATCGAAAAGAACAACGAGTACCTGGCCCGGCGGTCCCGCTACATCCGCGACGTCGTCAAGAAGTGGAGGTTCGACACGATCGCCGTGCACGGCCTCTACTCCGTGGAGGAGGCGATCGAGGACTACCAGGGCGCGATCATCGAGCCGGTGTTCATGAGCGCGTCGCAGGCCTACCGGGACTCGGACGAGATGGCCGCGGCGCTCGCCTACCTGATCCCGACCTGGTGCTACTCGAGGATCGCCAACCCGTCCACGTACTACTACGAGTGGACGCTCGCCCTTCTCGAGGGATACGGCTTCGACGGCGAGACGTCGGCCTGTTCCACGTCGTCGGGAATGGCCGCGATCATGACGGCGGTCCAGCCGTTCCTGATGCACATCCGCCACGACCCGGGCGAGAGGCGCAACTTCCTCGCGACCGCGCAGTGCTACGGCGGCACCTTCCAGCAGTTCAGCGTCCGGCTCGCCCAGGAGCGGGACATCGAGTGCCGCTGGATCCAGGACCCGACCCGCGTCGACGAGTGGGCGTCGAAGATCGACGAGAACACGCGGTTCCTCTACGGCGAGCTGCCGAGCAACCCTCAGCAGGGGTTCTTCGACATCCGAGCCGTGGCCGATCTCGCCCACTCCCACAACCTGCCGCTCATCGTGGACTCGACGGTGGCGACTCCCGCCCTGCTCCGCCCGATCCAGCACGGGGCGGACATCGTCGTCCAGTCCGCGACGAAGAGCCTCACCACGAGCGGGTTCGGAGTCTGCGGCGCCGTCGTCGCCCGGAAGGGGGTGACGACCGCCATCCCGAACGACGCCCTCAAGGAGGACTTCGCCCTCTACATCAAGTACCTCCCGAACCGCGACTACGGCCCGAATCTCCACCCGATGCAGGCGATCCTCACGCTGAACGACATGCGCACGCTCCGCTCCAAGATGGACCTCATGAGCCGCAGCACGATGGCCGTCGCGAAGTTCCTGCAGGGCCATCCGGCGATCGAGAAGGTCGAGTACCTCGGGCTGCCGAACCACCCGCTCCACGACCTCGCGAGCCGGTACATGTGGCTCGTGGACGCCGAGCACGACGAGCTGTACGGGAAGCCGGTCAATCGCTACGGCCACCTCATGTCGTTCTGCGTCCGGGGCGGCGCGGAGACCACGCGCAAGGTCTTCGACGGGCTGCAGCGGATCTGGAGGGCGACCGACCTCGGCCGGATCAAGAGCGTCGCCACGATCCCGGCGATCTCCACCCACCAGCAGCAGGGGGAGGAGGGCCGGAAGCTGGCCGGGATCCCGCCGAACCTCGTGCGCCTGTGCGTCGGCGCGGAGCATCCGGACGACGTGATCGCCGATCTCGATCAGGCGCTTCACGGCGCGAAGCGGAAGTAGCGCCCGAGGCGGGCGGGCCCGGCCCGCCCGCCCTCGCTCCCCTCATCCCCGGACGAAGCTCTCCATGAGGGCCCAGCCGGGGTCCACCCAGAAGCCGGCGCGGACCGCCTCGGCCTCGGTGAAGCGCGCGCCCGGTCCCGGCGCGATCCCGCTTCCGGCGAGGGCGAAGGGGGGCGGCTCGGCCGAGTGGCCGCGTGTGGTACAGGGGGTCGGGTGGTCGGCGGCGACGAGGATCCGCCAGGCGGGGAACCCTCCGAGCCGCTCGAGCAGCGGGCCGACGACCGCCTCGTCGATCCTCTCGAGCGCGCGGACCTTCTCCTCGGGGCTCCCCATGTGGGCCGCCTCGTCCGCGGCCTCGACGTGGACGACGACCAGGTCCAGCTCCTCGAGGGCCCGGACCGCCGCCCGGCCCTTCCCCTCGTAGTCCGTGTCGATGTACCCGGTCGCGCCGGGGACCTCGATACGACGCATCCCCATCAGCCGCGCCATCCCCCGGAGGATGTCCACCCCCGTGATCACGGCGCCCGAGGGTCCGTAGCGGGAGGCGAAGCTCTCGAACGGGACCGGGCGTCCCTGGCCCCAGAGCCAGATGCCGGTCACGGGGTCCTTCCCGCGCTCCCTGCGGCGCCGGTTGACCGGATGGTCCGCGAGGAGGGCCGCCGCGGCATCCATGACCCGACCGACGCGCTCCGCGCCGTCGCCCTCGGGGGCGTGGGCCGCCACTTCCCGGCCGAGGATGTCGTGCGGCGGGGCGCAGCGGAGCGAGAGCGCCCCCGCGTCCGCGAGGAGCATCAGGTTCCGGTAGGTGACCCCCGCGTGGAACTCGCACCCCTCCGCGCCGAGCGCCGCGTTCAGGTCGGCGACGAGGGCGTCCGCCTCCTCCTGCGAGACGTGCCCCGCCGTGTTGTCCTTCATCCGCCCGTCGAGGACGGTGACGAAGTTGCAGCGGAAGATCATCTGGTCCGGGCGCGCCGCGAGGCCCTTCGCCGCCGCCTCGATCGGCGCCCGGCCCGAGTAGTAGCGGTGCGGGTCGTAGCCGAGCACCGACAGGGTGCCGACGTCGGTCCCCGGAGTGAATCCCGCGGGGATCGTCACCGCGCGCCCGAGCCGCCCGGTCGCCGCGACCCGGTCCATGTTCGGGATCCGCGCCGCCTCGAGGGGCGTGCGGCCCCCGAGCTGCGGCAGCGCCTCGTCGGAAGCCCCGTCGGGAAGGACGATCGCGTATTTCATGGGGTCAGACGTTACCAGCGTTACCGTTCGGCCGCCAAGACGGGGTCCGGCTTCCCCGCGGCGCGCGGGCGCCCTCGCGGGTCGAGGTAGCGGAGGAGCCGCGCGGGGTGAGATAATCCCGCGTCCGGATCGCGCGCCTCGAA
>CAZPWK010000285.1:0-3234 GCA_964590285.1 uncultured Acidobacteriota bacterium | reverse complement strand
GACCATCACCTGGCCGTGGACGCCGAGGATCTCCCTCCCGTCGAGGGCGTGCGTGCTCACCGCCCAGTACTTGGCCGCGCATCCCGCGACCATCAGGACCCCCGCGAGCAACCCCGCGAACCTCGCTCCCATCTTGTCGAGGACGAATCCGGCGAAGATCAGCATCGCCAGAAAGACGTTGAACCAGGCGTACGCGCCCGTGAAGAACCCGTACTGGGAGCTCGTCCAGTGCAGTTGCTGCTCGATCAGCGGCTTGAGCGGCGACATGATGTCCGCCACGTAGTAGCCGCAGAGCATCGTGAAGGAAACGATCATGAGGGACGTCCAGCGTGCGGCCTTCGAATCGCGCAGCGTTTTCCCGACGGCTTCGACCATGTTCCCTCCGGGGCGGCCGGCGCCGGCCCGACGCGGCGCCCGAGGCGCCGGGGAGAAACGGGGATTCTACAACGGAGGCGCCGGGATCCCGGCCGCGGCGAGGAACGCGTCCAGCGCCCGGAGAGCGGCGCCCGTTCCCGCCGCCGCGCGCCGCCGCTCCTCGCGGACGGCCTCGACGAGCGGCTCGAGGTCCAAGCGCCCGGCGCGGCGCCTCGCGAGGTACTCCACGGCGAGGGGGACCGTCCGCGCGACGGCGAGCCTTCGCTCCATGATCTCGACGAGAGCGTCGCGGAACGCGCGGTCCGCGAGCCCCTGGAGCGCCGCGATTCTCTCCGGGTAGCGGCGCACGGTCCACTCCCAGGCCGCGACGGCCGCGGGGTCCGCGAGGGCCGCGGCGGCCTCCTCGGGCGAGGCCGGGTCCCACGGGCGGAACGGGCGGCCGCCCTCCCACCCCCGCCACTCGAGCGCCTGGGTCGACAGCGCCTCGCGCGCCGCGGGGTCCGGCCCCGCGAGCCGGTCGATGGCGCGCTGCCAGCTCCGGTCCGCGTCGTATCCGTCCGGATCCGAGAGGTAGTCGGCCACGGTGAGCAGGGAGAGACGGGACGCTCCCGGAGGGGAGAGGGGGACCGCGAGGTAGACCGCGGCCCCGGCGGCGAGATCGGGGCCGCGGCCGCGAATCGGGCCGAGCTGGGCGGAGAGGGCGTTGCCGCCTCCCTCGATCGCGGAGAAGTTGTCGTAGAGGAGGATCTCCCGCCCGCCCAGAAAGGATCGCGCGCGGCGCAGCATGTCGGCGTCGATGGCCGGGGAGATCGGGGCGGAGCCGGTCCAGACGATCCCGATGCCGGGAGGCAGCGTCGGCAGCCCCGCCAGGAACGGCGCGGAGTACGGCCCGCCGCGGTCGCCGAGGTGGACGTCGGAGTAGACGGAGGCGCAGAGCCAAAGCCGGGTCCCGCGCGGGAGGCGCCCGGCGACGCGGCGGGCGAGATCGAGGTGGGCGGGGGCGGCGCTCCGCCCGTAGCGGAGGACGTCGCGGATCTCCCGGAGCTCGGTCGGCTGGTCGTCGAAGGAGAGCACGAAGTCCCGGACCCCGGCCTCGCGCCGCAGCAGGCGGAAGAAGGAGAGGATCCGTCGCTCCCCCTCGCGCTCGCGGTAGACGAACCGGAGGCCCGTGTCCGCCGGAGGGTTCACCGAGACGAGGATCCTCGCGCCTCGCTCGCGGCACCGGCGCGCGAGAGCGAGGAACGCGGGGTCGAGGGCGGGAGGGCTGCCGCCGCCGGGATCCGCCCATCGGCCCGCCTCGTGCGAGTAGACCCAGACCGCGTCGAACCCGAGGGAGAACGAGAAATCCAGCTGGGCCAGGACCCTTGGATCCGACGGGCTCCCGGAGAGCTTGACCGCCCGAACCGGGAAGCGGGGCGCTTCCGCGGCCCGGATCGCCGGCGCCCCGGCGAGGAGGACGACCGGAAGGAGCAGGCCAAGGGGGAGCGGCGGCCGCAAGGCGGTCACGGAGGGCCTCAGATCGGCAGCTCCTCCCAGAGCGCGTCCGATCGCTTCGAGAGCTTCCAGAACGTCCACGCGAGCGGGCCGGACGAAACGACCCGCGGCTCGCCCCCCACGTAGGTCTCCCGATCCAAGCGGTCGAACTTCATGACGATCGCGCGGCCGTATCCCGAGCGGTAGATCGAGAACGCCCCCTCCTCGCGCATGCCCTCGGTCGGGTGCTGCAGCTCGCGCTTCCACGTTCCCTCGATCCTCCGGTCGCCGCGCTTCCCGAGGCGGAGCGAGAAGGTCCCGGGGAGGCCGGAGAAGTAGTAGGAGGCGTCGCCGTTCCAGTCGGTCTCGAACGACTCGGGGGCCTGGAGCGAGAGGAAGCGGGCCTTGATCTCCGGATTCCCGTCCCGGAGGCGGATCCAGAGCGCGAGCTTGAAGTCGCGGCAGGTGTAGAGGTACGTCCCCGGCCACTCTCCCGCCCCCGTGTCCTCCGGGAACGACGGGACGGCGGCGGGCCGCACGGGCGCCGTCTGCGCGAAGGCGACCGATGCGAGCGCTGCGGCGGAAAGCGCCGCCAAGAGCAGCCACCGCGAGCGCGCCGACGTTCCTCGCGTCATGATCCCTCCCCTCCGGTCACGACACTATAACCCGCGCCCTCTCCCCGGGCCACGACGGGCCTCCTCGATCGCCCGCCGGATCGCCTCCCGGCCCGCGCGGTCGATGCGGCCCGCCGAGCGGGCGAGGCGGAGAAGGCGCTCGGAGAGCGCGAGGTGAGCCCCGAGCGCGGCCGGGTCGAGGCGCGCGAGCCTCCGGAACTGCGCCCGGAGCGTGCGCGCGTCCCCCCGGACGACGGGTCCGGTCAAGGCTCTCGCCGGCCCCTCCGCCGCGATCCGGTCGACGGCGCCGCGTGCGAGCGGCGCGAGGGCGGCGAGGGCGGAACGTTCGGAAAGCCCGGCCGCCCGCAGGAGGTCGAGGGCGATCGCGAGGAGCGCGACGACGTCGTTCGATGCGATCGACGCGGCCGCGTGATAGGCCGCGCGGTCCGGGGCCCGTCCCCGGTCCGGAAGTCGCAAGGGGACGAGGCCGAGGTCCCTCGCCATGCGGGCCGCGACCCTTCGCGCCCCGGGATCGCCCTCGATTCTCGCGCGGGCCCCATCGGGGAAGTCCGCGGGGCCGCTCCCGGCGGCGAGAAGCGGGTGCAGGACTCCCACCCGGGCGCCGCGCCGCGCGAGGGGGGCGAGGGGGGCGGTTCCGAGCGCGCCGGCGTGGTGCAGGGCGGTCCGCCCCTTCCAGAGCGGGAGGGCGCGGGCGAGGGCGCGGGCGAGCGGCGCGATCTCGCGATCGGGGACCGCGAAGAGGACGACGTCC
>CAZPWK010000284.1:0-3245 GCA_964590285.1 uncultured Acidobacteriota bacterium | reverse complement strand
GGACCGGACGCCGGGGCCGCCGCCGAGCGCGTCCACCTCGAGGCCCGAGTCGTCCGCGAGCACAAAGAGGTCCGTCCGCGCGGAGCAGGCCTCGGCCTTGATCCTGGCGTTCTCCTCGAAGGTCGCGCCGGTCTCCTCGACGACCGGAGGGTCGGCGAGCGCGTCGAGACCGACGACCTCGATCCCCTCGGCGGCGAGCGCCTCCTCGAACTCGCGAAGCTTCCCCGGATTCCGGGTCGCGACCAGGACCCGGGTCAACGCCGGGCCGTGAGGCGCCCGAGCGCCGGGCCGAGCGCGGCGCGCTGGCGCTCGAGGAGCCGGTCGATGCCGCCGTCGGCGAGGGCGAGGAGCCCGTCCAGCTGGTCCCGGCCGAACGGCGTCGTCTCCGCCGTCCCCTGGATCTCCACGTAGCGCCCGTCGTCGGTGCGGACGACGTTCATGTCGACCTCGGCCGCCGAGTCCTCGACGTAGTCGAGGTCCAGCACCGCCCTCCCCTCGACGATCCCGACCGACGCCGCCGCGACCATCCCGACGAGCGGGGGCGCGGCGATCGCGCGCCGGTCGAGGAGCGCGTGGAGCGCGAGCGCCATGGCGATGAACCCCCCGGTGATGCTCGCCGTGCGAGTCCCGCCGTCGGCCTGGATCACGTCGCAGTCGATCCAGAGCGTTCGCTCCCCGAGCGCCTTCCGGTCGACGACGCTCCGAAGCGCGCGCCCGACGAGCCGCTGGATCTCCATCGTCCGCCCCGCCGGGCGGCCGCGCGCGACCTCGCGCGGGGTCCGCGTGTGGGTCGCCGCCGGGATCATCGCGTACTCGGCCGTCACCCAGCCCTCTCCCGTGTCCTTGAGGAACGGGGCGGTCCTTTCCTCGACGCTCGCCGCGCACACGACCCGCGTGTCGCCGATCGAGATCAGCACCGAGCCCGCCGGGCTCCGCAGGTACCCCGGGACGATCTCGATCGGGCGCAGGGCGTCGGGCGCGCGGCCGTCGTGGCGCGTCATCCCCTCACTCTCCCGCGATCCCGGCCCGGCCGATCAGGCCGACCGGCCTTCCGAGGAACCGCTCGGCGACCGCGGCGAACGGCGCGGGCGAGTCCGTGACGTAGAAGCGGCTCGGCGCGGGCGCGCCGCCCGCGGGGGCCGCGAGCCCCGGCTCGGCCGAGAGCCGCCCGCGCACTTCCGAGGCGACGGCCTCCGCCGAGTCCACGAGCGCGACGTCCCTCCCCATCACCTCGCCGATCACCCCCGCGAGCAGCGGGTAGTGCGTGCACCCGAGGACGAGCGCGTCCACCCCGGCCGCCTCGAGCGTCGCGAGATAGGTTTCGGCCGTCCGGCGGGCCACCTCGTTGTCGGTCCATCCCTCCTCGGCCAGCGGAACGAAGAGCGGGCACGGCCGGCTGAACACCTCGACGTCCTCGCGGAGCGCCAGGATCGCCCGCGGGTACGCCTCGCTCGCGATCGTGGCCCGCGTGCCGATGACGCCGATCCGCCCGCGCCGCGTCGCCTCGACCGCGCGCCGCGCGCCGGGGAGGATCACGCCGATCACCGGCGCGCCCGCCTCGGCGGCGACCGCGTCGAGCGCGACCGACGAGACGGTGTTGCAGGCGACGACGACCATCTTGACGTCCTGCTTCCGCAGGAACCGTGCGGCCTCGACCCCGTAGCGGCCGACGGTCTCCGGCGACTTGGTGCCGTACGGGACGCGCGCCGTGTCGCCGAGGTAGACGAACGACTCGCCCGGGAGCGCGGCCTCGAGGGAGCGGAAGACGGTCAGCCCCCCGACCCCGGAATCGAACACGCCGATCGGTCGCGCGTCCATCTCCCCCCTCACACCACGCTCGCCGCGTCCCCGGCCGGAGCCGTCTCCCGCCCCTCGCCCTCCGGGGGGACCTCACCCCCTTCCGGCGGCGGCGGCTCGGCCGGCACGACCTCGGGGAGCGATCGGTCCGGCGGGAGCGGCCGCCGCAGGTCGAGATGACCGCCCGAGCCCTCGCACGGCGCCCCCTCGACGAGGATCCCGACGCGGTCGATTCCCGGCACGTTGAGAACGAGGGAGTCCACGATCGCGTAGACCGCCCG
Organism: uncultured Acidobacteriota bacterium; assembly: GCA_964590285.1. GTDB lineage: Bacteria > Acidobacteriota > Polarisedimenticolia > Polarisedimenticolales > JAIQFR01 > CALMJU01. The sequence goes on along the minus strand of CAZPWK010000284.1, from coordinate 1,167 downwards.
GATCTCGTCGGAGCTTCCCGTCCCGACCGCCGCCAGGAACTCCGCGGAGAAGTCCGCCCAGGCGGTTCCGTCCTCGAGGACGTAGACCTGCCGGAGCCGGGTGCCCGGCGGGAGCGCCGGAAGCGCCGCGTCGGTTTCCGGCCCCGCGATCAGGTCGGCGACGATCTGCTTCGCCCGGTCCGCGGGCGAGGCGGTCGCGAAGATCTCCCGCGGCTCGCCGGCGAGCCCCGCGCTCCGGCTCGACGGGAACCAGATCGTCACGACCTCGCGGTCGAGCGGCTCGAGCCCCGAGGGTTCCTCCGTCTCTTCCGGCGGCCGCGGCTCCGTGTCGGAGTCCGATGCGGGCTCCCGCCGCGTCCTCCCGTCGCCACCGCAGGCGGCGAGGGCGAGCGCCGCGGCCAGCATCAGGACGGCCGGGACCCCGCGCGCGGTCAACGGGAGGCTCCGGGGCCGTCCAGCCTCTCCCGGCCGCGGAGGTAGCCGGCGACGGCTCGGGCGATCGCCTCCGCGACGCGGTCGAGGTGGGCCGAATCCCGGAGGCGCTCCTCCTCCGCGGGATTCGTCAGGAACCCGACCTCGACGAGGATCGCGGGCATCGTGGCGCCCATCAGGACCCGGAAGGGGGCCTGCCGGACCCCCCGGTCCCTCGTCCCCGCCAGCGCGTTCATCTCGCCCTGGACCGACTCCGCGAGCCGGCCGCTCTCGGCGAGGTACTGGTTCTGCGCGAGGTCCCAGAGCACGAGGTCGAGCCCACGGTCCGAGGGCTCCGCGGGCCCGTCCGGCGGGGCCTCCGCGACGTCCGACGCGCGGTTCTCGAGCGCGGCGAGCGTGCGGGCCTCGTCGTCGGTCGCGTCGGGCGAGAGGAAGTACGTCTCCGCCCCGAAGGCGCCGGCCCTCCTCGAGGCGTTGAGGTGGATCGAGACGAACAGCTCGGCGCGGTTGTGGTTCGCGATCGCCGCCCGCTCGTCGTGCGGGACGAGGCGGTCCTCGTCGCGCGTCAGCACGGCGGTCACCCCGTCCTCGCGCGCCAGCGCGCTCCGCAGCCGGCGCGCGATGTCGAGCGCGACGTCCTTCTCGCGGAGCCCGGTCGGGCCGATCGCTCCGGTCTCGACGCCGCCGTGCCCCGGGTCGATCACGACCACCCGGGACGCGGAGCGCCCCGCTCCC
>CAZPWK010000283.1:1847-3256 GCA_964590285.1 uncultured Acidobacteriota bacterium | reverse complement strand
CCGAACGCCTTGCGGACGCCGATCTCGGCGCTGCGCTCGTAGATGCGGCTGAGATTGACGTTGACCAGGTTGATCGCGGGCAGCGCCATGAAGGCGAGGAGCGCGAGCAGGGAGAGGGCGACGACGAGTCTCGGCGAGGACTCGTCCGCCTGCGATCCGAGGCGCGCGAGCAGCTCGAGCTGGGTCATCGGAAGGCCGACGATGGTGTGGAACTGCTCGGGGTCGGGGAACTCGACGCGGGTCAGGCGCTCCCGGAACGCGGCCTGGACCCGCTCCGGGTCCGCGCCCGGCTCCAGCAGGAACGCCGCCTCGCACCCGTCCACCAGGCGGTCGAAGAACCCGGAGGCCGTGTTCGCGCGGATCGGCATCCAGATGTCGGACGACGAGTGCAGGCGGTGGGACGGCGCGTCGCGGACGACTCCGACGACGCGAACTTCGGCTCCGTCCAGCTCGAACGACCGGCCGAGCGCCGGCTCCGAGCCGAACAAGTGGCGCCGGGCGCTCTCGCCGATCACCGCCACCCGCCTCGCGTTCTCGTCGTCGTCGTCCGTGTAGGGACCGCCCTCGACGAAGGCGAACTCCATGACCCGCCAGAACTCGGCGTCGGTGCTGCGGCGACGGAACGTGAGCTTGCGCCCCTCGAGGAACGAGCTGGCCTCGCTCGGCCCGGTGTAGATCGTCATCCGCTCGACGCCCGGGAGGTCGCGGGCGTACCGGTCGGCGAGCTTGAAGCCGGGTCCCGCATGCCAGGAAACGCGGTCGCCGGACATCGCCACGTGAGCGAGGACCAGCATCCGGTCGAGTCGCGTCTCCGGGTAGGACGGCGCCAGGACGTGGTCGGCGACCGCGACGGCGATCAGCATCGCGGTCATCGTGAAGGCGATGCCGAACAGGCTGACGAAGGTGAAGAACTTGCGCCGGCCCAGCACCTTCCACGCCATCTTGAGGTAGTTTCGGAGCATGGTCTCGCCCTTCCCGCTTCAGTGAACCTGGCGGCCGTCGAAGAGCCGGACGATGCGCCCCGTGCGCTCGGCGAGGCGCTGGTCGTGGGTCACCATCACCACGGTCACGCCGGCGTCCCGGTTGTATTCCTCCAGGATCCGCATGACGTCCTCGCCCATCTTGCTGTCGAGGTTGCCGGTCGGCTCGTCGGCGAGCAGGAGCCTCGGTCCGCCGACGATCGCGCGGGCGATCGCCACGCGCTGCTGCTGGCCGCCCGAGAGCTGGGTCGGGTAATGGTGCATGCGCGCCGTCAGGCCCAGCCGCCCGAGCGCGGCCTCGGCCCGCTCGCGCCGCTCGCGGCTCGACATCGGGCGGTACAGCAGCGGGATCTGCACGTTGTCGAGGGCGTCGAGATCCGCGATCAGGTGAAAGCTCTGGAAGATGAAGCCGATCTCGCGGTTTCGCAG
>CAZPWK010000283.1:0-1747 GCA_964590285.1 uncultured Acidobacteriota bacterium | reverse complement strand
CCCTCGTTCGGGACGACCCAGGTCACGATCCCCGCCCGCTCGGCGGCGACCTCCGTGCGGGCGAGCCGCTCCCGGGCGCCTTCGAGGTCCCTGTGGAGGATCGCGATCTCGAGCGCGAGCCCCTCGACCCGGGCGGCCAGGTCCTTCTCCGCGTTCTCGAGCTGCGACGCGAGATGCTCCAGCTCGATCTGGACCCGCGCGACGTCGGTCTCGGACTTGCGGACCGCGTCCTCCGGGGTCAGCCCATCGGCGAACATCTTCCGGTTCCTCTGCAGCTCGAAGCGGCGGGACTCCAGCTCCAGGGCCTTGACCTTCCGCGACGTGGTCAGGTCGTTGCGGGCGCGCTCCAGGTCCAGCTCGGTCTGCCGGCTCTCGTTCCGCTTGAGAGCGACCTGCTCCTCCAGCCTGGCCGCCTCGCGCCTGGCGTCCTTGTCGTCGAGCAGGACGATCGGCTCGCCCGGGCGGGCCTCGGCGCCCGGCGTCTTGAGAATGCGGGAGACGCGGGTCGAGACCGGCGCGGTGAGAATCTGCTCGAACCCGGGCACGACGAGACCCGAGGCGTCGAGCGTGGCGCTGACGTCGCCGCGCTCGACTCTTGCCGTGCGGATCTGGTCGCGCCGGACCGAAGGGTGCAGCCAGGAGGTCACCATCACCCAGAGAATCACCGCCGCCACGGTCAACCCCGACGGCGCGATCAGCCGCCGGATCCGGAGCCGCCGCCGCAAGGCCGGGTCGATGGTTCGGTCCATGGTCGCCCTCGCGCGAGTTCACGGCGGGGGAGAGCAACCGATGTGCCAGGAGAGAGATCGCCGCGCGATGGGACTTTGCGGGCGGGCGGCGAGGCCGGAACCGTCCGTTTCCGAACGGTGGGTGTCCGGAAACGGACGGGGCCATCCGGATGACGGAGAGCCTCCCGGAGACCCGGTCCGGCGGAAGAGAAGATCAGGGCAGACAGCCCAGGCCCGAGGCGGCGATCGCGTCGTCGCGGGTCGGAGGCAGCGGCGGGCTCCCGGCGCCGTAGCTGCTCGACCCGCCGCAGTTGCCGCTTCGAACCACGTACCACCGCCCTTCCCCCGGAAGCAGCGCGCCGTCGTCCGCAACCGAGGTCGACGGCTCGTTCTCGGCGAGGCAACCGAGCACCGTCGCGGCGATCCCGAGCCCGGGGAGTCTCGCGAGGTCGCCCGCCACGACGTCGTACCCTCTCGCCCCCGCCACGGGAACCCACGACAGCGTGTTCCCCTCGACGCTCATCGCCGGGACCTCCGGGGGCGGGTCCTCCACGACGGGCGCATGGACGCACGAGCCCACGGCGAGATCGCAGGAATCCGTCGTGCAGCCGTCCCCGTCGTCGCACTCGTCGTCGGAGACGCAGCCGACGGCCTCGGCGACCTCGACCCGGAAATCGTCGATCCGGGCCCCGTCCGCGGCGATCCCGTGGTCGCTCAGCGCGAGAAAGCGGAACCAGACCGCGGGAGCGCCGGCCAGCTCGTCGAGATCGAAGTTCTGCGTTCCGAGGACGCTCCCGGTGTACCGCCTGAGCGTTCGCCAGCTCGTGCCGTCCAGGCTGTACTGGAAGTAGAGGAAGTCGTGCTCCGCTTCGTAAGCGAAGGCGACGAACTTGAACGAAGCCCGAACCGCCCCGAGGCCTTCGAGTCCGAGAGGACCGAGCGCGGCCGATGCGCGGTAGTTCAGCGGGTAGTCGCCGCCCACGCTGTCGGAGAGGGCGTTCGACTCGCACCCCCAGCCC
>CAZPWK010000282.1:0-3300 GCA_964590285.1 uncultured Acidobacteriota bacterium | reverse complement strand
TGGACGATGGTGGAAGGGTTGATCGGAAGGAAGCTGGGGATGACCCAGGTGTTCTCCGAGGACGGGACCGTGACGCCCGTGACGGTCCTCGAGGCGGGCCCGTGCGTCGTCGTCCAGAGGAAGACGGCCGCGAAGGACGGATACGAGGCGGTGCAGCTCGGTCTCGTGGACGCGAGGGCGGCGAAGCGCGCGAACAAGCCGTCCCGGGGCCACCACGAGAAGGCCGGCGTGCCCCCGACCCGGGCGCTCCGGGAGTTCCGCCTCGAGGCCGGCTCCGACCTGAAGCCCGGGGACCGCGTGCTGGTGGACATCTTCCGGGACGTCGCCAAGGTGGACGTCGTCGGCACCTCGAAGGGGAAGGGGTTCCAGGGCGTCATGAGGAGGCACAACTTCGCGGGCGGCGCGTCGAGCCACGGCTCGATGTTCCACCGGGCCCCCGGGTCGATCGGCGCCTCGGCGTTCCCCTCGCGGGTCTTTCCGGGGATGCGGGCGGCCGGGCACATGGGGGACGCCCGGGTCACGGTGAAGAACCTGAAGGTCGTGCGCGTGGACGCGGAGCGGAACCTGCTCCTCGTCCGCGGCGCCGTGCCGGGGCCGGCCGGGGCGCGGGTGCTCATCCGCAAGTCCCCGGGCGCCGCGGCGGCCGCGAAGGCGTAGGGCGGAGACGGCCATGGCGAACATCGACGTCCGCAACTGGAAGAACGAGAAGGTCGGGAGCCTCGAGCTGGACGAGGCCGTGTTCGGATACCCGCTCAAGGAGCACCTGGTCTACGAGGCCCTGTGCGCCTACCGCGCCGGGGCGCGGGCGGGGACGCACAAGGCCAAGAACCGGTCGGAGGTGTCCGGGGGCACCAAGAAGCTCTGGAAGCAGAAGCACACCGGGCGAGCCCGCATGGGCGACAACCGCTCACCGCTCTGGCGCCACGGCGGGACCGTCCACGGCCCCGTTCCGCGCGACCACTCGTGGGACCTCCCGAAGCGGATGCGGTGGAACGCCCTGCGATCGCTCCTCGCCCAGACGCACCGCGAGGGGAGGCTGGTCTGCGTCGAGGGGTTCGCGATCCCCACGCATCGGACCACGGACCTCGAGGCGGCGCTCTCGGGCGGCCTCGGCATCGGCGGCAAGACGCTCCTGGTCCCCGAGGAGTCCGAGCGGAACCTCGAGCTCGCCGCCCGGAACAACCCGCGGCTCAAGGTCGTGCGGGCGCTCGGGATGAGCGTGGTCGATCTCATGAACCACGACACCGTGGTCGTGTCCGAGCCGGCGCTCCGGCGGCTCGTCGAGGTGCTGGCGCCATGAAGACGGCACACCAGAAGATCCGTCAGCCGCTGGTCACGGAGAAGTCCACGATCCTCCGCGAGCGCACCGGCGTGTACTGCTTCCGGGCGGACATCCGCGCCAACAAGATCGAGATCGCGAAGGCGGTCGAGGCGCTGTTCGGAGTCAAGGTGGCGGAGGTCCGGACCTCGCGGGTCCGCGGGAAGACGAAGCGGGTCGGCCGGCTGCAGAGCAAGCGGCCGGACTGGAAGAAGGCGTGGGTGAAGCTCGCGCCGGGGCAGAAGGAAATCGAGTTCTTCGAGGCCACCTAGAAGGGCCCCGGAGGTCAGGTCCATGGCGATCAAGAGCTACAAGCCGACCAGCGCGGGCAGGCGGTTCATGACGGTCGCGGTGCGTACGGAGAGCACCGAGAACGCGCCGCACAAGCCGCTCCTGGACAAGAAGACGAGGTCGGGCGGCCGGGACAACCGGGGCTACCTCTCCGTGCGGCACCGCGGGGGCGGGCACAAGCGCCGCTACCGGATCGTGGACTTCCGGCGCGAGAAGGTCGGGATCCCGGCCCGGGTGGAGCGGCTGGAATACGACCCGAACCGGTCGGCCAACCTCGCGCTGCTCTGCTACGCCGACGGCGAGCGGAGGTACATCCTCGCTCCCGAGGGGCTCGCCGTGGGCGCGACGGTCGTGGCGTCGCCCGAGGCCGACATCGTCCCGGGGAACGCCCTCCCGCTCCGCTCGATCCCGCTCGGCACGACGATCCACAACATCGAGCTGCGCCCGCGCAAGGGCGGGCAGCTCGCGCGCTCGGCGGGCGCGGGGGCCCAGCTGATGGCCCGCGAGGGGGACCTGGCCCTGATCCGTCTCCCGTCCGGCGAGGTGCGCCGGGTCCGGGCGGAGTGCTACGCGACGATCGGGCAGGTCGGCAACCTCGATCACGAGAACCAGAGCACCGGGAAGGCGGGGCGGAACCGCTGGCGCGGGATCCGGCCGACCGTGCGGGGCGTGGCGATGAACCCGGTGGACCACCCGCACGGCGGCGGGGAAGGCAAGACGTCGGGGGGCCGGCCCTCGGTCACGCCGTGGGGCGTGCCCACCAAGGGCAAGAAGACCCGGAACAATCCTCGCACGGACGGATTCATCGTCCGGCGACGCAAGTAGCGGGGGCGGAGATGGCGCGATCGGTTTCGAAGGGCCCGTTCGTCGACGGCCACCTGCGGCGGAAGATCGACGACCTCAACAAGAGGTTCGACAAGAAGGCGGTCAAGACCTGGGCGCGGCGCTCCACGGTCATCCCCGACATGGTGGGCCACACCCTGATGGTCCACAACGGGAAGAAGTTCATCCCGGTCTACGTCACCGAGAACATGGTCGGTCACAAGCTCGGCGAGTTCGCTCCGACCCGGACCTTCAAGGGGCACGGGACCCGGGGCGACAAGACCGCGGCGGTGGCGCCGAAGTAGGGTGGGAGGCGAACGGTGATCGCACAGGCGCGAATCAAGTACCTGGGCGTCTCGGCCCAGAAGACCCGCCTCGTGGTGGACCAGCTCCGCGGCAAGAACGTGGGCGAGGCGATCGCGATCCTCCGCTACTCGCCGAAGCTGGTGGCGAGGGACCTGTCGAAGGTCGTCCACTCGGCCGTCGCGAACGCGCAGCAGAAGGACCCGAAGATCGACGTCGACCGCCTCGTCGTGTCGAGGGCGACCGTCGACGAGGGTCCGCCCCAGAAGCGGATGCGGGCGCGGAGCATGGGGCGGATCTACCGGATCCTCAAGAAGACCTGTCACGTCACCATCCATCTGGACGTCCTCGCGGACGGAAAGGGCGGCCGGCGGGCCGCCGCGCGGAGGTAGGGTCGTGGGTCAGAAGGTCCACCCGTACGGGTTCCGGATCGGGTTCAACAAGACGTGGCGTTCCCGCTGGTACGCGGAGAAGAAGTACGCCGAGCTGCTCCACGAGGACCTCCTGCTGCGCGCGGACCTCAAGAGGCGGTTGGGACACGCGGGAGTGTCCGCGATCGAGATCGA
>CAZPWK010000281.1:0-3314 GCA_964590285.1 uncultured Acidobacteriota bacterium | reverse complement strand
GCGGCGAGGACGAACCGGTCCTGAAACGGCCGCCACGGCCTGAGGAGGTCCCACCGCATCGCGCCGGAGAGGAGCGTCGCGATCAGCAGGTGGGCCTTCGACCGCGACCCTCCGGGATGGCCGCTCTGGCGCTCGTCGAGCATCAGGTCGATCAGCTCGTCCGCGACGTCGCGGACGACCTCCCAGTCCCCGAAGGACGCCGCGGCCTCCGCGTACAGACGATCCACCGTAAGGCAGGAGGGCGCCGCCCGTCCGATCCTCCGTCGCCGCATCTCCCTCTCCTCCGTGGACCCTCGGATGTTCTATACTCTCGCCGTCCGGGCCTCCGTTCCCCGAGATCCGAGGATGGACGCAGAATACCTCCTCTATCGCGCGATCGCGTTCGCCGAGCGCGCCCACCGGGGCCAGCCCCGCAAGGGCACCGAGGAGCCGTACTTCAACCACCCGGTCGCCGTCGCCATGCTCGTGCTCGCCCACGGCCACGGCGTCGAGGCCGCGGCCGTAGGGCTCCTGCACGACGTGATCGAGGATACCCCGGCCGACCGCGACGAGATCGAGGAGGCGTTCGGGCCCGCCATCGCGCAGGCGGTCGTCGACCTGTCGGAGCAGGACAAGACCCTGTCCTGGGAGGAGCGCAAGACGGCCTACGTCGCGCACCTCGCCGAGGCGACGGGGCTCGCGCTCCCCGCCTGCGCGGCCGACAAGACGCACAACCTGCGGAGCATCCTCTGGGACCTGGACGCCGCCCGCGCCGAGGGGACCGACGCGGCGGCCGTCTGGCGCCGGTTCAAGCGCCCGCCGCGGCAGATCTCCGCGTACCATCGAGCGGTCTTCAAGAAACTGCTCGCCCGGGGATTCTCGGGATCCCTGCTCGACTCCCTCGATCAGGCGATCGAGCGGTTCGCAGAGGCGGTTCGGGTCGATCCGCGTCTGGACCGTTTCGTCGAGTAGCCGTGCCCGACCCGGTCGAGATCCGGTTCCGCCGCGCCGCGGCCGGCCTGTTCCCCGGGGGAACGCGGGTCCTGCTCGCGGTTTCGGGGGGCGCGGACTCGACCGCCCTCCTCCATCTCGCGGCCCGCGCGGCCCGGGGGCTCGAGCTCGATCTCGTCGTCGCCCACCTCGATCACGGGCTGAGGCCCGGGTCCGCCGCCGACCGGAGGGCGGTCGAGCGGGCGGCGGCCTCGCTGGGCCTCCGGTGCGTGTCCGACCGGAGACCCGTCGCGCGCCTGAGGCGCCGCGACGAGTCGCCGGAGGAGGGCGCCCGAAGGGTCCGGCGCGAGTTCCTTCTCGAGGCCGCTGCGGCCGAGGGCGCCGCGCGCATCGCGACCGGGCACACCCTCGACGACCAGGCCGAGACCGTCCTCCTCCGGCTCGTCCGCGGCGGGGGGCCGTCGGGGCTGGGAGGGATGCTCCCGGAGGGGCCCGGACCGTTCGCGCGCCCGCTCCTCTCGATCGAGAGGGAAGCGCTCCGCGCCTGGCTCCGGCGCCGGGCGATCCCCTTCCGCGAGGACCCGACCAACCGGAGCCTGGCCGCGGACCGGAACCGGGTGCGCCATCTCGTCTTCCCGCTCCTGTCGAAGGAGCTCAATCCCCGCGCCGCTCGGCACGTGGTCGAGGCCGCCTCGCGCGTCCTCGAGGACGCCCGGCACCTGGACCGCGAGGCGGCGCGCCGCCTCGCGCGGTGGGCCCGCGCCGAGGGCGGCGACGGGTCCGCGGTCCCGGCGAGGAGGCTGGCGGAGGCCCCGAGCGCCCTCGCCGGTCGCGTCGCGCGGCTCGCCCTCGTGAGGGCGGGGGTCGATCCGAGGCGCGTCGTCTCCCGGCACGTCGAGGCGCTGATCGGTCTCGCCCGAGGGAGGCCGGGCTCCCGTCTCGACCTGCCCTCGGGGATCCGCGCGGTGCGACGAGGCGACCGGATCGTCTTCGCGCGACGGAGCGGACGGCGATGACGCTCTCCGGGAAGATCCTCTTCGGAGAGGACCGGATTCGCGAGCGCGTCCTGGAGATGGCCCGGGCGATCGCGTCGGACACGCCGGCGGGCGGGACGATCTCGGTCCTCGTGGTGATGGACGGCGCGTTCGTCTTCGCGTCGGACCTCCTGCGCGCCCTGCCGGTCCCCTGCCGGATCGCCCTCGCGCCCGTCCGCTCGGTCGACCGCGGCGGCGATCCGCGCTCCCTCGTCCTGCCCGGGGAATTCCCGGTCGAGGGGTCGGACCTGCTGGTCGTCGAGGACATCCTCGATTCCGGGAGGACGCTCGCCGCGCTTCGCGCGCACCTCGCGGGGCTCGGGCCGTCCCGGATCCGCTTCGCCGTGCTCCTCGACAAGTCCGCCCGCCGGGCGGTCCCGTTCCGGCCGGATTACGTCGGATTCCGGGTCCCCGACGTGTGGGTCGTCGGCTACGGCCTCGACTCGGGAGGTCTGTACCGGAACCTCCCGTACCTGACCTGCCTCGCATGAGTCGCGAGGCGGGGGTCCCGCGTGGGCGCCGCGATGGCGACCGGCCGCCGCGGTCGTTATAATGTCGCAAGGAATTCCGTTCGAAGGACGGGTCCGGAGCCGGGGGGCTCGCTGTCGGAATCGGGAGGCCGCTCTTGAACTCGCATCTCAAGACGATCGTGATCTGGCTCGTCGTGATCGCGGCCGTCGTGATCAGCTACCAGGTCCTGACCACCGCCGGAAGCCGCCGGGACACCCTGGACCAGACGGAGTTCTACAGGCAGGTCGAGGCCGGCGAGGTCAAGGAAGTCACCATCACGGGAGACGCGATCGGCTACGACATCCAGGGCAAGTTCTCGACCGCCCGTCCGGGCCCCGCCGGCCAGCGCGCCGCGACGTTCAAGACGTACGTCGTGAAGGACGAGAAGCTCCTCGAAATGCTCCGCGCGCACGACGTGAAGGTGGAGGCCCGCAAGCCCAGCGACGGCTCGGTCTTCAGCATCCTCCTCACCTGGGTGCCGATGCTCCTCTTCGTCGTCGTCTGGATCGTGTTCATGCGCCAGATGCAGTCGGGCGGGAGCAAGGCGCTCTCGTTCGGCAAGTCCCGAGCGAAGCTGACGTCGGCGCAGGGGAAGAAGATCACCTTCAAGGACGTCGCCGGGGTCGAGGAGGCGAAGGAGGAGCTGCAGGAGATCATCGAGTTCCTCCGCGAGCCGCAGAAGTTCCAGAAGCTCGGCGGCAAGATCCCGAAGGGCGTGCTCCTGATGGGGCCTCCGGGCACCGGCAAGACGCTCCTCGCCCGGGCCATCGCGGGCGAGGCGAACGTCCCCTTCTTCTCGATCTCGGGCTCCGACTTCGTCGAGATGTTCGTCGGCGTCGG
>CAZPWK010000280.1:0-3365 GCA_964590285.1 uncultured Acidobacteriota bacterium | reverse complement strand
TACGCTCTCGGGATCGTCCTCCCGATCGTCGCGACGTTCTTCGTCGCCTTCGGCGTTCTCGAGGACTCGGGATACCTGCCGCGCCTCGCGGTGATGGTGAACCGGGCGTTCCGGAGGTTGGGCCTCAACGGCAAGGCCGTGCTTCCGATGGTCCTCGGGCTCGGATGCGACACGATGGCCACGATGACGACGCGGATCCTCGAGACTCCGAAGGAGCGCCTGATCGTCATCGTCCTGCTCGCGCTCGGCGTGCCGTGCTCCGCGCAGCTCACGGTCGTCCTCGCCATGCTGGCGCCCCTGTCGCCGCTCGCCGCCCTGATCTGGCTCGGGGTCGTGCTCGGCGTCATCGGGCTCGTCGGAAGCCTCGCCGCCCGGGTGCTCCCCGGCCGCGGCAGCGACTTCGTGTTCGAGCTCCCGCCGATGCGGCTCCCTCGGGCGAGAAACATCGGGGCGAAGACGATCGCCCGGATCGAGTGGTACCTCCGGGAGGCGGTGCCCCTCTTCGCCCTGGGAACGTGCATCCTCTTCTTCGCGGACCGGCTGAGGCTCCTCTCCGCCGTCGAGCGGGCGGCGGAGCCCCTGCTCTCGGGCGGGCTCGGGCTCCCGAGGGAGACCGCGGAGGCGTTCGTCCTCGGCTTCCTCCGGCGGGACTTCGGGGCGGCGGGGCTGTACCGCATGTCGGAGGAGGGGGCTCTGACGCCGGAGCAGGTCCTGGTCGCCGTCGTGACCACGACTCTGTTCATCCCCTGCATCGCGAACTTCTTCATGATCGTCAAGGAGCGCGGATGGAAGACGGGAGCCGCGGTGGCGGCGTTCATCCTGCCCTTCGCGTTGTGCGTCGGCGCGGCGCTCAACGGCGTCCTCCGGGTGTTCCCGCTCCCGCTGCGATGAGCGGGGAGCGGGATCGAGGCGCCGAGGTCGTCTGCGCGCTCTGCGGCTGGCGCTTCGGCGGGGAGGGCGCCGCTTGCTCCGGGTGCCCGCTCGCCCGCGGCTGCGACGTCGCGCGGTGCCCGCGCTGCGGGTACCGGTTCCCGCGTTCCTCGGCCCTGGTGGACCGGATCTCGCGCTGGGCCGGACGGCTCGGGAGGCGGATGCGATGACGTACGGACGGGACCGGACGGAAGAGGAGATCGAGGAGCTCGCCGAGGAGCTCTGGACCCTGGGGGAGGAGGGGCGCGACCGCGTCGAAGACCTCGTCGCGTCGCCTCGGCTCCCGGATCCGGGATCGGCGCTCCGGGCGTTCGCGGCGCGGGGCCTCGCCCGCGTGGAGAACGGCCGGATCGTGCTGACCGCGGAGGGAAGGGCGCTCGCGGAGAGCCAGATCCGCCGTCACAGGCTGGCGGAGGTCCTGTTCACGACCGCGCTCGACGTGAAGGACGAGCGGGCGGTCGACCGGACCGCGTGCGCGATCGAGCACGTGCTCGGCGCCGCCGTCACCGACTCCGTCTGCGCCTTTCTCGGCCACCCGAAGTTCTGCCCGCACGGCAAGCCGATCCCTCCGGGGCCCTGCTGCCGGTCGTTCTCGGAGGCGGTCGAGCCGCTCGTGCAGCCGCTGTCTCGACTTCCGGTGGCGGCGACCGCCCGGATCGTCCACGTGGTGCCCCGGGAGCCGAGCCGCCTGGTCCGCCTCTCGGGCCTGGGCATCGTCCCCGGGGCCACCATCCGTCTCCGGCAGAAGAGCCCCGCGATCATTCTCGCGGTCGGAGAGACGACGGTGGCGCTCGACCCCGAGATCGCGGCGGAGATCTACGTGAAGAAGACCGGCTGAGCGCCCCGCCGCGTTGCCGCCGGCGGATCGTTTCCCCTATAATCCCGAACGGGAAAGAGAGGAAAGGCGGGAGGATCATGAGAAACGGTGCCGTCCTCGCCGCCGCGGTCGCGGCGCTCCTCGCGGCGGGTCTCGCCCACGGAATCGCGGTCTCCGAGGCGAAGGGGAAGGTCGTCGACGCCGAGGGACAACCGGTCGTCGGCGCGGTGATCATCTTCACCCAGGCTTCCCCGCCGAAGACCTCCTACGAGGGGAAGACCGACAAGCGTGGGAACTTCTGGGTCCCGAACCTGCTGTACAGCCCCCCGGGGGACTGGGAGATCCAGATCCGGGCCGAGGGGTTCTACACGGGGAAGGTCAAGGTCGTCAGCCGCACCGCGGACCGGACGCTCCTCGGCGAGTTCGAATCCAAGGTCCGGGTCGGCGGGCCTCCGCTGCAGGTGCGGATCGCCGGTCTCGGCGAGGTCACGCTCGACTTCGATCTGTCGACGGAGCAGGATGCGCTGCCGGTCCAGGCGTCCGCCGAGGACCCCTACGACGTCGGCCGGGCGAAGATGCAGGCGGGCGACTTCGCGGGCGCGGTCGAGGCGCTCGAGAAGGCGGTCGAGGCCGCTCCGGAGGACGTCGAGCGGCGGCAGGTGCTCGCGTACTGCTTCCTGAAGGCGGATCGCGTGCCGGAAGCGGAGGCGCAAGCGGCTCGCGCGGCGGCGATCGCGCCGGACAAGCCGGGGCCGAACCTGATCCTGGCCGAGATCTACAAAGCGAAGGGGGACAACGCCGGGGCGTGGGAGGCGATCCAGAAGGAGCGGTCGCTGGCGCCGGACAACGTTCGCGTTCTCGAGCGGGTGGCGTCGCTCGCCGAGGAGATGGGGCGGACCCCCGAGGCGCTCGCGGCGAACGAGGCGATCACCCGGCTGCAGCCGGACCACGCCGAGGCCTGGGTCTCTCTCGGCAGCCTCTACGCCGAGGCGGGCAAGGCGGACCTCTCGGAGCAGGCGTTCCGCAAGGTCGTAGAGCTCGATCCCGCGAACGCGGCGCAGACCTTCTACAACATCGGGGCCGTGATCGCGAACAAGGCGGACCTGTCGGACGCCGACAACCGCAAGGCGATCGACGCGTTCCGGAGGGCGGTCGAGCTCAAGCCCGACTACGCCGCGGCGCACCGCGAGCTGGGCTTCTCGCTACTGCGGGTCGGCGACGCCGAGGGATGCCGGAAGACCCTCGAGCGGTATCTCGCTCTCGAGCCCGGGGCCCCGGACGCGCCGGACATCCAGGCGACGGTGAAGAGCCTCACGAAGAAGAGGTGAGACGGCCCCCGAGCGCGATCCGGTCCTCGACCGACCGGCAGAGGAGATGCCCCGCCAGGATGTGAACCTCCTGGATCCGTGCCGTTTCCCGGCCGGGAACGACGAGCGCGAGGTCCGCCTCCGAGCGGGCCGGCCCTCCGTCGCGGCCGAGGAGCGCCGCGGTCCTGAGGCCGCCGGCCCGCGCGACGCGCAGCGCCGCGAGCACGTTCGGCGAAGCTCCGCTCGTCGTGATCGCGATCGCCACGTCCCCGGGCCGTCCGAGCGCCTGGATCTGGCGCGCGAAGACCTCC
>CAZPWK010000279.1:0-3394 GCA_964590285.1 uncultured Acidobacteriota bacterium | reverse complement strand
GGACGTCGCGACGGCGCTCCCTCTCGGACGGTTCGGGATGGCGGAGGAGACGGGGAGGGCGATCAACGAGGCGGCCGCGGAGGCGGCGAGGAGGGGCGAGGGGCTCGGCGAGACCCTCGGCCGGCGGATCGCGGAGGCCGGCCTACCTCACGCCGATCTCAGCCTGCTCGCCCGCGCGTGGCAGCTCGGCATTCCGGCCACGGTCCACGTCGCGATCGGGAGCGACATCGTGCACCAGCACCCGTCCGCGGACGGAGCGGCGATCGGCGCCGCGAGCCACACCGACTTCCGGCGTCTGGTCTCCGTGGTGAGCGGGCTCGCGGAGGGCGTGTGGATCAACTGCGGCTCCGCGGTGCAGCTTCCCGAGGTCTTCCTGAAGGCGCTCTCGGTCGCCGAGAACCTCGGGGGACGGCTCCCCGGGTTCTCGACCGCGAATCTCGACATGGCCCGCCACTACCGCACCGAGGAGAACGTCCTCCGGAGGCCGACCCTGGGGCGGGGACGGTCGTTCGCGCTCGTCGGCCACCACGAGATCAACGTCCCGCTGCTCGCGGCGGCGGTGGCGATCGAGCGGAGACGGCGGGCGGCCGGGAGCCGATGAAGGGGATCGTCGTCGTGCAGACGGCGTTTCTCGGGGACGTCGTCCTGACCACGCCCCTGCTGCGGGAGCTGCGCCGGACGCACCCTGGCGCCCGGATCTCGCTCGTCGCCTCCCCGGTCGGGGCGGAGGCGCTCGCGGGGCAGCCGTTCCTCGACGAGATCGAGGTCCTCGACAAGAAGGGCCGCGGGAGGGGACCGATCGCCCTGCTCGCCCTCGCCGCGCGCCTCCGCGGGGCCGACGCCGCGGTCGCCGCGCAGAGATCGGCCCGCACGGGGATTCTCGTCCGGGCGTCGGGCGCGCGGAGGAGGGTCGGCTTCGAAGGGGCCGCGGGGGCGTTCGGGTACACCGACGCGGTGCCCTGGGTGGCGGAGCGGCACGCGGCGGTCCGCTACCTCGAGCTGGCGCGGCCGATCGGGGGGAAGCCGGAGGAGGCGGACGCCCGCCCCCGGCTGGAGGTCCGGGCCGCGGAAGGGGCGCGGGTCGAGGAACGGCTCCGGGAGAACGGCATCGGGCCCGGAGCGCGGCTGCTCGCGGTCGCCCCCGGGTCGATCTGGGGCACCAAGCGCTGGATCCCCTCCGGCTTCGCGTCGGTCCTGCGCGGCGCCGAAGAGCGCGGCCTCGCGCCGGTCCTCGTCGGCTCCCCCGGCGAGGGGCCGCTCTGCGAGGAGATCGCCCGGGCGGCGGGCGTGGGCGCCCCGGTGCTCGCGGGGAGGCTGACGATTCCCGCCCTCGCGGCGCTCCTTCGCGCGTCGGAGGCGCTGGTGTCGAACGACAGCGGGGCGGGCCACGTCGCGTCCGCGGTCGGGACGCCGGTCGTGACGGTGTTCGGTCCGACGGTTCCCGCGTTCGGGTACGCTCCGTTCGGACGCGACCACCGCATCGTCGAGCACCCGGCTCTCGACTGCCGGCCCTGCCACCGGCACGGCCCCGACCGGTGCCCGCTCGGGCACTTTCGCTGCATGCGGGAGATCGGTCCGGAGACGGTCCTCTCCGCGCTCGACGACGCGCTCGCGGCTCGGGCGCCGCGCGCTCAGGAAACGACCGGAAGGGACGACCTGCCCGCGAGATAGGCGTCGATCGCCCTGGCGGCCTTCTTCCCGTCTCCCATCGCCAGGATCACCGTGGCCGCGCCGCGCACGATGTCGCCGCCCGCGAACACGCCGGGCACGCTCGTCATCCCGTTGGAGTCCACCTCGATGTAGCCCCACCGGTTGAGCTTGAGGTCGGGGCTGGTGGACGTCAGGAGCGGGTTCGCCTTCGTCCCGATCGCGACCACGACGGCTTCGGAGGGGATGACGAACTCGGATCCCTCGATCGCGACCGGGCGGCGGCGGCCCGAGGCGTCCGGCTCCCCGAGCTCCATGCGCACGCAGCGGAGGGCGGAGACCCATCCGCGCTCGTCCCCGAGGACCTCGACGGGGGCGACGAGGAACTCGAACCGGATGCCCTCCTCCTCGGCGTGGTGCACCTCCTCGACGCGGGCCGGCATCTCCGCGAGGCTCCTCCGGTACACGATGACGGCGTCCTCGGCTCCGAGGCGCTTGGCGGTGCGGACGGAGTCCATCGCGACGTTTCCGCCCCCCACGACCGCGACGCGCTTCGCCCGGAGCACGGGGGTGCGGGACGACTCCGCCCACGCTCCCATGAGGTTGACTCGGGTCAGGTACTCGTTGGCGGAGTAGACCCCCTTGAGGTTCTCGCCGGGAACGCTCATGAAGACCGGGAGGCCCGCGCCGACCGCGACGAACACGGCGTCGTGCGTCCTGCGAAGCTCGTCCAGCGTGTAGCTCTTCCCGATCACCGCGTTGAACTCGATCCGGACCCCGTGGCGCACGAGGCGGTCGACCTCCTGCCGGACGATCTCCTTGGGAAGGCGGAACTCCGGGATCCCGTAGACGAGCACGCCCCCGGGGGCGTGGAACGCCTCGTAGATCGTCACCTCGTGGCCGAGCAGGTTCAGCTCCCCGGCGGCGGTGAGGCCGCCCGGCCCCGAGCCGATCACCGCGACCTTCTTCCCCGTGGGAGGGGCCGGCGCGTGCGTCACGCCCTCCACGTGGGCGCGGGCCCAGTCGGCCACGAAGCGCTCGAGGTAGCCGATGGCGACCGGGGTGCTCCGGCCTCCGCGGACGCACACGGCCTCGCACTGGGTCTCCTGGGGGCAGACGCGCCCCGTGACCGCCGGGAGGGCGTTGTCCCGGAGCAGCACCGAGGCGGCCTCCGGAAGGTTCCCCTCAGCCAGGTGGCGGACGAACCGAGGGATGTCCACCGCCACGGGGCAGCCCTCGACGCACTTGGCGGTCTTGCAGCCCAGGCAGCGCTCGGCCTCGAGCATCGCGAGACGCTCGGGATATCCGAGGTTGACCTCCTCGAAGTTCGCGCGCCGGGCGCTCGGATCCTGCTCGGGCATCCGCTGGCGCTCGATCGCCATCCGCTCCTTCGGGGTCAAGGGACGACTCGCGGGCATGGTGGCACCTCGGCGGTGGCTCAGGAGCCGAGCTTGCAGTCGTGGTTGGTTCGCTCGCTCTCGGCGCTCTCGAAGTCGCGATACGTGGTCAGCCGGTCCTTCAACTCGTCGAAGTCCACGAGGTGCCCGTCGAACTCCGGCCCGTCCACGCACGCGTAGCGGGGCTCGCCGCCTACGGTGACGCGGCAGCCCCCGCACATCCCGGTGCCGTCCACCATGATCGGGTTCAGCGACACGATCGTGTGGATCCCGAGAGGGCGGGTCATCTCGACGACCGCCCGCATCATCGGAACCGGCCCAACCGCGTACACGGCGTCGACGCCTCCCTC
>CAZPWK010000278.1:0-3394 GCA_964590285.1 uncultured Acidobacteriota bacterium | reverse complement strand
GTCCTGACGAGCATGGAAGAGCTGATCCACCAGTTCATGATCGTGCCGGAGGGGTTCGAGTGCCCGGCGGGGGAGGTCTTCCACTCGCCCGAGGCGCCGAAGGGGGAGCTCGGGTTCTACGTCGTCTCCACCGGCGGGAAGGCGCCGTACCGGCTCCGGATCCGCTCCCCGAGCTTCCACAACCTGGCGGCGCTGCCGCTTCTCTGCGAGGGAGGCCTCGTCGCCGACGTGATCGCCGTCATCGGCAGTCTCGACCCCGTGCTGGGCGAGGTGGACCGGTGAGGCCCGCCGTCGGATAGTCCCGGAGTCGTCATGTTCGGTCCCGAGTTCGAGCAAAAGGTGGACAGGATCGTGGCCCGCTACCCGGAGCCGAAGGCGGCCCTCTTGCCCGTCCTCTGGCTCGTTCAGCGGACCCGGGGGTTCGTGGGGCTCGACTCCGAGGCCTGGGTCGCGGACCGCCTCGGGGTCGGCGCCGCGCACGTCCACGGGGTGGTGTCCTTCTACACGATGTACCGTCAGAAAGAGCTCGGGCGCTACCACATCCAGCTCTGCACGACGCTCTCGTGCATGCTGCGCGGCTCGGACGATCTCGCGGCGCACCTCGAGAGGAAGCTCGGGATCCGGCCGGGGGAGACGACCCCCGACGGGAAGTTCTCCCTCGCGAAGGTCGAGTGCCTCGGATCGTGCGGAACGGCGCCGATGCTCCAGCTGAACGACGACTACCACGAGAACCTGACGATCGAGAGCCTCGACCGGCTGCTCGACGGCCTGCCCTGAGCGCGGAGACCGGCATGGAGCGGATTCTCACCCGCAACGTCGGCAAGGAGGGCTCCCACACCCTCGCCGTCTACGAGGCCTCGGGAGGCTACCGGGCGCTCCGAAAGGCGCTCGGCGCGATGACCCCCGACTCCGTCGTCCAAGAGGTGAAGCGCTCGGGCCTCCGGGGCCGCGGGGGCGCCGGCTTCCCGACCGGGCTCAAGTGGTCCTTCATGCCGAAGGACTCGGCGCGGCCGAAGTACCTGATCTGCAACGCGGACGAGTCCGAGCCCGGCACGTTCAAGGACCGCGTGCTCCTCGAGAGGGACCCGCACCTCGTGCTCGAGGGGTGCCTCGTCTCGGCCTTCGCCATGGGGGCGAGCGCCGCCTTCGTGTACATCCGGGGAGAGTACGTGCACGCCGCCCGGGTCCTCGAGCGCGCGATCGAGGAGGCGTACGAGAAGGGGTACGCGGGGAAGGACGTTCTGGGGAGCGGATTCGACTGCGAACTCGTCCTCCACGTCGGCGCCGGCGCGTACATCTGCGGGGAGGAGACCTCCCTCATGAGCTCCCTCGAGGGGAACCGCGGCTACCCGCGGCTGAAGCCTCCGTTCCCCGCGCAGGCGGGGCTCTGGGGCTGCCCGACGACGATCAACAACGTCGAGACGCTCGCCTGCGTCCCGTTCATCGTCGAGAGGGGCGGCGACTGGTTCGGGGGGATCGGCAAGCCGCCCAAGAACACCGGCCCGAAGCTCTACGCCCTGAGCGGCCACGTGAAGCGCCCGGGGGTGTACGAGGCCCCGATGGGGCTGCCGCTCCGGGAGCTGATCCAGAACCTCGGAGGGGGGATGCTCCGGGCCGACCGGCCGCTGAAGGCGGTCATCCCCGGCGGCTCCTCGGTGCCCGTCCTCGCCGCCGAGGAATGCGACGTGGATCTCGATTTCGAGTCCGTGGCGGCGAAGGGGAGCATGCTCGGCTCCGCCGCCGTCATCGTGATGGACTCCTCGACCTGCATGGTCCGGGCGATCGAGCGGGTGGCGCACTTCTACGCGCACGAGTCGTGCGGGCAGTGCACTCCCTGCCGGGAGGGGTGCGGCTGGATGGAGCGGGTCCTCGCGAGGATCGAGCGCGGGGCGGGGCGGCAGGAGGACCTCGACCTGCTGCTCGACGTGTCGTCGCACATCCTCGGCCACACGATCTGCCCGCTCGGCGACGCCGCGGCGATGCCGGTCGCGTCGTTCGTGACCAAGTTCCGGTCCGAGTTCCAGTACCACGTCGACCACAAGAAGTGCATGGTGTGAGATGCCGAAGCTGACGGTGGACGGTCGGGAGATCGAGGTCGCGCCGGGCACGACCGTGCTGCAGGCCGCCCTCTCCGTGGGCATCGAGATCCCGCACTACTGCTGGCACCCGGGGCTGTCCGTGTCGGGGAACTGCCGGATGTGCCTCGTCGAGATCGAGAAGGTCCCGAAGCTCCAGATCGCGTGCGCGACGGAGGCGTCCGACGGGATGGTCGTCCGCACCGGCACCGAGCGGGTCCTCGGCGCGCGCGCGGCGATGATGGAATTCTTCCTCATCCACCACCCCCTCGACTGCCCGATCTGCGACCAGGCGGGGGAGTGCCGGCTGCAGGAGTACGCGGTCGAGCACGGCGCGGGCCGGAGCCGCTACGTCGAGGCGAAGCTCCGGTCGAACAAGGCCGTGGACATCGGGCCGCACGTCCTCCTCGACCAGGAGCGGTGCATCCGGTGCAGCCGCTGCGTCCGCTTCTGCGACGAGGTGACGAAGACGTCGGAGCTCGCCTTCTTCCGTCGCGGCGAGAGCACGAGGATCGGGATCCACCCCGGGAGGCCGCTCGCGAACCCGTACTCCGGGAACGTCGTGGACCTCTGCCCGGTCGGCGCCCTGACCCTGAAGGAGTTCCGGTTCCAGACCCGGGTCTGGTTCCTGAAGAACACGCCGACGGTCTGCGCGGCCTGCGCGCGCGGATGCAACGTGCTGGTCGCCGTCGGCCAGCAGCAGGCGATGATGACGACCTCGGGGCAGCTCGACGACCGGATCAAGCGGATCGTCCCGCGTCCCAACGACGAGGTCAACGGGCACTGGATCTGCGACGAGGGCCGGCTGTCGTACGAGCGGCTCTCGTCCGCCCCGAGGCTCCTCTCGGCCGAGGCCCCCGCGGGCTCGCCGGCCGAGTGGAGCGAAGCGGTCGCGCGCGCGGCGGCGACCCTCCGGGATGCCGCCTCCGCGGGGAAGCTCGGCGCGATCCTCTCGCCGCGGCTCGTTTGCGAGGATCTCTTCGCGTGGAAGAGGCTCCTCGAGGGGCTCGGCGGCGCGAGGATCGGGGTGCGGCGTCTCCTCCGGGGCGAGGACGACGCGATCCTCGTCCGCGCCGACCGGGGGGCGAACTCCAGGGGCGCGGCGTGGATCCTCGGCGAGGACGCCGAGGAATCCGACCTGCTCCGGGCGGTCGGACGCGGGGAGATCGACACGCTGCTCGTCGTCGGGGACCCCCTCGATCCCGGGGACGCCCCCGCGCTCGACGCGGCGCTCCGGGCCCGCCTCTCCCGCGTGGCGTTCGTCGGACCCTTCGCGGCGGGGGCCGCCGCGGGGGCCGACGTGCTGCTGCCGACGGCCG
>CAZPWK010000277.1:0-3427 GCA_964590285.1 uncultured Acidobacteriota bacterium | reverse complement strand
GGCGGGGCTGATCGCTTTGGGATTCGCCTCGCTGCGGCGGTTTCGTCGCTCGGTGTTCCTGGTGGCCATGGCCGTCTCCTCCCTGGGTGGGATGTCGCTGATGACGTTGCTCGGAGGCGTGTTCGCGGGCGGAAGAGAACCCGCGGACATCCTCCGCCTGGGCCTGCGCCTTGGCATGGACGAGTCCGCGATCGCTGCAGGGGCGATGGTCGCGGGTTTGCCGGTGACGATCCTCGTGGGGTTGTGGTACTGCAGGCGTGTTCTCGAATTCGGCTTCCTTGCCGCCGAGACGCGGAGGGAGCGCTTCTCGGCGCTCCTGTGGGGCGCGTGGCTTCCCCTAGTTTTCTTGGCGCTGATGTGGTTTGTGCACCTCGCGGCCGCGGCGGGGTCCGCGAAGCTGGGGGTGCTCCGCAAACTGCCCCTCGCGTCCGGCTTGGTCGTTGCCCTCGTTCTCGGTCTCCCCGTCCTCTGGTTGATCGCGTGGTGGACGAAGCCGGTCGAGACCGTCGCGCGGCCGTTGCGCCCGCTGTTCGCCTCCTCGGTCGCATGCGCGGCGATCGGGGTCGCGGCGGTGCTCGGGGTCGGGTCGTACTTCGCGCCGCCGTACTCGCCTTCGGTCGAGACGATCGAGCGGCGGGTGGCATCGGCGCCGGGCGACGCGCGGGCGCTACGGATCGCCGCGCACCGCCTGTTCTCCTGGTCGCAGCGGGAGGGGCTCGCGGAGGGGGAGCGGGAGAGACTCGCCGCCCGCGCGTCCGAGCTGCGTCTCGAGGCGCTCCGGCTGGACCCGGAGAACCCGGGCGCGCTGTACGACGTCGCGTCCCTTCACAACTCCGACGGCGATGAGGCGGCGGAGAGGGGTGACTGGGTAACCGCCCGCGCCCGCTGGAGCGAGGCGTTCGAGCTGGCCCGGAAGGCGTACGCGACGCGCCAGGACATCCCGGCGATCCCGGCTCGTCTGGCGCAGCTCGGCGAGAAGCTCGAGGAGTTCGAGAGGGCGGCGGATTACTGGGACCGGTACGCGGCGGTCGTCGCGGAGGAGGAGATCTTCCCGGCTTCGAGGAAGACGCACGTCGAAATGGCGGAGAGCCGGAGCCGTGCGCTGCGGAAGAAGATCGCCGGCTCGCCGGACGCCGCGGCCGGAGGATCCGTCGAAGCGCCGTGAGCGTGGCGCGCTCTCCTCTTCACCCCTGGGTCCTCGCCGCCCGAAGTGCTAGCATGCGCCCGTATGAGCCTACTCGACGACATCCTTCGAAAGGCCAAGGCGGACCCGAAGCGGATCGTGCTCCCGGAGAGCACGGAGCCCAGGACGCTCCGCGCGGCGGCGCGGCTCCATCGCGAGGGGATCGCGCGGCCGATCCTGGTCGGGGCGCGCGACGCGACGATCGAGGCGGCGCGCGCGGCCGGAGCGGAGATCCACGGCGTTTCGATCGCCGATCCCGCGACGCACTCCGAGCGGGGGCGGTACGTGTCCATGGTGGAGGATCTCCTCCGCGCCAAGGGGACGACGAGGGGCGAGGTCGAGGCGATGCTCGCCGACCCGCTCTTCTACGCGGCCGCGATGGTGCGCGCGGGGGACGCCGAAGGGTCGGTGGCCGGCGCCGAGCACACGACGGCGGACACGCTCCGGGCCGCGCTCCGCATCATCCGGCCGGCGCCGGGCGCCAAGATCGTCTCGTCGTTCTTCCTGATGGTGCTTCCGAAGCCGACCGCCTCGGGCGACGACGTCCTCGCCTTCGCCGACTGCGCGCTCGTGCCCTATCCCGACGCGGCGCAGCTCGCCGACATCGCGCTCCAGACCGCGAGGAACTTCCGGAAGCTCGCGGGGCGGGAGCCGAGGGTCGCGCTCCTCTCCTTCTCGACGAAGGGGAGCGCGGAGCACGAGGCGGTGTCGAAGGTCGTCGAGGCGCGGGACCTCCTCCTCGCCGGGAAGCCGGACTTCGAGGTGGACGGCGAGATGCAGCTCGACGCCGCGATCGTCCCGAAGGTCGGCTCGTCGAAGGCGCCCGGAAGCCGCGTCGCGGGCCGGGCCAACGTGCTGGTCTTCCCCAACCTCGACGCGGGGAACATCGGTTACAAGCTCGTGCAGAGGCTCGGAGGGGCCGAGGCGATCGGCCCCGTGCTCCAGGGTCTCAACCGCCCCGCGAACGACCTGTCCCGCGGCTGCTCCGAGGAGGACGTCGTCCTCACGGCCGCGGTGACCGGGATCCAGTCCGCGGGCTGAGCGAGGTGCGGCGATGAACGTCGGGGGGCACGGGGGCGGACGGGGCTTCAAGCCGAACGAGCCTCGCGGCGGGGGGCGGCCGCCGCACGCGCGGCGGATGCCCCCGCCGGACTCGACCGGCGCGGAGGCCGCGTACCTCGCCAAGAACAAGGACGCGCGGACCCGGATGGTCGTCCGCCTGCTCGACGGCGAGGAAGTGCGGGGAGTGATCGAGTACTACGATCGCGACATGATCAAGATCAACCGCACGGACGGGCCGAACGTCTTCATCCGGAAGCAGCACATCCGCTACATGTTCGAGGATCCGGTCGTCTGAGTCAGCGGACGCGCGTCCCGCAGGGCACGTCCTCCTCGAACGTGGCCACGATCGGGCGCCCTCCGAGATCGGCCGCGAGCAGCATCCCCTGGCTCTCGACGCCTCGGAGCCTGGCCGGCTTGAGGTTCGCGACCACGACGATCCGCTTCCCGACGAGGGCCTCGGGGTCGTAGGCCTTGGCGATCCCGGCGACGATCTGCCGCTCCTCGGTGCCGAGGTCCACGCGGAGCCTGAGGAGCTTGTCGGCCCCCTCGACGCGCTCGCACGAGACCACCCGCGCGACGCGGAGGTCCACCTTCATGAAATCGTCGATCGTCAGGAGGGCGGCGCCCTCGGGGGGAGCCGGCTTCGGCTCGGGCGCGGGGACTTGGGTCGGCGGTCGGTCGTCCACGGTCTTCGACTCCTTGAAGTAGGCGGTCTTGTCGATTCGCGGGAAGAGCGGTGCGCGCTTCTCGACCCGGCGCCCGGAGGCCAGCAGGCCCCACCGGAAGGCCGAGAGATCCCGGGGCATGGGGGATCCCAGCCGCGAGGCGATCTCAACCGCGGCGCGGGGCATCGCGGGAGAGGCCATGGCGGCCGCCTGGAGGAGGGCCTCCGCCGCGCCCCAGAGCACGGCGCGGTGCGTCTCCGCCCGGGACGGGTCCGAGGCGAGCGTCCAGGGGGCGTGGCGCACGAGGAACCGGTTCGTCTCCCCGATCAGGCCCCAGACGGCGGCGAGGCCCCCGCTGAAGTCGTAGGCGTCGAACGCGGCGCGCCACGCGGCGTGCGCCTTCGCCGCCGCGGGCTCGAGCTCGCGCGCCTCGGGCGAGGCGGGAGGTTCGGGGATCGTGCCAGAGAGGCCGCCGTCGATCAGGGTGACGACCCGGCTCAGCAGGTTCCCGAGATCG
>CAZPWK010000276.1:0-3443 GCA_964590285.1 uncultured Acidobacteriota bacterium | reverse complement strand
GCGTTGCGATCTCGCTCGCCGGTCAGACCGCCCTGGTCACGGGTGCGGCCACCGCGATCGAGGCCATCGCCCCGGACACCGCGTAGTCCTCGAACACGCGAGCCTACATCATCACGTTCAGAATCCTCAGGGCGTTCGCGAAGGAAACCATGCCGTCATGGTAACCGAATCCCGGGGTAGGCCGGCCGCCGGAGCGCGGCGTACGCCCAGGCGAAGAGGACGAGGAAGACGAGGTCGGCGACCGCGAACGGCTTCCACATGTCCGGCAACCCCTCCGAGAACCAGTAGTACGAAACGACGCCGCAGTAGGCGACCTTGAGCAGGACGCCGTACGGGATGAGGTTCCGGTTCCCGGCCGGGTCCCGCGCGACGGCGAGGAACATCAGGGCGAAGACGATGAGGATGGCGGCGGGGAACCGGACGTACCCGAAGTGGTTCGGCGGCGCGACGCCGTAGAAGGCGAACAGGGCCGCCGGCGCCGCGAGGAACGCGAGCCCCAGGAGCCCGTCGTACAGGGCGGCCACCGCGAACAGCGCGCGGACGAGAACGTGATCTCTCATGCGGACCCTCCTTCCCGGGACCTGCCCCGGCGCAGGTTCCGCTTGAACCGGCTCCTCCTCCAGCGGGTGAATTCGTCCCCGTACAACTCGACCGCCAGCCTCCGGAAGAGGTCCCCGAGCGTCTCCGCCGACATGCCTCTCGGCCGGAAGTTCACGTCGAAGAGCGTGCACTTGCGCCAGTTCGTCGGCTCGAGCAGCCGGCCCTCCGCCTCGAGGCGCGCGTAGAGCGGCGTGCCGGGGAACGGCGTGAGCAGCGTGACCTGGACCTCGTACATCTCGGTCTCCCGGACGAACGCGAGGACCTGGTCGGCGATCTCCGGCCCGTGGCCGTCGAGTCCGATCACGAAGCAGCCGTTCACCGTGATGCCGCGCGACTGGATCTCGCGGATGGCGTCCCGGTAGCGGGGGAACATCCGGCGCTTCCAGTCGCCGCGCGTCTCGATCCCCGCGAGCGGCCCCTCGACCGGGCTCTCGAGCCCGATCAGGACCTGCGCGCACCCGGTCTCGCGCATCCGGTCGAGGAGATCCCCGTCCTCGGCGACCGACAGGTCGGTCTCCGCGAACCACCGGAGCCCCCGCCCCTCGAGGCCCGAGAGCAGCTCCCTCCAGTAGGCCCGGTCCACGAAGCTGTTGTCGTCGGCGAACTCGAGGAAGGGGCGCTTCCACACGGAGAGGATGCGGTCGATCTCCCGGAGGACGTTCGCGACCGGCTTCTGCTCGTACCGGGTCGTCAGCAGGACGGAGCCGGCGCAGAAATCGCAGAGGTGGGGACAGCCGCGGCTCGTCTGCACGGTGAGCCGGTTGTACTTCGAGATGTCGAGCATCTCGTACGCCGGAACGGGGGAGTCGGCGAGGTCGAAGCCGCCCTCCCGGGAGCCGTAGCGCGGGCGGAGCCTCCCCCGCTCGGCGTCCCGGAGGATCTCGGGCCAGACCGCCTCTCCCTCGCCGATCGCGACCGCGTCGGCGTGGAGCCCGGCCTCGTCGGGGAGAGCGGTGACGTGCGGGCCCCCGAGGACGACGAGCGCCCCCGCCTCCCGGTACCTCCGCGCCAGCTCGTAGGCCTCGTCGATCTGCGCGCTGTAGCTCGAGATCGCGACGAGGTCGAACTCCGGAAGCGGCCCGGCCGAGGCCCGCAGGTCCGGGACCTCGAGGTACTCCGTCGCGTGCCCCGCGGGCGTCATCCCCGCGAGCGTCAGCAGCCCGAGGCTCGGGAGCGAGGCGATCGTCTTGCTCCTCTCGACGAAGCCGGGAAGCGTCAGCCCGAGGCGAAGCAGCTCGGCGTCGCACGCCCGGATCCCGCTCATGGCGACCAGCCCGATTCTCATGGCGCGAGGACCCTCGCGAGAAAGAGCGCGACGGCGACCCCGACCGACAGCGCCGGGACGAAGAAGAGGTGCCGGAACGGCTCGCGGTAGGCGCTCAGGTAGCAGACGACCGGCATCGTCGCCGCCCCCAGGATCAGGAGCGCCGACGGGACGGCGAGCCCCGAGGAGATCCCGAGGGCGCGCGCGGTCAGGGCGAAGGCGAGGTTGAGGATCCCGATCCCGAAGAACGCGACGTGGCCGAGCCGCACCATCCGGCGCCTCCACGACGCGTAGCCCCCGAGCCACGCCTCGTCGTGGAAGAACAGCCCGGTGACGGCTCCCGCCACGGCCCCGAGCAGGAAGCCGATCCACGCGGCGTGAAGGTGGATCGTCATCGCGCGCGGCATTTTACGACGAAACGCGGTGTATCCTCGTCGCCGGCTGGGAAGAGGGTCCCCGTCCCCCGACGCGCGCGGGTGAGCACGGTCGGCGCGGCGGGTCCCGAGACCGAAGTCCGGCGCCGCCGCGGCCCGGCAGGGATGGAGCGAGGAGGCGGTCGTCATGTCGTGGTGGCACTGGGCAGTGATGGGCTTGTTCTTGGCCGCCCTCGAGATCCTGACGCCGGGCGGCTTCTACCTCCTGTTCTTCGGCCTCGGCGGCCTGGCGGTCGCGGCGCTGACCTTCCTGGGCATCGGGGGACCGCTCTGGATGCAGGTCCTGCTCTTCACGGTGTTCTCCGTGGTCAGTCTGCTGCTGTTCCGCAACCCGTTGCTGCGAAAGCTGCAGAGCAAGACCGACTCGGCCGCGCCCTCGATCGAGCTGGTCGGCGAGATCGCGATCCCGGTGGAAGCGATCGAGCCGGGCGCGGTCGGCAGGGCCGAATTGCGCGGCACGCCCTGGGCGGCCCGCAACCGCGGCACGAGCGCCATCCCGGCAAGTTGCCGGTGCAAGGTGGTCCGGGTGGAGGGCCTCGTCATCACGATCGAGCCGGAATGAGGTGACCGCATGGGCACAGTGATCGTCTTCGTCGCGCTCGCGCTCCTCGTCGTCATCGTCCTCGTCAAGAGCGCCGTGGTCGTCCCGCAGCAAACGGCCGTCGTCGTCGAGCGGCTGGGAAAGTACTCGGGGACGCTGAACGCGGGCTTCCACGTGCTGATGCCGTTCGTGGACGTGATCCGCTACCGGCACACGCTCAAGGAACAGACGATCGACATTCCCGCCCAGATCTGCATCACGCGCGACAACGTCCAGGTGGGCGTCGACGGGGTGCTCTACCTGAAGGTGCTGAATCCCGAGCGCGCATCCTACGGCATCAGCAGCTACCTGTTCGCGATCACGCAGCTGGCCCAGACCACCTTGCGAAGCGAGATCGGCAAGATCGTTCTCGACAAGACCTTCGAGGAGCGCACGAACATCAACATCGCCGTGGTCAGCGAGCTCGACAAGGCCACCGAGCCGTGGGGCATCAAGGTCCTGCGGTACGAGATCAAGAACATCACGCCTCCGGCCGACGTGCTCGCCGCGATGGAGAAGCAGATGCGGGCCGAGCGGGAGAAGCGCGCCGTGGTCCTGACGTCGG
>CAZPWK010000275.1:0-3467 GCA_964590285.1 uncultured Acidobacteriota bacterium | reverse complement strand
CGAGCACCCGATGAAGGGGGCCCGCGTCCTGCGGCCGCTCTCGGGCCTCGCGCGGGCGCTCCGCGAGCGGGGATACCGGACCCTCTTCCTCTGCCCCCACGACGGCCAGATCGACAACCTGGCGGGGTTCCTCGCGGCGAACGGCTACGACCGGGTCTTCGACCTCGATGACTGGCCGCGACGGGACGTCGCTCCGAACCTCCGCCTTCCCGATCACGTCCTGTTCGACGAGGCGGCCCGGATCCTGCGGGAGACGGCGCGAAGCGGCGGGCCGTTCCTCGCCGCGATCCTCACCGTCAGCAACCACCCGCGCTACCACCTCCCCGAGGGGATCCCGTTCCGGCCGCGGAGCGCGGATCCCGCGCTCCGGATGCTCGAGTACGCGGACTGGGCGATCGGACGGTTCGTGGATCTCCTCTCGCACGAGCCCTGGTTCGCGAACACCCTCTTCGTGTTCGTCTCCGATCACGGCGCGGCCGCCGGTCCCGGCGGCGCCCCGGCGGCGAGGTACCACGTGCCGCTCGTCCTGTACGCCCCGGCCGTTCTCGCGCCGCCGCGCGCGATCGACGCGCTCGGCGGGCAGATCGACGTCGCTCCGACGGTGCTCGGCCTGACGGGCCGGCCGTGGGTGAACGACACGCCGGGGATCGACCTGCTGCGCGAGAGGCGCTCGGCGATCTGCTTCTGCGACGACGAGAGCGCCGGCTGCTTCGACGGGGAGAGCCTCCTCGCGCGGCGCCTCGACGGCGTCGAGTCGCTCCGCCTCGCGCCGTCCGTCGCGCGCGATCCCGAGAGGGCCGCGCGGGTCGAGGCGCTCCTGCGCGAGAGCTTCCTCTCCCTGCTCGAGGCCTCCCGGGTCCTCGTCGAGCGGAACCTCGCGGGACCGCGGAGGATGGACAACGGCGGAGAACGGCGCTCTACTGCGCCCGCCGGAGGCGCCGGAGCCCCGGAGGGAGCTTCCCCGTGAGACCGAGCCGGATCCATCTCGCCCTTCTCGTCTCCGCCGCGATCGCGCTCGTCGGGTCGGGGATCCGACCGAACGGGCGCTTCAACTGGCTGATGGAGACCCTCCCCGCGATCGTCGGCGGGGCGATCCTCGCCGCGACCTACCGCCGCTTCCGCTTCACGACGCCGGCCTACGTCGCGGCGTGGGTGTTCGCCCTGATCCTGATGGCGGGAGGGCACTACACCTACGCCGAGGTCCCGGTCGGGAACTGGGCGCGGGACGCGTTCGACCTCTCGCGCAACCACTTCGACCGGGTCGGGCACTTCTTCCAGGGGGTCGTCCCCGCGATGCTCGCGCGCGAGCTGCTGCGCCGGACGTCGCCGCTCCGGTCCGGAAGCTGGCTCTTCGCGCTTCCGGTGTGCGTCGCGCTCGCGATCAGCGCCGCCTACGAGCTGTTCGAGTGGCGGTACGCCGTCGCCTTCGGCGGAAGCGTGGCCGAGGACTTCCTCGGCAGCCAGGGCGACCCGTGGGACGCGCAGAAGGACATGGCGATGGCGCTCCTGGGCGCGCTCCTCTCGATGGCGCTCCTCGGCAGGCGGCAGGACCGCCTGGCGGAGGAGGCGGGGAGGGGCGGGGCGGGAGATGGTATTCTCTGAGGCGCGTTCCGCGCCGAACGGGCCGTTAGCTCAGCCGGTAGAGCAGCGGGCGTTTGATCACGACAATCCCTCGAAACTGCGCCACTTCCGACGAGGTGGCGCGATCCTCTTTCCCCATGACTCCGAGGGAGGGGCGGAAGTCACAGGAAGGTCACCGACGATCGGGGTGCGGATGTCACTTGGGGCGAGGATTCGCATGGGTAGCGTCAAGATTCCTTCGCACTTTGCGGGCCGACGATCGGCACGTTCGGTGACGAGCGGCCGGAGAGGATTCCAGGGGACGATCCGGGTCCGGATCGGGGCTTCCACCCGGGAGTGAAGCGCCGTATCGTAGTGGGCGAGAAGCTGGAGGGGGACGCGCAAGTTTTCGAGAGACAACGCGGACGAGGTCTCCAGTGGGGAAGGCCCGGCGCGGGTCGGCTTCGAAATCCTCTCTTATCCGCGCGTCGAGAATGGAAGCCTCGGCAAGCCTCGATCCCGGGCATTCCGGCGTCCCAGGGCAGGGATCCGGGAAACCCGGCTCTTGAAGGAGAGGTGTATGACGGCCACCACTCGGATTCCGATCATTCTGGGGCTCGCTTCCCTGCTGGCGCTTTCGGCCATGATGGCCTTCGCCGTCGGAGCGGAGGGTCAGGAGACGCAGCCGCCACGCGCGGAGATTCCGGCCGCGCTCGTCCACCCGGGCGGCGACCATAAGCTGCTCCTGCGCACCGGCGACGCTCCTGCGCTCGATCGCCTGACGGGACTGGGCGTCATCCTGCGCCAGATGGATTACGGCGACTTCCAGCTCCTCGTCGTGGGAGACCGGGCGATCCCGGCTCTGAGAGAGAGGGAGCTTTCCGGCGTGACGGTGAGGGACGACTTCGACCTGGTCGCCGTCAACCGCTGGCTCATCGACACCCGATACGGCGAACCGAAGGATCTGTCGTGGGACCGACTGGACGCCCCCGGGTGCCATGACAGGCAGCTCTACATCGTCCAGTTCGTGGGCCCGCCGAAGGACGAGTGGATCGCGGCCCTCCGGCGGGACGGAGACGCGGAGATCGTCGCCTACCTTCCCAGCAACGCCTACGCGGTCTTCGCGTCGCCGGCCGCCTGGGAGCGGATGAGCGAAGAGGTCTCGCGGCCCGGAAGCGTGGTCCAGTGGGTGGGGGCCTACCACCCGGCGTACCGGATCTCCGCCCACCTCGAGGAAGCCATCGCGCGGAACGACAAGACGACGGACGTGGTCGTGCAGTTCGTGGAGCACGCCGGCGCCGATCGGTCCGTGGCCGACCTGAAGGCGCAGGCCTTCACGGAGCTGATGGAGGACGTCTCCCTCGGCGGGATGCGGGACGTGCGGGTCCGGATCCCAGCCGCCCTGATTCCGCGCCTGGCCGCCCAGCCCGACGTCTTCTGGATCGAGCCGTGCCTGCCCAAAGAGATGCTCGACGAGCGCCAGGACCAGATCATGGCCGGCAACCTCGACGCCACCGGGGTCCAGCCCTCCGCGCCGGGCTTCCTCGCCTGGCTGAACGGCAAGGGATTCACTTCCAACTTCTCCTTCACCGTGGACGTGGCGGATGACGGGTTCGACAAGGGATCCACAACGGACGTCCACCAGGATTTCAAGGACGCCAGCGCTGTCTCCCGGGTGACCTACGTCCTCAACTACTCCACCGATACCTCCGGCGACAGCGGAGGCGGCCACGGGAACCTCAACGCGGCCATCGTGGGCGGCTACAACAATACGCAGGGGAGCTCGTCCTACGAGGACACGGGGGGGTACCAGTACGGGCTCGGGGTTGCGCCCTACGCGCGCCTCGGGGGTTCGAAGATCTTCAGCAAC
This sequence comes from uncultured Acidobacteriota bacterium, assembly GCA_964590285.1. GTDB lineage: Bacteria > Acidobacteriota > Polarisedimenticolia > Polarisedimenticolales > JAIQFR01 > CALMJU01. The sequence continues at coordinate 37 of CAZPWK010000275.1, read as the reverse complement.
GCCGGCTACTTCACCTCCACGGCCTACTCGACCCTGA
>CAZPWK010000274.1:0-3519 GCA_964590285.1 uncultured Acidobacteriota bacterium | reverse complement strand
CCGGGAATCTCGCGTCGCTCATGCCGTCTGTCAGCTGGACGCTCTTTCCGGCCTCGACGTCGTACGCGAACACCGCGTGGAGGAAGCTCGGGAGGATCTTCGTGTAGGCGATCCACCGGGAGTCCGGGGACCACGCGGGATCGAGGCTGCGGTCGGGGGTCTCGTACCAGTCCTGGTCCACGCGCACCGGCTTCCCGCCGTCCGCGGACACGACCCAGAGGGTCAGCCGCTTGTCGTGGTAGGCGATCCGCTTGCCGTCGGGCGACCAGATCGGGTCGTAGAAGAACGAGGGCGGATCGCCCAAGGGGATCGTGCGGGGCTCTCCCATCCCGTCCTGGGACGCGATCGTCAGGGCGTACTCGCCCGAGGCGTCGGAGAAGTACGCGATCTTCTGCCCGTCCGGGGACCAGGTCGGGCTCCGCTCCGCCGTCGCGGGAGAGCGCGACACGTTGCGCGCGTCCCCCTTCTCGGCGGGCACCGTGAAGATCTCGCCCCGGGCCTCGAACGCCACTCGGGCGCCTCCCGGAGAGATCGCCGCGGCCGAGACGCTCTCGCCGAGCTCGACCCATCGCGGCCGGGTCTCGAGGGGGTCGGCCGACACCGAGATCGGCACCCGCCGGTCGGAGCCGCTCGCCGGGTCAAAGATCCGGATCTCGCCGAACTTCTCGTAGACGATCCCGCCGGGGCCGGCGCTCGCGGCCTTGATGTCGAACCCAGAGGCCGAGAGCTCCCGCTTCACGGCCCGGGTCGCCGGGTCGAAGGAGAACAGCGTGACCGGGCCCTCGCGGTCGGAGAGGAAGTAGATCCGGTCGCCCACCCACATCGGCGCCGAGTCGTTGGAGTTGTCGCGCGGAATCTTTTCGATCGAGCCGTCGGCGAGGTCCGCGATCCAGATCGGGGTGGTCTGCCCTCCGCGATACCGCTTCCAGGCGGTCTGGCTTCGCCCGTGCGGCAGGTACGCCATGCGCTTCCCGTCGGGTGAGAACGATCCCTCGAACGCCGCGGGGAGGGCGATCGGCTCCGGAAGGCCGCCGGCGAGGTCGATCGTGAGGAGATGCAGGTCGCCGTTCCCGCTCCTGCGATCCGAGCAGAAGAGCACGGCCTTCCCGTCGCGCGTCCAGCCGACGACGTCGTCGAAGTAGCCCCCTCCCCAGGTCAGCCGCCGGGGCGTCCCGCCTCGCGCGTCCATGACGAAGACGTCCGGGCCGCCGTCGTGGATCGCCGTGAAGGCGATCCACTTTCCGTCCGGCGAGAAGCGGGCGTTCCTCTCCGGCTCCGGCGAGGCGGTCAGGCGCCTCGCGTCGCCGCCTTCCCGGGGAACGCTCCACAGGTCGCCCCCGAGCTCGAAGACGACTGCGGAGCCGCCGAGCGTCGGGTTGCGGGGAAGGAGCGGCGGGCCTTCGGCCAGGGCCGGAGCCGCGAGGAAGAAGACGGCGGCGACTACGAGGAAACGGCGCATTGGACACCTCCGGGGAATTCTCGATCGTCGGGACCGGCGGGGAAGTATAGGACACGCCGGTCCCCGAGGGGTTCCGGGGGCCCTTTCGCGGTCGCGCCGTCCGCAGGAACGGGGACGGCGGCGTGGATCCGGATCGAGCCTCACCGTAGGAATTGAAAGAACGTCGAAACGCGAGGAGGAACCGATGCGAAAGTGCTTGCGAGCCGTTGCCGTCTTCGGAATCGTCCTGATCGTCTCCGCAGGTCTCGCCGCCGCGCAGACCGTGCCGAAGCCGGAAGCGACGACGAGCGACTGCCCCTGCTTCACCCGGGCGCTCGTCGAGACGATCCCGCAGCCGTACACCTGGTGCACGATCCAGAACGCCGACCTCATGAACACCCCGTGGGACCTGATCGCCAACGTCCAGAACACCACGGTCCACATGGGGGCGCAGGCCGAGGTCTACCCGAAGAAGGTGTCGGGCGAGTGCATCTACCTCGACGCCTCCGACCCGGACGTCTTCGTCCAGGTCTGGTACGACAACCTCAGCCTCGAGCAGGCGATGGCCTGCCGGCAGATCCTCCTCGAGGTCATCGCGGCGAACGCGGATCAGTGCCTGGAGCTGACCGAGACCTACTGGGTGAAGCCCCACTGAGATCCTGACCGCCGATCCCCCAGGCCCGCGCCGCCCCGCGGCGCGGCAGACTCGGAAAGGGAGGAAACCATGCGAAGGAACCTGACTGCCATCGCGGTATTCGGAATCGTCCTGATCGCCTCCGCCGGCCTCGCCGCCGCGTAGACGCTGCCCAAGCCGGAGCAGCCTACGAGCCGCTGCCCGTGCTTCACCCTGGAGCAGGTCGAGGCGATCCCGACCCCGTACGATTCCTGCGCGATCGACAACCTGGACAGCCGGTACGCCTGGCTCACGAACATCGCCGTTCTCCCCCTTGGGTTCGGAGTCCAGGTCGAGTACGACCTCAAGTCGCATCAGGGAGAGTGCCTCTACCTGGACGCCAGCGACCCGGTCCACCCCGTGCTCGTGAACCTCGAGGACCTGAGCCTCGCGCAGGCCCTGTACTGCCGGGAGTACATCCTCGCCGTCATCGAGGCGAACTTCGACCAGTGCCTGGTCGTGTACGACAAGACCTGGGTGAAGCCGAACTGAGATCGCGATCCCGGATCCCTCCGGCCCGCTTCGGATGACGGCGCGGGCCGCGAGGGACCCGACGACACGGAGGTGCCCATGCGAAAGAGCCTCGGAAGAATCGCCGTCTTCGGAATCGCGCTGGCCCTGTCGGCCGGCCTCGCCGCGGCGCAGAGCCTGCCCAAGCTCGACGCGCCGACGAGCGAGTGCCCGTGCTTCACGCAGGCGCAGATCGAGGCGATCCCGACGCCGTACGAGTACTGCACGATCCAGAACCTCGAGATCCTGGACAACCGGTGGGGCTTCTTCTCCAACATCGTCCACGAGACGCCCCTCATCGGCGCCCAGATCGAGTACTACACGAAGACGCAGAAGGGCGAGTGTCTCTACCTGGACTACAGCGGGGACCCCTGGATCACGGTGCAGCTGAAGGATCTCACCGTCGGCCAGGCGACGGCCTGCCGGCAGTACATCCTCAACGTCATCGAGGCGAACTACGATCAGTGCCTGGTCGTGTACGACATCGCCACGTGGGAGAGGCCTCGCTGAGATCGTGAACGCGCGTCCCGCCGCCCCGCGCCGCGAGGAGGCGAGGGACGGCGGGACGGCCCGAGCCGGGAACGAGCCGGTTCGTGGCAGACTGTCCGCGCGGAGGGACGCGCCACGACGACCGGGCCCGACTCGTACGACGACCGCACCCCGCGGTGGCTTCCCCCCGCCGCGCTCGTCGCCGCCTGGGCCGCGTTCTTCGCGCCCGCGCTCTTCCTGGGCCGCGTCTTCTCCTTCCGCGACCTGTTCTTCTTCCACAGGCCGCTCCGCGAGGTCGTCGTTCGCGCCCTCGCGGCGGGCGAGGCCCCCTATCTCAACGCGGGGCTCAACGTCGGCCAGCCGATGCTCGCCGACCCGAGCTACGCGGTCTTCTACCCGGCGAACCTCC
>CAZPWK010000273.1:0-3524 GCA_964590285.1 uncultured Acidobacteriota bacterium | reverse complement strand
TGCGGGGCGAGGCCGACCTCGGTCAGGCTCAGCCCGAGGTTCGCCAGGACGAGGACGGCGACGAACGCGCCGGTCGTCGCGATCGCCTTCGACACGGTCTCCGCGGGGATCGTCCGCCCGAGGATCTCCGCCGCCGGGCGCCCGCGCGCCCGGGACCGGAGCATCGCCCAGATCGTCGCCGCGCTCGTCGTCTTGATCCCGCCTCCCGTACCGCCGGGGGACGCTCCGATGAACATGAGGATGATCCCGAGCGCGAGCGTCGCGCTGGTGAGCGAAGCGGTTCGAATCGAGTCGAACCCCGCCGTCCGGCAGGTCACGGAGTAGAAGAACGACGCCAGCACGCGGCCGGTCCAGGGCGCCTCGCGAAGCGAGTTGCCCCACTCGAGCGCCGCCGTGATCAGGGCGCCTCCGAGCACGAGGATCGCGGTCGTCCCCAGCACCATCCGGCTGTGGAGCGAGAGGCGCCAGAGCCTCCTATGTCCCGAGGGCATTCTCGCGACGCGGGACAGGTCGGCGATCACGACGAACCCGATCCCCCCGACGACAATCAACCCCATCACCGTGAGGCTGATGAGCGGGTCGTCGCGGAAGGCGTTCAGGTTGGTCGAGAACAGCGAGAAGCCGGCGTTGCAGAAGGCGGAAACCGAGTGGAACGCCGCGAGCCAGGCGGCGCGAGGGCCGAACGACCCGAGCGCGAGCCCGAAGCCCGCGTAGAGCAGCGCCGCGCCGATCCCCTCGATCGCGGCGGTCGCCAGCACGGCGCTCTTGAGGACGCCCAGGGGAGAGACTCCCCGGACGCCGCCGTGGGCCGTCTCGACGTAGAGCCTCTGGCCGAGTTCCTCCCGGCGCCCAAGCGACATGATCACGAAGCCGCTCAGGGTGAGGATGCCGAGCCCTCCGAGCTGGATCAGCAGGGCGAGGACCCCCTGCCCGAGGGGGGAAAGGTCCCGGCCGGGATCGATCACCGTCAGCCCGGTCACGCAGACCGCGGAGGTCGCGGTGAAGAAAGCCTGCAGCAGGGTGAACCTGCCGTGGGCGGCGCAGGCCGGCAGGCTGAGGAGGGCCGTGCCGGCCAGGATCAGCCCCGCGAAGGACAGCATGATCGTCTGCGGGATCCGGTTCCTCACGGGCGCCATCATAGCGCGGGCCGGAGCGCGCTTCCGCAGGCGCTACAATCCACGCCTCGCGAGGAGGGATCTCGGGTGGCGAACCGGGTCGGCACGGCCGCGCTCGCCGCGGCGATCGCCTGCGCCGCGGCGCCGGCCCGCGGCGCAGCGCCCGCCCGCGCCGCCGGGCTCTACGTCTGGGGAGAGGCGGCGGCGATGACGGACGGTCGCCCCGACCGGGGCCTGTCGGATCCGGACGCCCAGGACCGGCTCCTCGGGGCCTGCCTCGAGGGGCCTCTCCCGGTTCGAAGGCTCCACTTCCTGTCGGACCCGGATTCCTGGGACGGGAATTCCGTCGATCGCCTGCTCCTGCGCGCCGCGGCCTCCGGGATCGAGGTGTACGCCGTGCCGCCGGGCGGGATGCAGGACGCCTGGGCGAGACCGCTCCTCCGAACGGGGAGAGCGGATCCCGGGCCGGTCCTCGCGTGGGTGCGGAGCGTCGTCGCGCGGGGCGTTCCGGGGGCGAGGTTCACCGGGGTGCAGCTCGACATCGAGCCGCACCGGGCGCGCGCGCGGAGCTTCCTGCGCTTCCGGCGGACGGCGTGGGACGAGGCCGCGGGCGGGCTCGCGGGCTCTTCCCGGAACCGGGCGATCGCGTCGGAGTACCTGGCGCTTCTCGACGCCGTGCGCGGGGAGATCTCGCGGGCCGATCCGAGGCCCCGTCTCGCCGTGACGATCCCGACCTGGCTCGACGGCGAGGAACTCCCCCCCGCGGCCGGCGGCGGAGGGGAGAGCTGGGCGCGTCTCGTCCAGTCCCGCGCGGACTTCGTCACCCTGATGGACTACGTCGGCCGCGGCGGGGAATCCGGGGCGGCGCGCGCCGCGGCGGCGGTCGAGTCGGAGATCGCCGCCGGCCCGGTCGAGGTCCTCCTCGAGACCGCGCCGCCGGGTCGGAGGCGCGGAGCGCCCCGCAGGGGGGAGACGCTGTACGAGAGGGGGGAGGCGGAGCTCCTCGACCTCGTGCGGCGGCTCGAGGAGCGGTTCGAGGAGGATCCGAACTTTCTCGGGTGCGCGGTGCACCACTACCGGAACGCGTACGGCAGCGGCGCGCCCGGGTGGCCGCCGCACGGCGGAGTCTCGCGTGGCGACCCGCGCTGACGGGCAGGTCCGCCGATCCGGGAAGGGGCTCGGCCCCGGGGGACCGGGGAGCCCAACCGCGAGGGTGCGCCGGGCGATGCTTCGCGAGGTCGTCCGCTGGCGCCTGATCGAGGAGGGGGACCGGATCCTGGTCGCCGTGTCCGGGGGGAAGGACAGCCTGGCGCTCCTCGACCTGCTCCTCCGGGCGAAACGCAGGGCGCCCGTCCGCTTCGACCTCGTCGCCTTCCATCTCGACACCGCGTGGCCGGGGGACGAGGGGGAGGCGCTCCTCGACTGGTCCCGCCGTCTCGGGGCGCCGCTCGCGATCGAGCGCCACGAAGTCCGCGCGCGCGTCGAGGGAGCGCTCGCCCGGGACCCGGGCGCGTCGGCGTGCGCCCTCTGCGCGAGGCTCCGGCGGGGGATCCTCCACTCGGCCGCGGTCCGTCTGGGCTGCAACAAGCTGGCGCTCGGCCACCACCGCGAGGACGCGCTGCAGACGCTCCTGCTGAACCTCCTCTACGCCGGGAGGCTCCAGGCGATGCCCGCGCGCTACGGGACCCGGGACGGCCGCCTCGTCGTCGTCCGCCCCCTCGTCGGGTGCGCGGAGGCGGACGTCGCCGCCCACGCGATCGCCTCCGGCTGCCCCGTCCCGCCGCCGGTCGTCTGCGGCCTGCCGGCCGACCGGAAGAGGGCCCGCGTCGAGCGGCTCCTCGCCGACCTCGAGCGGGAGATCCCGGACGTCCGGAGCGTCATGCTCGCGGCGCTCGGGAACGTGCGGCCGTCGCACCTGCTCGACCCGGAGGTCGCCGCGGCCTGGGAGGAGGCTGCGCCGCGCTTCCGGCCGCGAAGGTGAGCGTCCCGCGCTGGCGAGACCCCCGCTTGACCGGGCGCCGGGGGGCGCCTCTAATGGCCCCGGCGGGCCGGCGCCCGGGCGCGGCGCCCGGACGGGAGGATCGAGGATGATCGGACGGAGGGCGCGTCTCGGCGCGGCGGTCGTCTGCGCCGCGATCCTCGCGGCCGCCGCGCTCGCGGGGGGCTCCGAGAGCGGGAGGCTCGAGGGCCCGTTCTTCCGGAAGTCGCTCAAGGAGTGGCGCGACCGGCGCGCCGCCAGCCTGAGGTCCGAGGACGGCTGGCTGACCCTCGTCGGCCTGCACTGGCTGGAGCCGGGGGAGAACTCCTTCGGCAGCGACCCCTCGAACCGGATCGTGCTCCCGGAGGGGAAGGCCCCGGCGCGGGCGGGCTCGTTCGTCCTCGAGGGCTCGAGGGTCTTCGCGCGGATCC
>CAZPWK010000272.1:0-3542 GCA_964590285.1 uncultured Acidobacteriota bacterium | reverse complement strand
CATCGGCGCGGAGGGCCCGGGCCACGGCCCGGGTTGACTTACTGGCGCGCGAATTGCAAATTGGAACCGAGACGATGGGGGAGGGTTCCGTGAACCAGAAAGCGATGTCGACCGTCGGAATCGTCTTGGCGCTCGCCCTGGGCCTTTTCTCGCCGGTCCGTTCCGAGCCCTCGGCCGAATCCGGAGCCGGCGCGGAGGGCGCCGCGGCGGCCATGGCGTCCAACGTCCCGCTCGACGACGCGGCGGTCGACCGCATTCTGAAGAGCGGCTACGTCGAGGTCGAGAAGGTCCGCCTCGTGCTCTTGCCGACGAAGGTGGCGGACAGGAAGGGGCGGATCGTGCGGAACCTGGCGCGCGAGGATTTCACGCTGCGCGAGGACCACATCCCCCAGACGATCCACTTCTTCTCCGTCGAGGGCGCGACGCCGGTTTCGATCGCCTTCATGCTGGACGTGTCCGGCAGCATGAGGATGAGCGGCAAGCTGGAAGCCGCGAAGGAGGCGATCCGGTACTTCGTGGACGCGCTGCGGCCGCAGGACCGGTTCGCCCTGATCTGCTTCGCGGACGAGCAGGTCGCGTGGGTCACCGAGTTCACCTCGGATCGCGACCGCTTCCTGTCGCGACTGGCGGTGCAAGCCGGCTACGGCCAGACCGCTCTTCACGACGCGGTCGCCGCCGCTCCGGGGCTCGTCGAGGCGAGCGGCGACGGCAAGAAGGCGATCGTTCTGATCACGGACGGCGTCGACAACGCCAGCGTGATCACGCTGGACGAGGCGGCCGAAGCGGCCAGGCGAGCGAGCGTCCCGATCTACACGATCGGATTCTCGTCGCTGCCGACGGACCTGGTGCCGGAGCATCGCGAGCTGCGGACGAATTTCCAGGTTCTCGACCTCTTCTCGGAGGAGACGGGGGCGACCGCGTACGCGGTTCACGACCCCGACGAGCTGAAGGAGGCCGTGGCCCGGATCGACGAGGAGCTCCGGTTCCAGTACCTGATCGGCTACAAGCCGACGCGGTCCCGGTGGGACGGCCGGTACCGGAGCATCCAGCTCGAGACGCGGAAGAGCCGCTACGTGGTCTCGACCCGGAGGGGATACTACGCGACGCCCTGACCGGGGCGACCCGTAGCTCCCGGGGACCCCCGGCCCGGTCCCGGGGCGGCTCCCGGACCGGAAAAACCTACATGACCCAGGTCGAATGTTCCCGCCCACCGCCCTGAAAGTGCGCCATATAGGCCAGATTATCGTTTAGGTCCATGGCATGCCGCTTGTTCTTCTTCCAGGGCGGAGGCGGTTGCAGTTCGGCATCGACCGGAATAGAGTTACGCGTTGTCGGGTCCCGGAAGGGGAGCGGACGGCGCGCGGAACGGGTCCAGAGATCCTCGGCCCGCGCGACGAAAGTAGGGTACGAGGGGCACTATCCAAGGAGTGACATTCATGATCAAGCGCACGTCGGCGGTGGTCGCGGTTCTGGTCGTCGTCGCCCTGGTGTTGTCCGTGGGCTGCGTCACCAAGAAGGTGTACCGGAAGGACCAGGAGCAGACGGACCAGAGAATCAAGGGAGTGGAGAGCGGCGTCGAGGAGAACGAGCGCCGCGTCACCGATCTGAAGTCGGACACCGATCAGAGGATCGCGGCCGTCAAGGGGACCGCCGAGAAGGCCGTGGAGATCGGCTCCCAGGCGATGACGCGGGCGGAAGAGGCCGCGAAGCTCGCCCGGGGCAAGATCCTCTGGACGGTGACCCTGTCGGACGACCGCGTGAAGTTCTCGTTCGACCAGGACACGATCCCGCCCGAGGCGGCCTCGGAGCTGAACGACCTCGCCGCGAAGATCAAGGCGATGGAGAAGGCCGTCTACCTCGAGATCGAGGGGCACACGGACAACATCGGCAGCGAGGCCTACAACATCGAGCTGGGAGAGAAGCGCGCCAAGGCCGTGATGACCTATCTCAACGAGTCGGGCGGCGTTCCGCTGCACGCGATGAGCGTGGTCTCGCTGGGCGAGTCGAAGCCGGTCACGGACAACGCGACCTCCGCCGGACGCGCGAAGAACCGGCGAGTCGTCATTCGCGTCCTCGAGTAGCGCGGGCGCGATCGCGGCGACGAAAGGGGGCCGTCGCGGGCTCGCGACGGCCCCGTGCCTTTCTTGGGGAAGGCTCTCCCGGCGGCGCGCGCCGGCGGGAGGCGGTATCCTCGCCACGCCGGGACTCCACATGGGCCTCGGCCTCTCGGCAACGGAGGGTTTCGAGATGAGTGCTCGTAGGCTCGCGATCTTCAGCCTGATCGTCACGGCCGCTCTTGCGGCCGCCGGCTGCGGAGGCGGCACTCCGCCTCCCCCGGCGCCTTCGGCGGAACCCACGGCTGCGGTCCCGGGAGGCGAGGCGCCGCCCCAGGCGCAGGCACCGGCGGCCGAGACGCCGGTCCGGCAGGAAGAAGCGGCTCCCGCGAAGCCCCGCCCGGCGCCCGCCGCGAAGCCGGCGGCGACCGAGCCCGCACCCGCGGCGCAGGTCGTCGAGGAGGCGCCGAAACCCGCGGAGCCGATCGTCGTCACGCTTCCGGCGGGAACCCCCGTGGATCTCGCGATGGTGGACGCCATCGGAAGCCGTACGAGCAAGCCCGGCGATGCGTTTCGCGCCACGGTCCTGAAGGACGTCGTTTGCGAAGGCCACGTGGTCGTTCCCCAGGGGTCGACCGTCAACGGCCTCGTGACCGAAGCGGTGCCGCTCGGCAAGATCGGCGGAACGGCGAAGCTCGTCGTCGAGTTCACGGGAGCCGTGCTTCCGTCCGGCGAGACGCTCCCGATCTTCGCGACTCTCGAGCAGGTGGGGAAGAGCGAGAGCGGAAAGGACGCCGCGACGATCGGGGGCGCGGCGGCCGTCGGTGGCCTTCTGGGCCGCGCCCTGAGCAAGGACGACAAGGCGAAGGGGACGGTCCTGGGAGCGCTGGCCGGAGCCGCGGCGGGCGGGGCCGTCGCTGCGAAGACCAAGGGACAGGAGATCGAGTTCCCGGCCGGGACGAACCTCGTGATCCAGACCGCGCGCTCTCTCGAGGTCCACATCCGGCCGTAGGCGGGACGAGGCGGAACGGCCGGCTCCCGTCCCAGGGGGGGCCGGCCGGGCGCGTCGCGTGACCCCGGCGGAGGTCCCGCCTGTCGCGCCGAGTGGACACTCCCGGCAGAACCTCGCGGAAAGCGCGCCCGGTCTCGCGGCTTCCGGCTGGCTCGCGCGTTGCAGTCCGCAGCCGGCGGCCTCCGGCGCTCGACCCCGAGCGCGACAACCGGAGGCCGGGGAGGAACCATGAGACGCTTCGCCTTCCTGCTGGCGTTCGCGGCCGCCGCGGCGGTCGCCGCCGCTCCCGCTCACGCCCAGTCGCTCGCCCCGGGGGGAAACGGCTTCCAGTTCCGGTTCGGCTGGTTCGTTCCGGCGGGCGACGGGACTTTCTGGGACGACAGCGGCGAGACCTTCACGCTCGATGCGAACGACTTCGACGACGCGGCGTTCGGGCTCACCTCCGTCGCCGGGGTCAGCAACTCGCGCGGGCTCGG
>CAZPWK010000271.1:0-3567 GCA_964590285.1 uncultured Acidobacteriota bacterium | reverse complement strand
CGAGCGCGAGCATGGCGCCGAGGTGCCCCTGGCGGTTGAACCGGGAGGCCATGAAGTTGCCGACGACCCCCTCGTCGACCGCCCCGGCGTCGGAAATCTGCGCGAGCACGCCTTGGCCGGCCTCCGCGATGTAGTGCTCGAGCCCGGGCCTCGGCTTCTTGGGGTGGAACTCCTTCCGGCCGGTCCCGAGGAACACCGTCGTGTCGGCGGCGACGACGTAGACGCGCTTCTGCATCTTCCTCATCGGTCCCTCCTCCGTGCCGGCGCTCTTCACGCGCAGAAGTCGTTGATCGGGCCGTACAGGTGGTAGAAACCGCTCGTGAGGACCCCGTTGACGTCCTCGGGCCTCGCGGCGACGCCGGAGGCGACGAGGTGCCTCGCGATCTCGCGCGAGCGCTTCACGTACCGGCGGGCCAGATCGGCCCCCGGCGTCTTCATGGCCGCGACCGCGTCGAAGTGGGCTCGGAGCGCCGCTTCGCGATCGGGGGCGCCCGAGAGCGCCTTCCACCCGCGGAACCCCTCGGGGAGAGGCCCCAGACTCGCGTCGGCTTCCGCGGTCCACCCCTTCGGGTCGAGCGGCACGTAGTCCCGCCGGTCCAGGTCGTAGACCGCCGCGATCCGTCCTTTCTCGTACCGGAGGAAGCCGGGCTTCTGCGTCCCGTCGGGGTTCTGTCCGCCGAGCACGCCGCGCTCGACCATCGCGTCCACGACCGGATGCGAGAGGTTCTCCTCGAGGAACTTCCCCATCACGTCCTGGATGAACCGGAACACGTCGATCCCGACGTAGTCGATCAGCTGGAAGATCCCCATCGGCCGGAGGAGCCAGTCCTGGCTGACGCGGTTGACGGTCCAGAGCGCCTTCGGCCAGCCTTCTCCCTTCGCGATCGCCTCGGCCTCGGCCAGCCCGTGCAGGCCGTCCCGGATGAAGTGCCCGTTCCCGATGAACCCCGCGACGTCGGCCGCCGGGATCAGCGTCTTGCGGAGCCGCCTGCCGATCTCCGAGGCGGTCTCGGCGACCTCCGGCCGCGTGCCGGAGGCGCGGATGATCTCGACGAGCTTCTGGACCGGAGGCGGGTTGTAGAAGTGGACGCCGACGATGCGCCCCCCGAGTCCGGCCTCCCGGTCGAGAAGGCCGATCGGGACCGACGACGTGTTGGTGAAGAAGAAGGCGTCGTCCGCGACGATCCCGCGAAGCTCCTTCAGCACGGCCACCTTGACCGGGACCTTCTCGACGATCGCCTCGAACACCAGGTGGGATCCGCTCGCGGCGGCGAGATGGGTCGAGGGCCACACCATCGACTCGACGCGGCGCACGAAGTCCTCGATGATCTCGGCGTTCTCGACGAGGTCCTCGCGGTCGGCGTAGAGCGCGCGGAGTCCCACCGCTCCCTTCTCCGCCGACTTCAGGGCCTGAGCGTGGACGTACTCCTGGAGGCCTCGCAGCCCCTCCGGACTCAGGTCCACGGCGTTCAGGCGGAAGATCCTGCCGCGGTTCTGCGGCAGGAGGGACAGGCGGGCCATCTCCTGGGCGAGGAGGAGCGCGATCCCGCTCCCCATCTTGCCGGCCGCGCCGACGACCGAAACGTTCGACAGCCTTTCGTCGAGGGTCATGGGACCGTCCTCCCGGGGCCTCCGATCGGCCCGAGGAACCTTCCATGTCGGATTGTGGTGAGCGCGGATTCTCTCACGGCCGGCGGCGGCGGACAAGCCTCTCCCCCGCCGCGGGGGGCCGGGCGCGGGCCCGCTCAGCCCGGCGGCCAACCCATCGCGCGGCCGCCGAGGAGATGGAAGTGCAGGTGGAGGACCGTCTGCCCCGCCTCCCGGCCGCGGTTCGTGACGATCCGGTACCCGCGCGCGTCGATCCCCTCGCGCCTCGCGATCTCGCTCGCTGCGAGGAGGATCTTCCCGAGCAGCGGCCCGTCCCCCTCCGCCGCGTCCGCGAGCGATTCGACGTGGCGGCGCGGGACGATCAGGACGTGGACGGGGGCCTGCGGGCGGATGTCGCGGAACGCGATCACGTCGTCGTCCTCGTGGACGACGTCGGCCCTCGCCTCCCCCCGCGCGATCCGGCAGAACGGGCATTCGCTCAATGGACGCGCTCCACGCGGGCGCCCAAGGCCAGGAGCTTCGCCTCCATCGGCTCGTACCCCCGGTCGAGGTGGTACACGCGGTCGACGACCGTGACCCCCTCGGCGACGAGCCCGGCGAGGACGAGCCCGGCCGAGGCCCTCAGGTCGGTCGCCATCACCTGCGCTCCGGTGAGGCGCCGCGGGCCGACGACGACCGCGGTCCGCCCCTCGATCCGGATGTCGGCCCCCATGCGCACCAGCTCCCCGACGTGCATGAACCGTCGCTCGAAGATCGTCTCCGCCACGACCGACGTCCCCGAAGCCTGCGTCATCAGCGCCATGTACTGCGCCTGCATGTCGGTCGGGTAGCCGGGATACGGGGCGGTCCTGAGGTCGCGGGCGAGGAGCTCCCGCGGCGCCGAGACCGTGACCGACTCCGCGCCGATCTCGAGCGGGACCCCCGCCGCACGGAGCTGCCCGAGGATCGCGTCGAGGTGCTCGGGCGCGCACCCGCGGACCTCGACCCGGTCGCCCGCGAGGGCGCCCGCCGCGAGGTAGGTCCCCGCCTCGATCCGGTCCGCGATCACCCGGTGCCTCGCGCCTCCGATCGAGCGGCGGCCCTCGATCACGATCTCGTCCGTCCCGGCCCCGTGCACCGACGCGCCCATCGCGATCAGCATCTCGGCCAGGTCGACGACCTCGGGCTCCTGCGCGGCGTTCGACAGGACGGTCGTCCCCTCGGCCAGCGTCGCCGCCATCATCAGGTTCTCGGTCCCCGTGACGGTCTTCTCCGGAAAGGCGATCGAGGCCCCCCGGAGCCTTCCGGCGCGCGCCTCGACGTACCCGTGCTCGACGCCGATCTCCGCGCCCATCCGGAGCAGCCCCTCGATGTGCAGGTTGATCGGGCGCTCCCCGATCGCGCAGCCGCCCGGGAGCGAGACCCTCGCCCGGCCGTTCCGCGCGAGGAGCGGGCCGAGCACCAGCACCGAGGCGCGCATCGTCTTGACGAGGTCGTAGGGGGCCTCGTGGGACGCGAAGCGCTCGACGCGCACCGTCGCCCGACCGTCGCCCGGATCGTCGACCTTCGCGCCGAGCTGCTCGAGCACCCGGAGCATCGTGCGGACGTCGCGCACCCTCGGGAGGTTCGCGAGCTCGACGGCGTCCCCGGTCAGCAGGCACGCGGCGAGACCGGGGAGCGCCGCGTTCTTGGCGCCCCCGATCTCGACGCGCCCCGAGAGCCTCAGGCCTCCCGTGATCCGAAGCTTGTCCATGGCGGCCCCTCGCGCGAGACGAAGCGCGCGGCCCGGATCATAGCACTCGGACGAAGACGCGACGGGGCGATAGAATGCGCCGACGGAGCGGCCCGCGGCCGGAGGGCCCGCCCCGCGAGAGGGCTTCGATGCTCGATCTTCGTTTCGTCCGGGAGAACACCGAAGCGGTCGCCGAGGCGCTCCGGAAGCGCGGCTTGAGCCTCGACCTCGATCCGTTCCGCGAGCTC
>CAZPWK010000270.1:1221-3609 GCA_964590285.1 uncultured Acidobacteriota bacterium | reverse complement strand
CGATCGTGAAGGGCGCGGCGAGGCGCGCCACGAGGCGGTAGCCGCCCTTCGTGCGGTACGCGTGGACGCCGGGATGAGCGAGGCGGAGCGCGTCGACCTTCGGGCGCTCCTCTCCCCACCATTCGGCCCGAGACGGCTCTCCGGCCGCGTGGGCGACCGGGTCGTCCACGTCGAGGAAGAGCGTCGTCATGATGGGGGAAACCCCGGGGACCGCCACGGCCCGGAGCCGAAACGGAGCCGTGTATTGCGTCGCGTGCGCGTCCGTCGAGAAGATGGTCGTGAGCGCGTCGGCGAGGGTCGTCAACGTCCCGGGCGTCGGCGGGTCGAGGCCCTTCGGTGGGAACCCAAAGGCGTACTTGGACGCGAAGACGAGCAGGTCGCCGGTCATCGGACTCACCTCAAGTCAGCGGAAGAAAGCCCGGCGGCGCCGGAAGGAGACGGACGGCGCCGCCGGGGAGGGCGAACCGGGGGAGGTCGAGCCGGGGCGCCCTGCGTAATGCCGCGCGGGGAGGACGAACCCGCGCGGCGGAAACGGTCATCGCGGAAGCGGAACGGGAAGTGAGAGCGTCCGCCGGTCGGCGAGAGCGTCGCGGACGACGGATACGGTGGACGCCGGGCGGCCGAGGCTCACGCGCAGCGCGTCGGCCTCGGGCGCCTGCCCTTCGATCGCGGCGAGGACGGCCTCCCGCTCGGCGACCAGCGCGCCGACGGTCGCCAGCGCGGCGACGATCTCCACGCCCTTCGAATCGGCCTCGACGCGGAGGACCTCCAGTCGCGCGGCGAGATCGGACGCGCGCCGGTCCCGGTCCGCGGCCGTGAAGGCGGGGAGCCGCTCGCGGTATCGCGCCTCGGCCGCGGCCAGCGCGTTCCGGGCGATGCGGCGTCGGGCGGGGACGCGGGCGAGCGCCTCGACGTCGCCCTCGGCCTCGAAACGGCGCTCGTCCGAGTCGACATCGGCGAGGCGCTCGGCGGCCTCGCGCGTTGCGGCTTCTAGGTTTCCGATCTCGGCGCGGAGGGTCGCGAGGTCGGCGCTCACCGGAGCCCCCCGGCCATCGCGGCGCGCGTCGCGTGCAGGTCCGCTAGACGGCCTAGCTCCTCGCCGTGCCGCCGCGCCTCCTGCGGGGACATCGCGTTGACGGCGCGCTCCCGGCGCACGATCTCGGCGTCGAGCGTGCGGACCCGCGCGGCGCGCTCCACCTTCGCCAGCTCCGCGGCTTCGACGGCGCGGAGGTCGGGACGCCCTTCGAGGAGACGGACGACCTCTTGCGCGACGTCGCGCGCGAAAGCGGGCTCGGGCTCGGCCGTGATGAGCTGGCCCGCCTTCACGAGCTGAAAGCCCGCGTCCGGGTTCGCCCCCGCGTCGACGAGAGAGACCTCCGAAAGATCCCATTCGAGGACCCGTCGGAGGCGCCTACCGCCTTGCTCTTCGTAGGTGAAGCGGCGCACCGCGCCGCCGATGCTGAAAGAAGTGAGCACGCCGTCGGCGATCTTCCGAATCGTGTCGGGCGCACCCGCCGAGATACGTGCACGGAGCCTAATCGCGCGGCGCGCCGCGTCCGGCCACCATTCGAGCGCCTTCCCGACGGCCTTCGTCGGATCATGCTGCTCGCGGACGTTGCCTCTCCACCTCCCGAACGCGGCGACGGACCCGGCGAAGTCCATCACGTCGTTTTGCTTGTCAGGGGTCTCCGTCGTGGCGTCCCCCTCGACGACGAGAGAGCCATCCTCAAGCCGGTCCGCCTTCCGGATCGGAAAGAGGAACCCGACTTGCCCCGGCAGGCGGCCGTCGGCCGTCGTCTTCCGTAGGGCCTTCTCGGCCGCTTCCTCGCGGCCGCGTTGGCGGCGCGCCGCGATCGCGGCGCCGAGCTGCCGCAGAGCGTCGCTCTTCGTTTCGGGGTTCGTCATGTTGACCTCCTCTAGTTCACGGTGCCCGTGGGGACCTTCAGTAGCTCGATGAGGCTTCCGATCTCTCGCAGCTCGGCGAGCAGCGCGGCCGCCTCGGCTTGCTCCTCGTCCGAATCCGGGTCCGAGAGCGCGTCGTTCCGCGCCCTCGCGGCGAGGAGCCGCTCGCGCAGCTCCGCGAGGAGTGGCGTCACGGCTTCGCCCCCGCGGCGCGCTTCGCGCGGAGCACCTCGCGGGCGTGCGCCGCCCGCGCCTGTCGCTCTGCGAGGAGCTGCCCGGCCCGCGCGTCGCGGTCGGCGAGCCACGCGAGGACTTCCGCCTTGGGATAGACGGCGCAGGTCGCCGTCACGAGGCGGCGGCCTCGCGGCCCGCGCCCCTTGCGGCTCGCGCGGGCGAGTGCGGGGCCGCTACCCCAACGGGGATCAAGTCGGCGCACGAGGTCGGCGGGGACCGGGTCGGGGAGGGCGGCGAGGTTCATTGCCCGCC
>CAZPWK010000270.1:0-1211 GCA_964590285.1 uncultured Acidobacteriota bacterium | reverse complement strand
TCGACACCCTTCCGGAGCCGCTCAAGCTCGCCGGGCCTCGCGGAGCCCGGGTCGCGCTCGATCAAGGACGCGCGCGTGAGCGTTATCGCGGCGCGGCGGGCGGCCTCCTCAAGGGTCACGCCGAGGCCGAGGCGAAACGCGCGCTCCGCCGTGAGTTTCGGGAAGGCGCGGAGGCGGACAGCGGCGGGGTAGCTCATGCTCCGAGAGAATGAGCAATACAAAAGCGTTGTGCAAGGCCACGCGGCCTATGTGAACCGCGTTTGGTCGTTATTGGCTAAGTGAAAAGATTCGGCCTAACCTTTTCGTCTGCTCGCCTTGATCGCGGCGGGGGAGCGGCTCGCCTTCGCCGCGACCTCCGCCACGACCTTCGCGACGGCGCCGCGGGGGAGTCGGCGACGCTTCCGGGGCGGGAGCGTCTCATCGGCCTCGCGGGCCGCCTGCTCGTCGAAAAGGCCGTCCTTTACGTCCAAGTCCCGCGCCACGTGGTCGACGCTGGCCGGGCGGGGCTCTCGCTTCGTCCGGTCCTTCCCGCGGGCGCCGTAGGTCGACGTCTTTCTATCAGCGACGGCGAGGGCGACGGCCTGCACCGGGCCGGGGGCGCGCTCGAAGGCCGACCTGACTATGGGGTTGAGCAAGATTCCGGCGCCCCACGTCCAGAGGGCGAGGACGAGTGCCGGACGCCCGCGGAGGCCGCGGTAGGTGGCCGGATCGAAGGCCGCCGGGTTGATCGTCGGGGCGACCTCGCAGAAGAAGCGGAGGGGCTCCGCGTAGGCGAGGCGGAGGCGCTCGGAGCGGTCGGCCCTCGGCACGTCCTCGAAGGCGGCCCACCGCCGGAGCGCGGCGGCCTCCGGGGGAGTCGTCGGAAGCTCGGCGAGGAGGTGGGCCGCGAGGTCGCGGGCGTCCGCCTGCCGGGCAAGGAGCCTCAGGGCGAGGTCGGCCTCCGTCGCCTTCCGTTTCGCGATGTCCGGGGGGCGTGCCACGGGTCCTCCGCTCTCCTCCGCCGGGGTAGGAAGGGCCGGTGCGGCGTGCGGCGGAGGACGCGCCGCGGGTAGCTACTCCCGCGGCTGCCGCACCGGCAAGAGGGTCACATCTTCACTCTGTCAAGGTACCATTCAAGGGACCATTCAGTTCAATACCACCCCTTTAGACCCCCTAAAACCGGTTTTGAGGGTCTCGTAACTTATTGATCCTAAAGGAGCCGGGGTACGCCA
>CAZPWK010000269.1:0-3618 GCA_964590285.1 uncultured Acidobacteriota bacterium | reverse complement strand
GGCGGCGTTCGGCGGCGACCCGCGCCTCGTCGCCGGAGAGGAAGGATGGACGCTCCGGGAGTCGGCGCGGGAAGCCCCCGAGGCGCGCCCCGACTCCCCGCCCCCGATGACGCTGGTCCTCGTCGCCGGAAGGCGCCCCGCCCCGCGCGCTCCGTTCGAGCCGACGACCGTCGCCGCGATCCGGATCGAGGAGGACGAGGTCACCGCCGCCTGCGGCGGCGCCGTGTCGCCGGGGCGCCTCGGCGACGACCTCCGGGACGCCGTCCGGAGGACCCTCGACGGGGCCGTGCCGGTCGTCCACGATCCGCCGGGCGCTCTCGCCGCGCTCGAGCGCTGGCTCGACGAGCCGCTCGACGCGCCGATCTCGCTCCGGCGGCTCGCGCAGGCGAGGCTCGGGATGGCGGCGGGGCACGACTTCGAGGCCCTCGCCGCCCGGCTCGGGCTGCCGTGGCGCGGCTCGGACGAGCCGCTCGACTCGACCGAGGCGCTCCTTCGATCCCTCGAGGCGCTGCGACGGCCGGGGGAGACTCTGGACTCCCTCCGGGCCGCCTCGCTCGGGGGGCCGCCGGTCGATTGGTCCCGCTTCGCCTTCGGCCGCGAGTTCCTCCGCGGGATCCCGGCGGCTCCGGGCACGTACCGCTTCCTCGACCGGGACGGGAAACTGATCTACGTCGGGAAATCGCGCAACCTGCACGACCGGGTCGCTTCGTACTTCCGCGCGGGGGCCGGGCGCCCCGAGCGGGTGCGATCCCTCCTCGAAGCGCTGCACAGGATCGAGATCGATCCTTTGGCCTCGGACCTCGAGGCGATGCTCCGGGAGGCGGCTGCGATCCGGCGGCAGCGTCCGGAGCGCAACGTCCAGCGGAGGATCCGTCCGCGCGGGGGGCGCGAGGGGCGTCTGCGGTCGATCCTCATCCTCGAGCCCGCCGCTCCCCCGCACGCGCTGCGCGCGTACCTGCTGCGGGACGGCCGGCTCGTCGACCGGGTCGCCATCGGCCCCCGCGGGGGCGGGCTGAAGCGGATCGAGCGCGCCCTCGAGAGCCACTTCTTCTCCCGCGACCCCGGCCCGGTGGCCCTGCCCGGCCCCGACGTGGACGTCGAGATCGTCGCGCGCTGGCTCGCCCGCAACCGCGACCGGGCGGTCGCCTTCGATCCGACGCACCTCCGGACCTCGGGCGAGGTGATCGCGAGGCTCCGGATCTTCCTCGAGCGGGGGGACCTGTTCGAGCCGGACGGCGCCCCCTCGACCGTCCACTGACGCCCCGATAGGGAGCCGTCCGCGGCGCTGGTATACTGGCTCGGCCCGCGGGCGCCGCGCGCTCCGCGGGGACCGACCATGACGGCACTGTTCATCCTCCTCGCGCTCGGGCTCGTCCTCCTCAACGCGTTCTTCGTCGCGACGGAGTTCGCGATCGTGAAGGTGCGCGAGACCCGGATCGAGGAGCTGGTCGAGCGCGGGGTGAGGAGGGCCCAGGCGGTCCGGGCGGTCCTCCGGGACCTGAACGCCTACCTCTCGGCCTGCCAGCTCGGGGTGACGCTGGCGTCCCTGGGGCTCGGCTGGGTCGGGGAGCCCGCCTTCGCCGTCCTCGTCGAGCCGGTCCTCGCCCGTAGCGGCCTCGCGAGCCCCGTCGCCGTGCATTCGGTATCGCTGACCTTCGCGTTCCTGACGATCACCGTCCTCCACGTCGTGCTCGGGGAGCTCGCCCCGAAGACGCTGGCGATCCGCCGGGCCGAGGGGGTGGCGCTCTTCGTCTCGTGGCCGATCCGCGCGTTCCACGCGGCGTTCTACCCCCTGATCTGGCTCCTCAACGAGGCGGCCAACCTCGCGATCCGGGGCCTCGGGATCTCGCCGCTCCCGTCGGCGGACGACGCGCACAGCGAGGAGGAGCTGAGGCTCATCCTCGCGGGAAGCCATCGCTCGGGCGCGATCTCGGCGACCCACGCGAGGCTCCTTGAGAACGCGCTCGACTTCGCGGACCGCTCGGTGCGGCAGGTCATGGTGCCGCGAGGCGACATCGTGTTCCTGGACGTCAACCGCCCGTACGCGGAGAACCTCTCGGCCGCTCGGGAGGGATCGCACACCCGCTACCCGCTCTGCGACGGCGACGTCGACCGGGTGGTCGGGGTGGTCAACATCAAGGACCTCTTCCGGACGCCCGAGCGCGGGCCGAGGTCGCAGGACCTGCGGGCGATCGCGCGGGAGCCGCTGTTCATACCCGAGTCGCTCCGTCTCGAGCGCGCGCTCGCGCTGTTCCAGAAGAGCCACCTGCACATGGGGGTCGTCCTCGACGAGTACGGCGGGACCTCGGGGATCGTCACCCTCGAGGACGTCGTCGAGGAGCTGACCGGCGAGATCCAGGACGAGTTCGACCAGGAGCCCCCCAAGGTGCTCGCGCTCGGCGACGGACGGTTCTCGGTGGACGCGGCGCTCCCCGTGGACGAGATCGAGGAGAGGCTCGGGATCCCGGAGGACCTCGCGCCGGAAGGCGTGGACACGATCGGGGGGCTGGCGTTCGACCGCCTCGGCCGGATCGCGCGGGTCGGCGACGCGGTCGAGATCGGGGACCGGAGGATCGAGGTCACCCGGGTGCGCGGCCGCCGGATCCTGCGGCTGCTCGTTCACCCTCCGGCGCCGCGCCGCGACGCTTGACGCCCGGCCGGCGAGCGCGGAACATCGCGGGCCACAGGAGGCCGCCATGGAGATCGTCCCCGTCCCGATCGAGAAGCCCGAGGATCTCAACTTCGTCCTGGGCCACTCCCACTTCATCAAGACGGTCGAGGACCTCCACGAGGCGATGGCGTCGACCGCCCCGGCGGCGAGGTGGGGACTCGCCTTCTGCGAGGCGTCGGGGCCGTGCCTCGTCCGCGTCGAGGGGAACGACGAGCGCCTCAAGGAGCTGGCCGCGACGAACGCGGCGCGGATCGGCGCCGGGCACTCGTTCGTCCTGTTCCTCGAGAACGCCTACCCGGTCAACGTCCTCAACACCCTGAAGTCCGTTCCGGAGGTCTGCCGGATCTTCTGCGCCACGGCCAATCCGACGACCGTGATCGTCGCGGCGCACGGAGGCGGGCGCGCGATCCTGGGGGTCGTCGACGGCTCCTCCCCGCGGGGGGTCGAGGGCGCCGCGGAGCGCTCGGCCCGGATCGACCTGCTGCGGAAGATCGGGTACAAGCTGGCGTGATGGGTCGCGAGGAGAAGCCCGGGGCGGTCCGGGGCTCGCCGCCGCCCGCGGCGGGCTCGCTCGCGGCGAGGATGCGCGCCGCCGGGCTGCGGCTCACGGCCCAGCGCAGGCGGATCGCCGACCTCCTCGACGGCGCCCGCGAGCACCTGGACGCGGAGGCGGTGTTCCGCCTCGCCCGCGGGCGCGACCGGGGAGCGCACCGGGCGACCGTGTACCGGACGCTCGCGGCGCTCAAGCGGCTCGGCCTGGTGGACGAGCTGGACCTGATGCACGTGTCCGGCGAGAGGCACTTCTACGAGGTGCGCCCCCGGCATCTGCACATCCACCTCGTCTGCGTCTCGTGCGGCCGCGTCGAGGAGCCCGACGGCCCGTTCTGGCGGGACCTCGGAAGGCGGGTCGAGCGGGAGACGGGGTTCCGCCCGGAGGCCGTCCGGCT
>CAZPWK010000268.1:0-3618 GCA_964590285.1 uncultured Acidobacteriota bacterium | reverse complement strand
TGGATCCGCGCGAACGAGCGCACGACGACCGCCGCCGCCCCGAGGTGCCGCGGCGACATCGCCGCGTGCTCGCGGCTCGACCCCTCGCCGTAGTTCTCGTCGCCGACGACGATCCACCGGAGCCCCTTCGCCTTCAGCCCCCGCGCGACCGCGGGGACGGCCTTTCCGCCCTCGCCGGTGAGCGGGTCGCGCGTCTTGCCCGCCTCGCCGGAGAACGCGTTCACCGCCCCCACGAACATGTTGTCCGAGATGTTGTCGAGGTGGCCGCGGAACTTGAGCCACGGCCCCGCCGGCGAGATGTGGTCGGTCGTGCACTTCCCCTTCGCCTTGACCAGGAGCGGCAGCCTCTCGTAGTCCTTCCCGTCCCACGGCGCGAACGGGGAGAGGAGCTGCAGCCGCTTGCTGTCGGGAGCCACGCGGATCTCGACGCGGTTCCCGTCCTCCGCCGGAGCGACGTATCCCGCGACGTCGCGCACGAAGCCGGCCGCCGGAAGATCCGGAGCCTGGGCCGGCGGGTCGAGCCGGAACTCGGTCCCGTCGGAGGCCCGGAGCGGGTCTGCGAGCGGATTCCAGGAGAGCCGTCCCGCGAGCGCGTACGCGGCGACGATCTCCGGGCTCGCGATGAACGCGAGCGTGTCCGGGTTCCCGTCGTTCCTGCGCGGGAAGTTCCGGTTGAACGACGTGACGATCGTGTTCTTCGTGCCGGCCTGGATCTCGTCCCGCTTCCACTGCCCGATGCACGGGCCGCAGGCGTTGGCGAGAACCTCGCCGCCGATGGCGCGCAGCTCCGCCATCTGGCCGTCCCGCTCGATCGTGGCGCGGATCTGCTCCGACCCGGGCGTCACGAGGAACGGCACGACGGCCCGGAGCCCCCGGGCCTTCGCCTGCCGCGCGACGTCGGCGACGCGCGCGATGTCCTCGTACGACGAGTTCGTGCAGGAGCCGATGAGGGCGACCGAGATCGGGTCCGGGTAGCCCTCCGACGCGACCGCCTCGGCCACCTTCGAGATCGGCCGCGCGAGGTCCGGCGTGTGCGGGCCCACGAGGTGCGGCTCGAGCCTCGACAGGTCGATCTCGACGATCCGGGAGAAATACCGCTCCGGGTTCTCCTGGACCTCGGGGTCGGCCCGGAGCATCCCGCGGTTCTGCGCGGCCGCCTCGGCCAGCGCCGCCCGGTCGGTCCCGCGGAGGTACCGGTTCATCGTCTCGTCGAAGGGGAAGATCGAGGTCGTCGCCCCCAGCTCCGCCCCCATGTTCGTGATCGTTCCCTTGCCGGTGCAGGAGATCGTCTCGGCGCCGGGGCCGAAGTACTCGATCACCGCGTTCGTCCCCCCCTTGACGGTCAGGATCCCGCACAGGAGGAGGATCACGTCCTTGGGCGCGGCCCAGCCCGAGAGGCGCCCCGTGAGGTGGACCCCGATCAGCGTCGGGTACTTGACCTCCCAGGGGAACCCCGCCATGACGTCCACGGCGTCCGCCCCGCCGACCCCGGACGCGAACATGCCGAGCCCGCCGGCGTTCGGCGTGTGCGAGTCGGTTCCGATCATCATCCCGCCCGGGAACGCGTAGTTCTCGAGCACGACCTGGTGGATGATCCCCGCACCCGGCTTCCAGAACCCGATCCCGTACCGGTCGGACGCCGTGCGGAGGAACTCGTACACCTCGCGGTTCTCGTCGAGGGCGGCGAGGGTGTCCTTCTCCGCCCCCGCGTGCGCGCGGATCAGGTGGTCGCAGTGGACCGTCGTCGGGACCGCGACGCGGGGGATCCCCGCCTGCCCGAACTGGAGGAGCGCCATCTGGGCGGTCGCGTCCTGCAGCGCCACGCGGTCGGGCCGGAGGCGGAGGTAGCTCTCGCCGGGGCGGAGGTCCGCCTTCTCCGGATCGGCCAGATGGCCGAGCAACACCTTCTCGGCGAGGGTCAGGGGGCGTCCGAGGCGCTCGCGGACGATCCGGAGGTTGTGCTCCATCCGCGCGTAGGCGCTCTCGACGAATTCCGGCGTGCTCTCGATGCTCGGCATGGGGCTCCCTCCTCCCGTTCCGCGGGTCGCGAGCCCGCGCCCCGGCGCGGGGCCGTCGGGCAAAGGACCACTCTAACGGAAACGGGGGAGGGGGCGCAAAGGCGCGGGACTACTCCTCGCCGCCCTCCACGAGCGGGTCGGCGTCCCCGTACTCGATCCACGGGTTGTCGAGGCCGACCTCCCACATCTGGAAGATGTAGAACATCTCCGGGTCGGCCCAGAAGTAGCGGATCTGATCCACGTCGCGGATGACCAGGTTCCACGCCTCGTCGGGAGTCCGCGTCCCGCACTGCCACGCCACCCACCGGGGCGGGAGCGCGTCGCTCGACGAGGGGACGTCGAACCGATAGGACATCCAGTTCCCGTTGGACGGTGGGACGGCCTTGCCGCCGTCCACGTACACCCAGCAGTCGTCCTCCGAGCGATTCCGGGTACCGGCGTCGCTGTAGAGCATCAGGGTCACGGAGCGGCCGACGGACGTGAAGTCCACGCGGAAGAGCGCGAAGTCCGCCCCGACCGCGACGACGCCGCGCTCGCGGTAGTCGCCCGTGAACACGGACTCGGAGTGCTGCGTCGTGCGCGCCGCCGGCCCGATCGTGTCGAGCCAGTCGTTGAACAGGAACGCGCCGGGGTTTCCCCCCGTCGGCAGGATCTCGTCGTAGTCGTTCCCGAACGTCCACCCGCCGACGTTGCTTCCCCCCTCGAAGTTCTCGGTGAACGTGGTCAGTCCCGCCTGGGCGGAGGGCGATGCCAGCGCCAGCGCCAGCGCCAGCGCGAGGAATCCGAGACGGATCTTCATGGCGAATCCTCCTTGCGGGGCGGAGCCCGCGCCCCGGCCTCCAGAAGATACGGCGAATTCGCTGCTAGGGAGGGGGGCGGCGGCGCCCCGACGGCCCGCGGCCGGACATACGTCGGCCCCCCGGGAGGAGCGGGGGGCCGGAGAGCGCGGATCGGACCTAGGAGAGAGGAGGCTACGTTACTCCAGCGTCACGGACGCCACGGCCGTGACGGGGCCCGGGAAACTGGACGGGAAGATGTGCACCTTCTTCTCGAGGAGCACGGCGTTGCCGGAGACCGAGTACATCACGTCCCCGACGTACGCCCGGACCGTGTAGGTGACGGCGACGGGGGTCCCGATGCTGTTCAGGACATCGAAGGTCACGTCGCAACCTTCCACCTGGACGTTGACGACCTTGAGGAGGCCGGTGAAGTCGCCGCTCCACGCCAGCGTTCCCGCGGTGAGGAGAAGGACGACAGCCACGAGGCTGGTTCGGGCGCTGCGATTGATTTTCATATCGAGCCCCTCCGCCGCGACTAGCTATCCGAGGACATTAGCTCATGCATTTGAATCGCAATGTACCGGCAAATATTCCCGTTTCCATAACGATTTGAGTAACGAAAGAATCTTTCCCCCGATCTGGGCACGGAAAACGCCGACAAGAGGGGAAACGCAGACGAGGTGGCGGGACGCCCGCTACCTCAGTCCACCACCACCCGCAGGCGAGCGTCGCGGCGGACCAACTCGACGCCGATCCACGACGGGTCGGTCCAATCGATCGGGGAGGCGGCGGTGCAGGCGCCGGCCTAGTACTCCGCGTAG
>CAZPWK010000267.1:0-3636 GCA_964590285.1 uncultured Acidobacteriota bacterium | reverse complement strand
TCACGGAGGAGCCGGACGGAGGCCTAGACCTCCATCATCTCCTTCTCCTTGTTCCTGCAGAGAGCGTCGATCTCGGCCGAGAACTTGTCCGTCTTCTTCTGGACGTCGTCGAGCGCGCGGCGGGCGTCGTCCTCCGCCACCTTCCCCTCGCGCTCGAGCGCCTTGATCCCTTCGTTGGCGTCCCGGCGGATCTGGCGGACGGCGGTCTTCGCCTCCTCGCCCAGGCCGTGCACCTTCTTGACCAGCTGCCGGCGACGCTCCTCGGTCAGGGGAGGGATCGGGATCCGCACGAGCTTCCCGTCGTTCGCCGGGTTCAGCCCGAGGTCCGAAGCCAGGATCGCCTTCTCGATCGCCCCGAGCGTCGAGGGGTCGAACGGCTGGGCGACGATCAGCGTCGGCTCCGGAATGGAGAGCTTCGCCACCTGGTTGAGGGGCGTCGGCGTGCCGTAGTAGTCCACGAGCACCCCGTCGAAGACCGCGAGCGACGCCCGCCCCGTGCGGACGGCCGCCAGCTTGTGCCGCGCGTCCGCGAGCGTGGCCGCCATCCTCTTCTCCGTCTCTGCCAGGATCGTCTTGGGCATGGTTTCACTCCGATACGACGGACCCGATGTCGGCGCCCTCCAGGATCCGCCGGATGTTCCCGGGAACGCGGATGTTGAAGACGAGGATCGGGAGCCGGTGGTCCATGCAGAGGGAGATCGCGGTCGCGTCCATCACCTTCAGGTTCCGCTCGAGCGCCTCGAGGTACCCCACCCGCTTCAGGAGAACGGCCCCGCGGTCGACGTCCGGATCGGCCGTGTAGACGCCGTCGACCTTCGTCGCCTTCAGCAGGACCTCGGCGCGGATCTCCATCGCGCGAAGGGCCGCCGCGCTGTCGGTCGTGAAGAACGGGTTCCCCGTGCCGGCCGCGAACAGCACGACCCTCCCCTTCTCCAGGTGCCGGACGGCGCGCCTCCTCAGGAAGGGCTCGGCGCCCTGGCGGATCTCGAGGGCGGAGAGGACCCTCGTCTCGACGCCGCGCCGCTCCAGCGCCTCCTGGAGCGCCAAGGCGTTCATCAGGGTCGCCAGCATGCCCATGTGATCGGCGGTCACGCGGTCCATCCCGGCCGCGGCCGCGGCGGCGCCGCGGTGGAAGTTCCCGCCGCCGACGACGAGCGCCAGCTCGGCGCCCAGGGCGCGGATCTCCCCGATCTCGTCGGAGAGCGCGGAGAGCACCGCCGGATCGATCCCGAACTTCCCCTCGCCCGCGAGGGCCTCGCCGGAGAGCTTCAGGAGAACCCGGCGGTAGCGGAGCGGTCCCTGCATGACGACCCCCGCGCCCCCACGCGCCCGGCGGAAACTCGAGCCGGCGGCCGCCCGCCGCGGGACCCCCGGCGCGTCCGCCGGGCCCCGCGGGCGCCGCCGGGCGGCTCAGGCGGTTTCCCCCAGCACGAAGCGGGCGAAGCGTCTCACCTGGATGTTCTCGCCGATCCGGCCCACCGACTCGCCGACCAGCTGGCCCACGGTCTTGTCGGGATCCTTGACGAACGGCTGCTCCATGAGGCAGGTCTCGGCGTAGAACTTCTCCATCTTCCCTTCGACGATCTTCTCCACGACGGGAGCCGGCTTCCCGGACTTCAGCGCCTGGTCGCGCGCGATCTCGCGCTCCTCGGCGAGGACGGGCTCGGTCACCTCCTCGCGCCGGACGAACCGGGGAGAGGCCGCCGCGACGTGCATGGCGAGGTCGCGGACCAGCACCCGGAAGTCCTCGCTCCGGGCCGCGAAGTCGGTCTCGCAGTTCACCTCGAGCAGGACCCCGATCTTGCCGCCGGTGTGGATGTACGAGGCGACCGCCCCCTCGCCCGTCGCCCGCCCCGCCTTGCGGGCGGCCGCCGCGAGGCCCCTCTTCCTCAGGATCTTCTCGGCCTCCGCCGCGTCGCCGCCGGCTTCCACCAGGGCGTTCTTGCACTCCATCATCCCGACCCCGGTCTTCTCCCGGAGCCCCTTCACCGCCGCTGCCGTGATCTCCATCGCGAACCCTCTCTCCGTCGGCCGCTTCGGGGCCCTTCCCCTCCGGCATCAAAAAGCCCCGGCGCGGACCGCCGCCGCGACGGGGCTTCGGGTCTCCGCGACCGGGCGATCACTCGCCCGCGCCGCGCTCGTCTCCGCCGACCTCGCCGCCGCTCTCGCCGCCCGGTCTCGGCCCTCGCGCGGGGCCCCGGCCCCGGGTCCCGCGGGCGTGCGCCTGCGCCCGGACCTTTTCGCGGCGCGCCTCGCGGGCGCGCACCCGCTCGGCGATGTTCTGGACCCCCGCCGCCGCGCGCTTCTCCGCCTCCGAATCCCGCTCGCGGCGCACGGCCTCCCACAGCGACCGCCCCTCCAGGATCGCGTCGGCGACCCGGCCGGCGAACAGCTTGATCGCCCGGATGGCGTCGTCGTTCCCCGGAATCGCGTACTGGATCGGGTCCGGATCGCAGTTCGTGTCCACGATGGCGACGACCGGGATGCCGAGCTTGTTCGCCTCGGCCACCGCGATCCGCTCCTTCCCGGGATCCACGACGAAGAGCGCCTTCGGGAGGCCGTCCATCGTCTTGATCCCCAGGAGAGCCTTGTCGAGGCGCTGCCGCTCCTTGCTCAGGGCGGCGGCCTCCTTCTTCGTGAGGTGCGCGACCTTGTCGGAGCCCTGGAGCTCCTCGAGCTCCCGGAGACGGTTCAGGCTCTTCCGCACGGTCGCGAAGTTCGTCAGCGTACCTCCGAGCCATCGCTGGTTGACGTAGAAGAGGCCGCAGCGCGTCGCCTCCTCGGCCACCACCTCCTGGGCCTGCCGCTTCGTCCCGACGAACAGGATCGATCCCCCGTTCGCGGACACGTCGTGGGCGAACGCGAGCGCATCCCGGAACTTCCGGACCGTCTTCTGGAGGTCGATGATGTAGATGCCGTTGCGCGCTCCGAAGATGTACTCCTTCATCTTCGGGTTCCAGCGCCGCGTCTGGTGGCCGAAGTGTACGCCGGCCTCCAGCAGCTCCTTCATCGTCACGGAAACCAAGCGACTCCTCCCTTCCGGGCGCTGCCGCGCCGCGGCTACCTCTTCGAGAACTGGAAGCGCTTGCGCGCCCCCGGTCGGCCGTACTTCTTCCGCTCCACCTTGCGGGGATCGCGGGTGAGGAAGCCGGCCTCCTTGAGGCGCTGCCGCAGCTCGGGGTTGTACGAGATCAGGGCCCGCGCGATCCCGTGCCGGAGCGCTCCCGCCTGCCCCGCGTACCCGCCGCCCGCCACGCGCACGTGCAGGTCGAACTTGTCCGCCGTCTCGGTCATCACCAGCGGGTGCCGGATGATCATCTTGAGCATCTCGTTCGGGAAGTAGTCGTCGAACGGCTTCCCGTTCACCCGGATGTCCCCCCCGCCGGGCCTGAGGTACACCCGCGCCGACGAGGTCTTGCGGCGGCCCGTGCCGTAGTACTGAATCGCGCCTTCGCTCAACTCGGAACTCCCCTCGGCGCGCCCTACCGCGTCCTGGCCGCGCCCGGGATCGGGAGCGGCCGCGGCTGCTGCGCGGCGTGCGGGTGCTGTTCGCCCGCGTAGACCTTGAGCTTCCTCGCCATCTGCTTGCCGAGCGGCCCCTTGGGGAGCATCCCCTGGACCGCGAACTCGACGAGT
>CAZPWK010000266.1:0-3700 GCA_964590285.1 uncultured Acidobacteriota bacterium | reverse complement strand
CGCCGCCGCCAGCTCCTCGCCTTGCATCGGCTCTCCGTGTACGGCCATGAGTGCCCGCAGGACCCGGGCCATAGGACAGGAAATCGGGGACGGCAACCGAATTCCGGAACTTCGATCGCCGTCTCGAGCCTATTTTGGAAATTCGGTGGCTGCCCCCGATTGCAAAAAGAAGCCGAAGTCGCGGCCGTGGGCGCAGGCTTCGACCCGGAGCGGGACGCGGCCCTGGCCGGCGACCACCTCGGCCCGGTGGGTCGGGACGGCTCGACGCAGGCTCCCCAGGTCGGCGAGGTCGAGCGCCGGCCCGCCCGGCGTCCCGGGGAACGGGTCGACCCAGGGGGAGCGCTCGATCACGATCGAGGACCCCGCGATCACGCGCACCGCATCGTCGGTCGTGACGGCGATCTCGAGCCGGGACCCCGGAGCCGCCTCGAGAGTGGTCTCGGCGACCGCGCAGACGTCGCCGAGGGAGGCGGGAATCGAAAGGACGCTCCGGAAGTCGAGGAAACCGGTGACGCTCGCGGTCCCGCCGCCGTCCCCGGCCGCCTCCGGCATCCCCTCGGCCCACAGGGAACGGCTCGGGTCGGGGAACGGGCCGCGCACCGTCCAGGCCCCGACGTGGCCGGGGTCGTCGGAAACCGCGTAGACCGAGGCCTCCCCGTCGGCGTACACCCGCTCGAAGCGCGGGTCCCGCTCCAGGATCCTCCGCAGGCTGACGAAGCGAGCGGGCAGGAAGACCCACCGGCAGCCGAAGGTCCGCCGGATCGGCTCCCAGGCGTCCGCGAGCTCTCCCCGCGCGATCCTCCCCCAGAGCCGGAAGCGCGCCTCGTCGGTCGCCCGGAAGTACGCCGGGTCGAGCCCGATCAGGAACCGCCGCCCGGGGTCGTGGAAGAAGAGCGGCCCGAACTCGTCGTACCCCGGGTGGAAGAGCGTGTCGGCGTGCGGCACGCGCTCCGCCATCCATCGGGACACCGGCCCGTAGTCCTCGGCGACCTCCGCCGCCGCGGCCCTGCGGTTCGCCGAGACGCTCCACGCGAGGAGGACGAGCGCGAGGGCCAGCGCGACCGCGGCCGCGACCCTCCGGAGCGGGGCCGAGCCCGCGACGGCCCGCGCCGCCCGGCGGAGGAGCGCCGGAACCCCGGCGAAGTCGTCCCGCTCCGCGTCGCGCGCCGCCACGGCGAGGAGGAGGAACGAGTACGGCGCCCAGTGCTCCGCGAAGCGCTGGCTGAGGAGCGACAGCCCGAAGAACCCCGAGGCGACGACGAGGAGGGTGCGCGCCTCGTCGGAGAGGCGCCTCCCGCCCGCCAGGAGGACGACCGCGAGCAGCGTCGCCGCCGCCGGCCCCGCGTTCGCCAGGAGGAACACGTCCCCCGGCATCGCCGCGAGCTCGGTGGCGACCCGTGCCTCGTCCCCCCGCTCCCACGCGTGGCGCAGCACGCCGAAGTTGGCGATCGCCCAGAACCGGACGTTGTTCGGGAAGAACGGGCTGACGAGGAGCCCCGCCGCGACCCCGCCGAGCGTCCACGCCGCGGTGCGGAATCGCCGCGGAAGCGACTCCCCGGGCGCCTCGCGCAGCGCGTCGTGGGCGAGGGCGACGGCGGGGAGCAGGTGGAGCGAGGAGTGGAGATGCGCCCACACGAACGCGGCCGCCGCCGCCCATCGCGTCTTCCCCTTGAGGATCGCGACCGTCCCGAGGCTCGCCAGGCCGAGCGAGAGGACGAGCGGCCGGGTGAACGTCAGCCGGAACAGGTACTCGGGAGCCGCTCCGAGCAGCAGGACGGTCCAGAGGAGCGGAGCGCGCGCCTCGAGCGAGCGCAGCGACCACCAGAACGCGACGACCGTCGCCGTCCCGCCCGCGACGGCGGCGATCCTGGCCGCCAGGGTCAGGTCCCTCAGGAAGGTGAACGGCATCAGGAAGACGTGGTACAGCAGGTTGAGGTTCGCGTAGGCGTGGCGCTGGAACGACTCCTGGAACCACGGGAACGCGCGAGAGATCCCCTCCTCGAGGATCCACTGCGAGAACCGGATGTGGAAGTACCCGTCGCCGCAGTACATCGGGGGCCCGGCCCAGCGGACCAGCGCGATCGCGGCCGCGCCCAAGGCGGCGGCGCCGAGGAGCCCCGCCCACGCGGCGATCCGGCGCCCTCGATCCGTCCCGGAAGCACCTGCCATGGGCGGTATCTTACCGCCCTTCCGGGCGTGCGGCAGGGGCGGCAGACGCCGTCAGCGCGGCTCCACCCCGACGACCGGATAGCGGTAGTAGACCCCGTCCGACGCCCGGATCGCCCCGACGATCGGAAGGGCGATCGCCGCGAGGCCGAGGAGGATCCAGAAGAGCACGACGATCGGGATCAGGATCACCGTGATCCAGAGGATCGCGGTCACGACGACCGCGAGGAAGACCGCGACGTTGAGCAGGATCGCCTGCTTCGCGATGCTCGAGACGACCCGCGACTCCGATTTCGCCATCCAGATGACGATCGGAACGAGCACCCCGCCGCACGGGATCAGGTAGCCGGCGAGACCGGAGAGGTGCGCGAGCGCCGCGAGCGTCCTCTCTTCCTGCGCGATGACGACGTTCGGACGGTCCATGGTCGCCCCCTGGCCGCGGCGGAAGGTCCCGGGCCGCGCCCGAGAGGAGAAACGATGCCGCCCGCGCCGGGTTCCCAACGCCCCCTGGGCCGCGGCCGGGGACTCGGGTATATTCTGGGCGAACTGTCGGCGATCCGGCTCGGGGGGGCGGCGGACCCGGAACGCAGGTCGCGCCGAGAGGGTCGCCAGGAGGATTCCCCATGAAGTTCGTCGTTCGTCCGACGGTGACTCGAGGCAAGAAGATCACGCTGTGCGCGCAGTGCTCCGAGGATCCCCGCTTCTGCACCTGGATCTGATCGGGTAGCCGTTCGCATCGAAGCCGACGCCCGCGGGGTTCCGCCGTTCCGGGAGGCGCCCCGCGGGCTTCGTGTTTTCCGGGCGGCGCTTCCGCCGGGTCCCGGGTTACACTTCTCCGCCCGCCGCCCGCGGCGCGGCGGACGGAAACGAGGGCACGTGGTCCGTCCCGGGGATTCGCTCCTCCACTACCGCTTCCTCGACACGCTCGGCGAGGGGGGAGGGGGCGTCGTCTGGCGCGCGCTCGACACGCGCCTGAACCGCGAGGTCGCGGTCAAGTTCGTGCCGGAGAGCATCGCCGGCTCCGAGGAAGCCCTGGCGCGGCTCGGGCGGGAAGCGCAGGCCCTCGCCGCCCTGAACCACGCGAACATCGTCACGGTGTACGCGGTCGAGGAGGCCGAGGGGCATCGGTTCCTCGCGATGGAGCTGGTGCGCGGCGAGACGCTCGAGGGGGCGCTCCCGCCGGACGGGTTCCCGGTCGAGCGCGTCCTGGAGCTGGCCGCGCCGCTCGCCGACGCGCTGGCCGCCGCCCACGAGCGCGGGGTCGTCCACCGGGACCTCAAGCTCCGGAACGTGATGGTCGGAGAGGACGGCCGGCCCAAGATCCTCGACTTCGGCCTCGCGTCGGTGCGGGAGCAGGGGGCCCCCGAGGACACGAGCCGGAGCGCCGCCGCGACCGTGACCGGCCCGGGGCGGTTCGTCGGGACGGCCCCCTACATGTCCCCGGAGCAGACGCGGGGGGAGGCCGCGGACGCGCGATCGGACGTCTTCTCGTTCGGCGTGATGCTGTACGAGATGGCGACCGGAAGGCGCCCCT
>CAZPWK010000265.1:0-3708 GCA_964590285.1 uncultured Acidobacteriota bacterium | reverse complement strand
CCTGGACGAAGACGTGGGTGAGCGGCGAGCCGGCGGGCAACTGCGCGAGCGCTTCCTCGACCATCACGCGATACCCCTGCATCACCTCGCGGGGGAGGACCGTCTCGCCCTCGTAGGAGGTGTCGGTGACGACGCGGCGGCCGCGCACCGCCGCGTCGCGCGCGCAGGCGCGAACCGCCTCGTCGTAGTCGCCCGCCACCTCGACGACGCGGGCGCCGTGGCCGGCGATCGCCTCCCGGCGCGCGGGGCTCACGCTCGAGGGGACGTAGATCACCGCGCGGCAGCCGAGGAGGGATGCGCCCCACGCCACCGAGCGGCCGTGGTTCCCGTCGGTCGCGGCGGTCACCGTGACCCCGGAGGCCGCCTCGCGGCAGGCGCCCCCCAGGAGATCCGGGAGCGAGGGGCGGCGCGCACCGGTGCCGGCCGCGAGGACCTCCTCGAGGTGCCGGAACACCGCGTACGCCCCGCCGAGCGCCTTGAAGCTCCCGATCCCGAACCGGTCCCCCTCGTCCTTGTAGAAGAGGCATCGGATTCCGAGCCGGCCGGCGAGGCCGGGGAGGTCCCGAAGCGGGGTCGTCGCGTAACCCGGCCACTCGGAGAGGACGGAGCGCGCGCGCTCGAAGCCGGCGCGGCCGAGGAGCGGCTCCCCGCCGCCGCCGCGCGGCTCGGGCCTCGGATTCCGAAGGTGCCTCATGGCCCTCCCGCGGCGCGCGCCGTCCGGCCCTCGGCGGCCGATCAGAACGCGGCGAGATCGCGAACGGCGCGCAGGACGTCGCCCGCTTGCGGCAGGATGAAGTCCTCGAGCTCGGGCGCGTAGGGGACGAACGTGTCGGCCGCGGCGAGCCGCCTCACGGGCGCGTCGAGATCGGCGTACAGCGATTCCGCGATCCGCGCCGCGATCTCGGCGCCGTACCCCCACGACAGGGAGTCCTCGGTCAGCACCAGCGCCCTGGAGGTCTTCCGGACCGACGTCCGGATCGCGTCCCAGTCCACGGGCGACAGGGTGCGCAGGTCGAGGATCTCGACGGAGATCCCCTCCGCCTCGGCCTGGCGCGCCGCCGCGACGGCGCGGTGCACGGTGGCGCCGTAGGTGACGACCGTGAGGTCCTCCCCCTCCCGGACGCGCGAGGCGCGGCCGAGGGGGATCGCGTGCTCCGGCCCGGGGTAGGGCGCCTTGTTGTGGGTCTGCCGGTACAGGTGCTTGTGCTCGAGGAACACGACCGGGTCGTCGCAGCGGATGGCGGTCCGCAGGAGGCCGTTGGCGTCGAGCGCGCTCGACGGGCAGACGACCCGAAGCCCGGGGTTCGCGGCGAGGAGCGAGGCGCCCGTCTGGCTGTGGTAGGTCGCGCCCCCCCGGATGTACCCGCCGTAGGCGACCCGCAGGACGACCGGCGCCTTGAAGGTCCCGTTCGAGCGCCAGCGCATCGCGGCCAGCTCGTCGCGGATCTGCAGGAACGCGGGCCAGATGTAGTCGAAGAACTGGATCTCGACGACCGGCTTCAGGCCCCTCAGCGCCATGCCGACGGCGCGCCCGACGATGTTCGCCTCGGCGAGCGGGGCGTTGAAGACGCGGTCCGACCCGAACTCGCGCTGCAGCCCCCACGTGACCTTGAAGACCCCCCCCTTGCCCCGGACCTCGCCGAGGGCCTCCTCGCGCGACGCGTCGGCGACGTCCTGGCCGAAGACGAGGACGCGGGGGTCCCTGCGCATCTCGTCCCGGAGGCAGAGGTTGATCAGGTCCACCATCGTCGTCGGCTCTCCCCGAGGCGACGGCGCGGAGGAGAACGCATCCGACGTGGGATCGACCTCCCCGGAGTAGACGTGGCGGAGCGCGGAGGAGGGATCCGGCCTCGCGGCGGCGAGGGCGAGGTCGGCGGCGGCCCTCACCGTCTCCTCCTCCTCCGAGGCGATCGCTTCGAGCGCCTCCCGGTCCGCCAGCCCCTCGGCGAGCAGCAGCTCGGGAAAGGTGCGGAGCGGGTCCCGCGCGGCGTCCCGCTCCCGCTCGCCGGCGGTCCGGTACAGCGCCTCGTCGTCGGAGAGCGAGTGGCTGTACGGACGGATCACGTGGGCGTGCACCAGGGCGGGCCCCCTGCGGGCCCTGCAGTGCTCCTCCGCGTCGCGCAGGGCGTCCCGGACGGCGAGGACGTCGCAGCCGTCGACCTCGAGGACGCGGAGGTCCGGGAAGGAGGACGCCAGACGGCTGATGCTGCCGCCGGGGGTGTTCACCTCCACCGGCACCGAGATCGCGTACCCGTTGTCCTCGATCACGAAGACGACCGGAAGCCTCCGGTTGCAGGCGGTGCAGAGCGCCTCCCAGAACTCCCCCTCGCTCGTCGTGCCCTCGCCCGAGGTGACGACGACGACCTCGTCGTCGGCGAACGGGATGCCGGCCCCCCGCCGCGCCGCGTAGAGGCCGGCCTCGGCGCAGCCGACGGCCTGGAGGAACTGGGTTCCCGTCGGAGACGACGTGCTCGCCACGTGAAGGGGCGCGGACGACCAGTGCGAGGGCATCTGCCGCCCGCCGGTCTGCGGGCACTCGGCGGACCCGACGGCCTGCAGGAACATGTCGAGCGGCGGCATGCCGAGGCCGAGACACGCGGCGCGGTCGCGGTAGTAGAAGAAGAACCAGTCCCGGCCCGCGCGGAACACTGCCGCGATCGCCGCCCCGACCGCCTCGTGGCCGGCTCCGTTGATCTGGAAGAAGATCCGGTTCTGCCTCTTGAGCTGGATCTCCTTGTCGTCGACCTTGCGGGAGCGCAGCATCGTCCGGTAGAGGCCGAGGAGGTCGTTCCCGCCGAGCCCCCGTAGCGTCCGTCCCTCTCCGCTCTTCGTCATGCCGGACCCCGGGCCTCCCGCGGCGAACCTCCCGCCTCCGCGCGCCGCATGATCGCTCCATCGCCTCCCGGTCCTTCCTCCTCGGGGAGCGGCTCCATCCGGAGGACGAGCATCACGGCGCCGCCACCCACGTATGCGACGCGGCCGACCGCGACCCGGCGGTCGGGTAGGAGGACCGGGGGCGTGACGAGCATCTCCCCCCCCGCGACCTCGTGGGCGACCAGCCGGCTCCCGTCGTAGGCGTCGAGGGCGACGAGCTGGGAGCCCTCGTCGGGGACGGCGAGCACGAACTCCAGGGGAGGACGGGAGCCGTCCCCCCCGGACGGCTCGAACGTTCCCGCCGCGATCGCCATGGAAACCCGGTCGCCGACGTCGACGGCCCAGGCCCGGTGGCCGTTGTCGATCCGGACGCAGTGGACCTGGCCGTCGACCGAGCCGAAGAAGACCCGGCGGCCGAGAAGCGCGGGCGGAGACGGGGTGCGGCCGCTCGCGCGGAGGCTCCACGCGCGCTTCCAGCCGCTCTTCGCCCATCGCGACCGCTTCTGCGCCTCGACCCGTCCCTCCGGGAGCGTGCGGACGCGAACCCTGCCCCCGTCGGCCGCCACCCAGGAAGGTTCCCCGGTCGCCGGGCCGGCCGGCGCCGGCTCGGCGCCCGGGCGGGGCTCCAGCTCCATGGGACCCCCTTCCGTCTCGAACCGCACGCGGTCGCCCGCGAGGGCGAGGCGCGAGCCGTGAAGGGGGGCGGGGATCGGGATCTCGGCTTCCACCCGGAGGGCGAACCGCGGCGGAAGCGGGCCCTTCCGCGGGGGAAGGACCGACGGGTACCGGTTCGGCGAGTCCCGGCTGGGGGCGGGGCTCTGGGCCAGCGGCGCC
>CAZPWK010000264.1:0-3730 GCA_964590285.1 uncultured Acidobacteriota bacterium | reverse complement strand
CGACTCCGAGCTTCCGGAAGAGCGCGCGCACCCGCCTCGCCTCTCCCTCCCGCATCAGGCCGTTCTCGACGAACACGGTCCTGAGGCGCTGGCCGAGGGCTAGGTGGCCGAGCATCGTGACGACGGAAGAGTCCACGCCTCCCGAGAGGGCGTTGATCGCCGCGCCGTCCCCGACGGCGGCGCGAATCTCGGCGACCCTCTCCTCGGTGAAGCGTCCGGGATCGAGACGGCTCGCGCGAATCTCCTGGATCATCGTTGGGCCTCCTGGCGGCGGACCGCCGCCTCGCGGGATCTCGGATTCTGAACCGTGAGGGCGCGTTCCGCAAAGCCGCTTCGAGGCGCCCCGCGGGCCCGCGTCGAGCGGGCCGAACGCCTCCGGGCGGTGGAAGTCGGGCCGCTCGCCCGGGACCGGGAAGGCGGCGAGGTGGCGGCGCAGGGGGCCCGCACCGTGGACCGCGTACGCGTTGACGCGGTCGATCCCGTCGGGCAGGCGCCCGACCGGGAGCGCCGCCCTGCCCCGCCACCGCCGGCCCTCGATCCTCGCCTCGTAGCCGAGGGGGATGCCGCGCTCGACGGCGTTTCTCGGCCCGCGGAAGCGGAGGACGAGGTAGTGGCCGTGCGGGCCCATCTCGACCTCGAGGTACTCGCCTCCGCGCCCGAGAAGGAAGACCTCGACCGCCTCGTGCTCCCAGAGCCGCTCCGCGGAGCCGGGCGGGGCCCCGGGCGGCGGGTCGGCGTGGAACGGCGCGTCGACCCGGAGGACCAAGCGCCCCCCTCCTCGCTCGATCTCGAGGCGGACGATCTCGTCCGGCCGCGCCGGTCGGCCGTCCCACGTCCGGTCGATGCGAAGCGCGGCCGTCCTTCCCACGAGCCCTCCGCGGCCCCGCCCCGGCGGGCTCAGTTCAGGTCGGCGTCCTTCCAGTACTTCGTGCCGGTGATGTCGGCCTGGAGCATGAGGCCACCCTGCGTGAGCTGGTACACGGCCAGCCCGTTGCGGAAGGCGGCCCCCGCGTTGGCCCCGGCCGTGCCGGCGACGGCGTTGGCGCCCGTCTCGGCCTGCCAGCCCTTCTCGACGAAGCTCTCGAAGACCTGCCGGGTCTGGAACAGGAAGACGACCTGGTACTTCTGCGCGCCCAGGCCGACGTTCAGGCCTCCGGTCCCCATGTTCATGTAGGTCCGCTTCCCGGAAGCCTTGTCGACCGCGACGCCGCGGCCGCCTCCCCCCGTGAATCCCAGCGAGACCTTGAAATTCGTGAAGACCGCGTAGCCGTAGGCCTCTCCGTAGAGCGTCTTCGCGCCCGGGCTCTCCTCGAAGAGACGGGAGAGCGCGTCCTTGGCGTTCCGGTCGATCTTCTCCCTGGACCTCGCCTTCGAGTCCTTCGCCCAGGCGGGGAAGGACGCGGCGAGGGCGACCGCCGTGACCAGAGCCAGCAGAGCTCGACGCATCTCGCGACCCTCCGGAACGGCCGCCGCCGTTCCCCGAATCCCGGTCCTCACTCGTACCGGAGCGCCTCGATCGGGTCGAGACGCGATGCCTTCCGCGCCGGATAGAACCCGAAGAAGATCCCGACCAGGGAGGAGAAGCCGAAGGCGATCGCCGCGGAGGTGGCGCCGATCTGCACGGGCCACCCGAGCCTGCCCGCGATGAACCAGGAGACGCCCGCCCCGACCAGCATTCCGATCGCGCCTCCCAGCACCGAGAGAACGACCGCCTCGAGGAGGAACTGCGCCAGGACGTGCCTCCCCTTGGCGCCGATCGCCATGCGCAGCCCGATCTCCCTCGTCCTCTCGGTCACCGAGACCAGCATGATGTTCATGATCCCGATCCCGCCGACGAGGAGCGAGACCGCGCCGACGATGCCGAGGAGCCACGACAGCGTGCGGCTGTTCTGCGCCGCCATCGAGGCGATCTCCTCCTGGGAGCGCATCATGAACGTGTTGTCCTGCCCCGGGCCGAGCTTCTGGCGCTGCCGGAGGAGCGCCTCGATCTCCCTCTGGGCCTGGGCCACCCGGTCCGCCGAGACGGCGGAGGCGTAGATCACGTCGATCCGGTCCCGGTGTCCCCAGTGCCCCTGGAGCCGCTTCATGACGGTCGTGTAGGGCGTCACGACCAGGTCGTCCTGGTCCTGGCCCATCGTGTTCGATCCCTTCTTCTCGAGGACTCCCAGGACCCGGAAGGGGACGTTCTTGATCCGGACGATCTCGCCGACGGCGCCTCCCCGCGGGAAGAGGCTGTCCGACACCGTTCGCCCGAGGATGCAGACCTTCGCGGCCCCCTTGACGTCCGCCTCGCTGAACCAGGCGCCTTCCTCGAGGTTCCAGGCCCGGATGAACGGCCAGTCGAGGCCGACGCCCTGGATCTGCGTCCCCCAGTTCGTCTCCCCCGCGACGACCTGTCCCGAAGTCCGCTCGCCGGGCGAGGCGTAGGCCACGGACGGGCACTCCGCGCGGATCGCATCGGCGTCCCCGGGGGTCAGCGACGACTGCCCGGTGAAGATCCGCGCGCCGGACTGGGTCACCGCGCCCGGGAAGATCATGATGAAGTTCGTGCCGAGCGACGTGATGGAGGCCTGGATCGACGTCGAGGCGCCCGAGGCGACGGCGACCACGACGATCACGCACGCGACGCCGATGATGATCCCGAGCATCGTGAGCGACGACCGCATCTTGTTCCTGAGGATCGCCTTGAGGCCGACCTTGACGATGTTCGCGGTCCGGACGAGCATCACCCTCATGGCCGCGCCTCCTCGGGAGGGGCGACGCGCGCGCGCACCTGCTCGATCGGCCCGTCGCTGACGATCTTCCCGTCCCGCATCTGCACGATCCGCTTCGCGTGCACCGCCACGTCGCGCTCGTGCGTGATCAGGAGGACCGTCCTGCCGCGCTCGTTCAGCTCCTGGAAGACCGCCATCACGTCCTCGGAGGTCCGGGTGTCGAGGTTCCCCGTGGGCTCGTCGGCCAGGAGGATCGCCGGCTCGGTGATGAGGGCGCGCGCGATGGCCACGCGCTGCTGCTGCCCGCCGGAGAGCTGCGAGGGGTGGTGGTGCTCCCGCCCGACGAGGCCGACCTGGGCCAGGGCGGACCTCGCTCGGTCGAGCCTGTCCTTCGACCCGAGGGCGCCGTGCCCGTAGAGGAGCGGGAGCTCGACGTTCTCCAGCGCGGTCGTGCGGGGGAGCAGGTTGAAGCTCTGGAACACGAAGCCGATCTTGGCGTTGCGAATCTCGGCGCGCTCGTCGGGGTCGAGCTCCGCGACGTCCACGCCGTCGAGCCGGTACGTTCCGGACGTCGGGCGGTCGAGGCAGCCGAGGAGGTTCATGAGCGTGGACTTCCCGGATCCCGACGGGCCCATCACCGCCACGAACTCGCCGGCCTCCACGACGAGGTCGGCGCCGTCCACGGCCCGGACCTCCGTCTCGCCCATCCGGTAGACCTTCTCGATTCCGCGGATCTCGACGAGCGGGCCGCTCAAAACGGCCTCCCCATGCCGGGCGGCCGCGCCGCGGGGGTCCCGACCCGGGCCGTGGCCTGGCCGACGACCACCCGGTCCCCCTCCCGGACCTCTCCCTCGAGGACCTGCGTGAACTTCCCGTCCGAGATCCCGGTGCGCACGCCCGCCGGCCGGATCTCCTCCCTTCCCGTCAGGACGTAGACGGTCTGCATCCCCTTGGCGGCGCGAGGGCCGCCCGGCGCGAGCGCGGCCGCGGCGCCCGCGAACCCCCCCTGGCGCTCC
>CAZPWK010000263.1:0-3748 GCA_964590285.1 uncultured Acidobacteriota bacterium | reverse complement strand
AACGGGCGCCCGAACGTCCGGACGTCGCCCTCCACGCACCCCGCCGCACGGCGGGAGAGCTCCTCCGGCCGGAAATCGAAGCGGTCGAGCGTGGACCGGAACCGGGTCCACAGGTCCGCCCCGCGATCGGGCTCCGGGGGCTCGGCCCCGGCGAGGGCGGTCTCGAGCGCGCGCGTGAAGCGGCGAGCCTGCCACGCGATCTTCCGCAGCCGGACCGACTCCGAGACGAACGACTCCGGGTTGATCTTCCCGCCCCCCGCGAGCGGCCCGATCGTCTCGTCGAAGAACCTCGTGTCGACCGGATGGAACGACAGCCAGCCCTTCATGCCGTCTCCCCCGCGCGGGCGCCGAGCGCCGCATCGGCCACCGCCGGCAGCGTTCGCGCCACCGGCCCCTCGACGAAGAACCCCGAGGGGCCCAGCCCCGCCGCCGTCCTGCGCGTCGGGGCCAGGTTGAACTCCACAAGGCTGCCACCTCCCGCCAGCACGTCCTCGGGCAGGTAGCCGGCCGGCGCGACGTCCGTGGACGTGCCGACGACGAGCATCGCGTCCGCGAGCGCGACGAGCTCCCGGACCCTGGGCATCTCCCGCACCGGCTCCTCGAACAGCACGACGTTCGGCCGGAGCGGGCTCCCGCAGCCGGCGCACGGGGGCGGGGGCCCCGGCTCGAGGTGCGCGGCGGAGAGCGGCTCGACGCTCCCGCAGCCGGGGCAGGTCAGGTGCCTCCCCTCGCCGTGGATCTCCAGGACCGTTTCGCTTCCCGCCGCCTGGTGGAGGCCGTCGACGTTCTGGGTGACGATCCCGGCGAGGAGGCCCGCGCGCTCGAGCCGGGCCAGGGCGAGGTGGCCCGCGTTCGGCTCGCGCCCCGCGATCGCGGCGCCGAGAGCCCGGTAGAGCTCCCACGCCTTTCCGGGAGAGCGCGCGAAGCACGAGCGCGTCGCGTACTCCATCGGATCGAACGCCGACCACAGCCCCCCCGCGCTGCGGAAATCGGGGATGCCGCTCTCGACGGAGAGCCCGGCTCCCGTCAGCGCGACGACCCGGCGCGCCGAGGCGAGGAGCCTGCCGAGGGCGGCGACGTCTCCCTCGAGGGCGCCGTCCGGGGACAGGCGAAGGCGGTTCGCGGGGTCCATGGCTCGCGAGCGAGTGTACCGTCGCGCGCCCCTCCGGGGAAGCCGGCGAACGCTCCTACCCGGTGGAGGGGCCTCGGGATATGCTGGGCGCGCCGGCGTCGCCGGCGGGGAGGATCGCGATGCGTTCGAGAGATCTGTG
Organism: uncultured Acidobacteriota bacterium; assembly: GCA_964590285.1. Classification (GTDB taxonomy): domain Bacteria; phylum Acidobacteriota; class Polarisedimenticolia; order Polarisedimenticolales; family JAIQFR01; genus CALMJU01. Next base: position 2,477 of record CAZPWK010000263.1, on the reverse strand, counting down.
GGAACGCTACCGGGCCTGGCTCTTCGACGCGCCGGGCCTCGGGATCCGGCTCGACGTCAGCCGGATGGGGCTCCCCGCCGATCTCCTGCGCGCCATGGACGAGCCGGTCGCCCGCGCTCTCGACGCGATGGAGGCGCTCGAGGCCGGGGCCGTCGCGAACCCGGGCGAGAATCGCAGGGTGGGGCACTACTGGCTGCGCGCCCCCGAGCTCGCCCCCGCGCCGGAGATCGCCGACGCGATCCGGCGGACCGAGGCGAAGGTGCTCCACTTCTCGGCGAGGGTCCGGGAGGGGCGCGTGCGGCCTCCGGGCGCCGACCGCTTCGAGCGCCTCCTCGTGATCGGGATCGGCGGCTCGGCGCTCGGCCCGCAGTTCCTGGCCGACGCACTCGGTGGCCCCGCGGGGCCGATGACGCCGCACTTCCTCGACAACACGGACCCCGACGGGATCGATCGCGCGCTGGCGTCCCTGGGGGGCGAGCTCGTCCGGACGCTCGCGATCGTGATCTCGAAGTCGGGCGGGACTCCCGAGACGCGCAACGGGATGCTCGAAACGGACGCCGCCTATCGGCGCGTCGGGCTCGACCTCGCGCGCCACGCGGTCGCGGTCACGGGGGAGGGGAGCGCCCTCGACCGGCTCGCCGCCGAGCGGGGATTCCTGGAGCGCTTCCCGATGTGGGACTGGGTCGGGGGCCGGACGTCGGCGACCTCGGCCGTCGGGCTCCTCCCGTCGGCGCTCCTCGGGATCGACGCGAGGGGGATCCTGGCCGGCGCGGCGGAGATGGACGGGCTGACCCGCTCCCGGCAGGCCGCGAAGAACCCCGCGATGCTCCTCGCGCTCTCGTGGCACCACACGGGGGGCGGCCGGGGAGACAGGGACATGGTCGTCCTCCCCTACAAGGACCGCCTCGCGCTCCTCGGCCGGTACCTCCAGCAGCTCGTGATGGAGTCGCTCGGAAAGGGAGCGGACCTCGACGGCAGGGAGGTCCGGCAGGGGATCGCGGTCTACGGCAACAAGGGCTCGACCGACCAGCACGCCTACGTCCAGCAGCTCCGCGAGGGGGTGCCGAACTTCTTCGTGACGTTCGTCGAGGTGCTCCGCGACCGCGAGGGGGAGAGCCTCGAGGTGGAGCCGGGCGCGACGTCCGGCGACTACCTGGGCGGTTTTCTCCTGGGCACGCGCCGCGCGCTGCACGAGGCCGGGCGCCCGTCGCTCACCCTGACGTTGCCCGACGTGAGCCCGAGGACCGTCGGTGCGCTGATCGCGCTCTTCGAGCGCGCGGTCGGCTTCTACGCCTCGATGGTCCGCGTCAACGCCTACGACCAGCCCGGGGTGGAGGCGGGGAAGAAGGCCGCCGCCGCGGTCCTCGACCTGCAGCGGAGGATCCACGCGGCGCTCCGCGCGCGCGGCCCCGCGGGGGGGACGGCGGAGGAGCTGGCCGAGGCGGCCGGCGCACCGGACGAAGCCGAGACCGCGTTCCACCTGCTCGAGAGGCTGGCCGCCAACCCCGATCGGGGCGTGGATCGCGATCCCGGGGCGAGCCCGTTCGACGCCGTGTACCGCCTTCGCTCGTGAGACGCGGGGGCGGCCGTCCGCGGAGGGACCGGATGGCGATTCGAGTGGCCGATCTCCACTGCGACACGCCCCTCGAGATCCGGGGAGGAGCCGACCTCGTGGCGGGCCATCCCGAGGGGCACGTCGACCTCGAGCGGCTCGAGCGAGGCGGCGTGGGTCTCGCGGTCTTCGCCTGCTACGTCGCCCCGACGCTCCCCACGGGGCTGGCCTTCGCCGAGGCGGAGGACCTCCTCGACCGGATCGACGGCGCGTGCGCCGCCTCCGGCGGGCGGATCGCGAAGGCGGAGACGGCGGCCGACGTCGACCGCGCCCTCGCGAGCGGCGCCGCCACGGCGGTCGTGGCCGCGGTCGAGAACGGGCACGCGATCGAGGAGGACCTCGGAAAGCTCGAGCGGCTCCGGCTCCGGGGCGTCCGGTACCTGACGCTGACCCACTCCCGGAACCTCTCCTGGGCGGCGTCGTCCGGCGAGACGAGCTGTCCCTTCGAGGGGCTGACCCCGTTCGGGGAGAAGGTCGTCCACGCGATGAACGAGATGGGGATCGTCGTGGACGTCTCGCACGCGCACGCGACGACGGTGCGGGACGTCGCGAGGATCTCGCGGAGGCCGTTCCTCGCGTCGCACTCGGACGCGGCCGCCCTCTGCCCGATCCCGAGGAATCTCGGAGACGACGAGATCCGGGCCGTCGCCGCCTCCGGCGGCGTGGTCGGGATCAACTTCTTCCCCGGATTCCTCGATCCGGCGTACGCGAAGGCGCAGGAGAGCCGGATCGGCGACCTGTTCGAGGCCCTCGAGGCGGCGGAGCGCGAGCACCGGGAGGACGCCCCTCGGCGCCTGGCCGCGGGCCGGGAGCTCGCCGCCTCGATGCGCGAGCGGATGGGGCCGGTGCGTCCGGGGACCGGCCG
>CAZPWK010000262.1:0-3755 GCA_964590285.1 uncultured Acidobacteriota bacterium | reverse complement strand
CAGACGATCGGCGGGGGCGGCCCTCCGGTCGTCCCGTCTCCCGTCGCGGCCGGGCCGGGCTGGACCTTGAACAGGGCTCCGCCGATCAGGCCGCCGAGGGTCGAGAACACCGCGGCGAGCAGCACCGCCAGGAAGAACCCCATCAGCAGCGCCGGCACCGTGACCTTCGCCTCGGCCGCCTGGCGGAGCGCGTCGAGCATCATGTCGCGCCGGTCGTCGGGGACGTTGGGAAGCGCCTCGACGACGCCGATGAGCCACCGGGCCGCCGGGTCGCCGACGGCGATCTTGAAGACCGCGTCCGTGACCGTCTGCGCCAGGGCGTAGAAGGCGCCCGCGATCAGGCCGACGACCGCCCCCGTCGCCGGACGGAAGGCGACCCCCTGCCCCCGGCACGCGTCCGAGTAGAGCCAGGCGGCGAACAGCCCGCAACCCCACACGAGCGCGCAGCACGCGCAGTTCACCAGGGAGAGGAACGGGACCGCCGAGAGCGCGCCGAAGAGCGCGCCGGCGATCAGCGTCGGTCGGAGCATGTTCGGGGAGCGGTCGTCCATCGGCGTCCTCCGAGATCCGCGAGACCTTCCGCGAGGAGAAGCCCGGCGACGAACCCGGCCGGGAGCGCCAGGATCAGCCGGGGCAGGTTCGGAACGCCGGCGCCCGCGAAGGTCGCGGCGGCGTCGAGGGCCGTCGGCAGCGCGGCGGCGAGGAGCCAGGCGCGGCGGGGCGCGAGCGGCGTGGCGCGCCGCGAGAGAGCCGCGACCGCGAGCGCGGCCGCGCCCCCGAGGTACAGCCCGGCGCACCGGGAGCAAACGCCCCAGGAGTGCCCCGCGAACTCGAGGCACCGGGAGGGCATCTGGTGGCAGAGCGGATGGTACAGGGCTCGCAACGCGGCGCCGGACGGCGCGCCGACCGCCTCGAGCCACGGGACGGCCAGGAACCCGGCGACGAAGACGAGGGCCGCGATCGCCGCCGCCCGCAGGACGCGTCGCTCGCCGGGTACCGACCCGCCTCGTCCGGGGAGAAACGCCACTGGGCCTCCGCCCGGATTCTACCCGAACCCCAAGCCCCGCGAGCGCACGGCCGCGCGCCTGCTAGAATCCGCTCGCCGCGCAGGATACGACGCGGCGCGGAGGACGATCGCGGGATGACGACGCCACGAGGCCACGGGCTGCGAGCGTCGCAGGCGCAGGCGTCGCTCTTCGCCGACCCGCCGGAGGCGGCCGCCCCCGTCTCCGCGTCGCCGGCGGCCGCCGAGCCCGCCCCCCGCCCGCGGGCGGCGGCCCGGAGAGGCCGCCGCCCCGAGGGGCGCCGCGAGGACGCCGCCTCGATGGCGGCCCGGCAGCGCGAGATCTCGATCTCGGAGTTCTTCACGAAGAACCGCCATCTCCTCGGCTTCGACAACCCTCAGAAGGCGCTCCTGACCGCCGTCAAGGAGGCCGTGGACAACTCGCTCGACGCCTGCGAGGAGGCGGGGATCCTGCCGGACCTCGCGATCGAGATCGCCGAGGTCGCGGAGAGCCGGTTCCGGATCGCCGTCGAGGACAACGGCCCCGGGATCGTCCGGCAGCAGATCCCGAAGATCTTCGGGAAGCTCCTCTACGGCTCGAAGTTCCACCGTCTGAAGCAGCAGCGCGGCCAGCAGGGGATCGGGATCTCCGCGGCGGGGATGTACGGGCAGATCACGACCGGCCGCCCGGTGCGGATCGTCTCGCGCGTCGGGGCCCGCAAGCCGGCCCACCTGTTCGAGATCGCGATCGACACGCAGAAGAACGCCCCGGTCGTCCTGAAGGACGAGGAGATCGAGTGGGACCGGCCCCACGGGACGCGCGTCGAGATCGAGATCGAGGCGGTCTACAAGAAGGGGCGCCGCTCGGTGGACGACTACGGCGAGCAGACCGCGCTCGCGAACCCGCACGCCTCGATCCGGTACGTGGCACCCCGCGAGGAGCCCCGGCTCTTCGACCGGGTCGCGCGGGAGCTCCCCCCGGAGGCGATCGAGATCCAGCCGCACCCGTACGGCGTCGAGCTGGGCATCCTGCTGCGGATGATGAAGGAGACGAAGGCGCGGAACCTGAGGGCGGCGCTGCGGCAGGACTTCTCCCGCGTCAGCCCCGCCGTGGCGGAGGAGATCTGCCGCGTCGCCGGCGTCCCGCCCGAGGCCCGGCCGCAGAGGCTGTCGTCCGCCCAGGTCGAACTGCTCTTCCACGCCATCCCGAAGGTCCGGATTCTCGCCCCGCCGACCGCCTGCCTGTCCCCGATCGGAGAGGACCTCCTCCGGCGGGGGCTCGAGGCTCGGGTCCGCGCCGACTTCGCGGCCGCCGTGACGAGGCCCCCGTCGGTCTACCGGGGGAACCCGTTCCAGGTCGAGGTCGGTCTCGCGTACGGCGGCGGCCTCCCCGCCGAGGAGCCGGTCGAGCTCTGCCGCTTCGCGAACCGCGTCCCTCTCCAGTACCAGCAGTCGGCGTGCGCGATCACGAAGGCCGCGCTCTCCGTGGACTGGAAGGGGTACGGCCTCCAGCAGGCCCGCGGAGCCCTGCCGGCGGGCCCGGCGATCGTCTTCGTCCACCTGGCCTCGGCGTGGGTCCCCTTCACCTCGGAGTCGAAGGAGGCGATCGCCTCGTACCCGGAGATCGTGAAGGAGGTCCGCCTCGCGCTGCAGGAGGCGGGACGCAGGCTCGGGGCGTTCGTCCGCCATCGTCGGCGCGCGGCGGACGAGGCGAAGAAGCGGTCGTACATCGAGAGGTACATCCCGCACATCGGCGACGCGCTGCAGCAGATCCTGGGGCTCACCGACGCCAAGCGGGACCGCGCGGTCGAGGACCTGAAGAGGATCCTCGAGCGGAGCCGGAAGGTCTGACGGGGCGCGGTCCGGAGGCGGCTCTCCGGCCTCAGCCCCCCGCCGCCCGCTCCCAGCGGGCGTACAGCTCCCGGAGCCGCTCCTCGGCCGCCTGGCGCTCGCGCCCGATCTCGCGGGCCCGCGCGGCGTCCCGGTAGACCTCGGGGTCCGCCTGGAGGCCCGCCAGCTCCCGGAGGCGCAGCTCGGTCGCCGCGATCTCGCTCTCGAGGGGCTCGAGCTCCAGCTCCTTCGCCCGCCGCTCGCGGTAGCGGCGGTTCCGCTCCTCCGCCTCCGCTCGCCTCTGTTCGCGGAGGCGTTGCCTCGCCGACGGCTCCTCGGCGGGCGCGTCCCCCGCCGGGGCGGGCTCCGCCTCCCGGCGGCGGCGCTCGAGAACCGTGTCGTAGTCCCCCGGGTACAGGTCGATGCGCCCGCCGCCGACCTCGGCGATCGACGTGACGATCCGGTTGATGAAGTAGCGGTCGTGGGAGACGACGACGAGGGTGCCCTCGTACTCGCCGAGGGCGTCCTCGAGGACCTCCCGGCTCCTGAGGTCGAGGTGGTTCGTCGGCTCGTCGAGGAGGAAGAGGTTCGAAGGCCGGATCAGCATCCGCGCGAGCGCGAGACGGGCCTTCTCCCCCCCGGAGAGGACGGCCACCTTCTTCTCGACGTCGTCTCCGGAAAACAGGAAGCAGCCGAGAAGCGTCCGGAGCCGCGGGACCGTACCCGGGTCCGAGGCCTTCTCCATCTCCTCGAGCACGGTCGAGCCGGGATCCAGCGCGTCCAGCTGGTGCTGGGCGTAGTAGCGGCACACGACGTTGTGGCCGAGGTCGAGGACCCCTGCGTCCGGGGGGATCCGGCCGGCGAGGAGCTTGAGCAGCGTGGTCTTCCCCGCCCCGTTCGGCCCGACGAGCGCCACCCGGTC
>CAZPWK010000261.1:0-3763 GCA_964590285.1 uncultured Acidobacteriota bacterium | reverse complement strand
CGGATGCTCAAGCCCGCCGTCGGGACCGCGCAGGCGCCGTCCCGCGCTCGCGTCTTCTGGCTCCTCTTCGCCGTCCTCGACGTCGCGGCGACGGCGGGACTCGTGCTCTTCGCCCGGGCGTTCGGGGAGGACACCGAGACGACCCGCCGCCGCGCCACCGCGGTGATGAGGATCGTCTACGGCCTGATCTTCGTTCTCGGGCTCTCGTTCCTGGTCTACGCGTTTTCCGGGGACACCGTTCAGTACCGGACCGCGGTGCAGAGCCTGATCTTCCTCGCGCTCGGCGCGGGAGGGTTCGCGATCGGCCTCGCGCGCCGAAGACGGCCCGGGGAATGACGGCCCGAACCGGGGGGCGAGTCACCAGCGATCGATCGAGAAGACCTCGGAGCGCGGCTTGCGGTCGGCCTCCCGCACGGGACGGATCAGGTCCGCGCTTCGCGGATAGCCCAGGGGCGTCAGCGCAACGACCTTGGCGCCGCCCGGGATCCCGAGGATGCGCTTGACGGAAGGCTCGTGAAACGAGCCGATCCAGCAGGTCCCCAGCCCTTCCGCCGCCGCGGCCAGCGTCAGGTGATCCACGGCGATCGCGACGTCCACCTCCGCGCTGCTCCAGGTCTCGCCCATGCGCGGGTAGGCCGCATCCGGAATCGCGCACGCGCACACGATCACCGGGGCCACGGAGATCCAGTTCTGCTCGTGGCAGGCGCGGCCCAGATCCGTCCGGAGCGCCTCGTCGGCCACCAGGACGAACCGCCAGGGCTGGTGGTTGCACGCGGACGGAGCCAGCCGCAGGGACTCGGTGACCCTCTCGAGCACGTCGGGAGGAATCGGGTCGCTCCGATAGTCCCGGACGCTGCGCCTCCGCCGGATCGCCTCGCTCACGTCCACCGCGCCGTCCTCCCGGAAGGCCGCTTCACTCGCGCCGGACCTCCCACGCTTCGGCCCCGACGAGGTCCCAGGGGAGGCGTCCCTCGTCGCACTCGGACGGGTCCCCGGAGAAGTGCCGGTCGGCGAAGTAGAGAACGCGCGCCGTCTCGCCGCCGAGGTTCCGGCACCCGTGGGCGACTCCCGGCGGGATCCGGACGAGGCGGGACAACCCGTCGCCCAGGAGAATGCGCATGCGCGCGCCGGACGTCGGCGAGCCCTCGCGGACGTCCACCAGGACGAGCAGGATCCGGTCGCTGGGCGGCACGAACCAGACGTCGGTCTGGCGGCGGTGCACGTGAAACGCCTTGATCGCGCCGGGAGCCACGGTCGCGTAGTTGACCTGCGCGGCCACGAACCCGGCGAGCCCGGCGAACCGGCCGTCCGACAACCTCGCCAGCTCGGTCATCGAGCCGCCGTCGTCGCGGAAGCGCCGTAGTTCCACGGTCTCGACGCCGGCGATCGCCGGCGTGCACGAGTAATCCTGGAGGCGCCAGTTCGCCTCCGCCTCGGGCACGAGCTTCATCCTCCACCTCCGGCCGCGCGGGGAGCGGCGCGCGGGGGAACACCATACCCCACCCTCCGCCGGGGCCGTCAAACGGAAAACGCGGTTCCCCGGTCCGGATCGAAAGGGCTTGATATTCGGCGCCGCTCCTCTATGATCGGGGCCGCCGAGTCGAGGAACCGGGGGGGTGCCTCGTGAAGCCGTGCCGAACGCGGCCGTTCGGGCCGTCCCGCAGTCCCCTCTCCTCGTCCGCCCGCATCGGATCGGAGGGCCGGCACCCGGCCGCTCCCGGAGGAGCCCAATGAGATCGCACGTCGGGGCCCGTCTCGTCCCGCGCGCGGCAGCCGCGCTCCTGGCGCTCGCGCTCGGGATCCTCGTCTCGCCCCCCGCGGCGGCGGCCACGGATTGCGCCGGCTGCCACGAGGGGGTGGCGAACGCGTTCCTGGCCGTCACCCACGGGAAGATCCGCCCGTTCGAGGCGGCGGGGAAGGAGGTGCTCTGCGAGTCCTGCCACGGCGACGGCGCCGCGCATGCGGAGGCCGGCGGGGACGCCTCGAAGATCCGGCGCCTCGGGAAGGACGATCCGGCGAGCGAGGTCGCCGAGATCTGCGTCCCGTGCCACCGCTCGGAGTCCCTCCATGACTGGACGGGCAGCGAGCACGAGCGGAACGAGGTGGGATGCACGGAGTGCCACGACCCTCACGGCGCCGCGCGGAGGCCGAAGGATCCGGAGGTCTGCTATCCCTGCCATCGCGACGTCCAGGCGAGGATGCAGTACCCCTCGCACCATCCGGTGCGGGAGGGGCGCATGACGTGCGGCGGCTGCCACACGCCGCACGGCGGCCCGATCGGGATGGTCCGCGACGCGGAGCGCCCCTCCGAGCTCTGCCTGACCTGCCACGCGCAGTACCAGGGGCCGTTCGTGTTCGAGCACGAGCCGGTCGCCGAGGGCTGCGACGTCTGCCACACCCCCCACGGCTCCGTCGCGAACAACCTGCTCGCCCAGAACGAGCCGTTCCTGTGCCTCCAGTGCCACGAGTTCCACTTCCACGCGGGGCTCGAGGGCGAGGAGGAGGAGGAGGTCTACGTCCGCCGCTACGATCCCGCCTGGGGGGCGACCGACGGCGCGACGTATCCCGGCGGTCTCGTGCCCAACCCGTTCGGGCAGGAGGGGTACAAGATGGCGTTCACGACCAAGTGCACGCAGTGCCACACCCAGGTCCACGGAACCGACCTGCCGTCGCAGGCCGTCCCGAGCCTGGGACGCGGCCTGGCGCGCTAGGGGGGGGGTGAGCCATGCCTCGCGACCCAAGGACGGCCTTCCTGCTCGCCCTGGCGCTGCTCGCCGCTCCCGCGGCCGCGTCCGACGAGCCGGCTTCCCCGGAAGACAAGACCGTGATCGAGGCGGAGGTCGCCTACCGGGACTCCGACGTCGAGGAGAGCGCGTTCCGCGCCGCGGAGTTCGAGAGCGCGGCCGACCGCCCGGTCCTCGCCGTGCGCTGGGCCTCGTCGCCGTATTCGAAGACGCTCTTCGATCTCTCGTACGAGCGCGTCGACTACGCCGAGCAATCCGCCGCGGCCCGGCTCGACCTCGACCGCTGGCTCACGGTGAACGCGGCGTTCGAGGGCCTGCTGCACCGGCTCGACCACGACCCGCTGACGAACCTGCAGGCCGTCAGCGACGTCAAGGTCGTGCGTCACACCGACTTCGAGCCGACGGCGGAGTACTCGATCGTGCGGCACGTCTACGACGCGGGGATCGCGGTGCGGCCGCCCGCCGCGGGCTGGCTGACGGTGCGGGCCGGATACCGCGACGAGCGGCGCGAGGGGACGAGGCAGGCGCTCGCCGTCAGCCACTGCTCCGGCTGCCACGTGACCTCGCGCGGGCGGCAGGTGGACCAGGGCACCCGGGACCTCCTGGTCGGCGCCCACGCCCGTCTCGGTCGGGTGGACCTCGACTACCAGCTCGTCGACCGGACGTTCGAGGACCGGGGAGCGGCCCCGACGGCCCCCTACGAGCGGGCCTACCACCCCGCGTCGACCAGCGTCACCGGCTGCACCGATCCGGCCCTCTGCACCCTGACCACGCCCTTCAACGACCGCCTCTGGTTCCAGAACGGCGACTACCCGATCGGCCGGGTCCCGGATTCCGAGCGGAGGATCCACGAGGTCAAGGCCCGGGTCGAGCTCGACCGCGCGGGCCACCTCAATCTGTCCGCCGTGACGTCCGGCACGGAGAACGGCGAGACGCTCCGCGACTACGACTTTCGCGGGTACCGGGCCCGCTACGCCTGGAGCCCGCGGAAGTCCGTCTCGCTGGTCTTTCACGGACGC
>CAZPWK010000260.1:0-3788 GCA_964590285.1 uncultured Acidobacteriota bacterium | reverse complement strand
CCCTCCGAGACGGACCCTGCCCCTCGACCGGCTGGAGTCCCGCTTCGCGGCCTGGTTCGAGGAGCTGATGGAGAAGGCCCGGGCCGCTCCCCGCTGACGCCGCCGCTCCGCCTCAGTAGCCCACGCGGACGCCGATCTCGAGCGTCCTCGGGGGGCCGATCTGGCCGATCGGGCGGCCGAAGTCCGGAGAGATCGCCCGGCCCTCCACCGGCCCTCCGTTGAACCGGTCGAGCAGGTTGAACACCTGCAGGAACGCCTCGCCCCAGCCCCGGCCCCTGCCGAGCCGGAACGGCTGCGAGACGCGCAGGTCGATCTGGAAGAAGGTCGGGGCGGAAAGCGACCTCACCGGCGGGAGAGGAGCCTGCCCGCGAAGGCCCCTGTAGACGTTCTCCGCCTCGCGAAGATCGTTGACGATCCCGAGCGGGGTGTCCTCGCCGGTGTTGCGGCCGACGCCCGGCGGCCGGTCGGTCAGGATGCCGTCCAGGTTGTCGTCGACTCCGGTCGTGACGTTGAAGGGGGCCGCGGAGCTCCACTGGATCACGCCCGACGCCCGGAGCCCCATCCAGGGCAGGGGGGACTCCCCGGACAGCACGAAGCGGTGGCGCCGGTCGGCGTCCGACGGCCCCTCCTCCCCGCGCAGGTCCCGCCAGTCCGAGGGGAGGTAGACCCCTCCCTTGAGCGGGTCCGGACCGTCGTCGGTCGCCCGCGACCAGGTGTACGTCGCCTGGAACCAGGACCCCTCGTCGCGCCATCGCCACGCGAGGTCGACCCCCGAGTACTCGCTGCGCCCGTCGGTCACGATCGCGGCGATCGAGCCGGTCTCCGGATCGGTCCCGTGCACCGGAAGGCACGTGAACCGGTACAGGGGGTCCGGGTCCGAGGGATCGGGCCCCGCGCAGTTCTCGACCGCCGTGACCGGGTTGAGGTCGAGCATCCTGGGCCGCCGGCGCCCGGCCGCGCGCGTCGCCTCGACCTGCGCGGACCCGTTCCGCCCCACCGCCCACTCGGCCCCCAGCGACGCCTGGACGGTGTACGGCGTGTCGAGACGCGTCCCGGTCGAGAACCGCATCACGAGGTCGTCGGGGAACTGCACGGCCTCGCGGATCGCCTCCACGCCGAACTCCTCGACGACGTCCTCGGTGATCTCGAAGGTCAGCCCCTGCACCGGGAGGATGCCGATTTTCGTCCCGGAGGTGATCGCGGACACGGCCGGGAACCCCATCGAGAGCTTGTCGTAGAAGACCCCCCCTCCGCCGCGCACGACGAGGCGGCCGTCGCCGCGGGGCGTGAAGGTGAAGCCGACACGCGGAGCGAGATTGTTCCCGTCCACGGGGGCGCCCCCGTTCGGGATCGGGGAATCCACGCGCGCGGTCCCGGGGAGACGGAACGAGCTGCGGTCGTAGCGGAGCCCGAAATCGAGCAGCAGCCTCGAGCCGACCTGCCACGAGTCCTGGGCGAAGGCGGAGAGCTGGGTGTCGTAAAGACGCGCCTCGGGCTCCCCGTCGATCAGCTGGTAGAAGAGGGGGTAGGTCCCGATGTCCGCCGGATCGCCCCCCGGGGGATACCAGGACGGGCACGGGACGACCGGGTAGGTCCCCTCCTCGATCGCCAGGCTCACCTGCCACGCGTAGACGCCGCAGTCGCCCGGATCGAACGGGGCGTCCGTCTGGTAGAGGAAGTTCCCGCTCGGGTTGAACCGGGTACGGATGTCGGCGCGCGTCCGCGCCAGGTCGACGCCGAGCTTCAGCGTGTGGGGCCCCGTCGACCATGTGACGTTGTCCACGACCTGGATCTTGTCCTCTCCGCGCAGCTGGAGGTTCAGGTTGTTCCCGCCGAACGTCCCCGAGGGCCGGTCGACCCCGGGGCGGCTCGAGTTCGCGTACTGGTCGAACGACGAGGAGGCGAACAGGAGGCGCGCCTCGTGGACGAGGGTCGGGGAGAGGACCGAGGTCAGCGACGCGGCGAGCTGGACGTCGTCCTCCTCGAGGCGGAAGCCCGCCTCCGGGGTCGTGCGCCCCCCGACCATCAACGCGTCGGTCTTCCGCGCGTCGGCGGAGAGCCGGACCATCAGGATCTGCCGCGGCGTCAGGTTGAAATCCGTCCGGAGGAACAGGTTGTCCGCCTCGACCGGCCCCGTCGTGAACCCCCCCGCGACCCCGTCCCGCCCGACGCCGACGAACGGAACGATCCGGTCCTCGCGCTGCCTCTCGTAGGCGGCGAAGTAGAACGCCTCGTTCTCGCGGATCGGCCCGCCGAGGCGGAAGCCGAGCTGGTAGCGGTCGCCGGTGCGCGGGGCGTCGTCCAAGCCGGGAAGGCCCGACACGAACGGCCCGGCGTCGTTCCACGAGGCCGCCGCCCCCTGGACGAAGAGCTCTCCGCTCTCCAGGTTGCCGCCGCGCCGCGTCACGATGTTGAAGATCCCCCCGCTCGCCCGCCCGAACTCGGCCGAGTACCGGCTGGTGTTGAGCACGAGCTCCTGCACGACGAGCTGCGAGAAGAAGGCGTTCATCGAGGTTCCGCTGACCCGGTCGTTGTTGTCGAGCCCGTCCACGAGGAACGAGTTCGACCGCCCGGACTGCCCGTTGACGACGAAGACCGCGCCCCGCTCCCCGTAGAAGTCCGAGGCGGCGGCCTGGCGCACCGAGGAGTCGAGCAGGGGGAAGTCGGTCACGACGCGCCCCGCCATCGGAAGCGCGTCCGCGACCGCCTCGCCGATCCGCTTCTCCGCTCCGACCCTCTGCGGGTCGACGAGCGGAGGGCTCGCCCGCACGATGATCCGCTCCGCGAGGCCGAGCCCGAGGGTCAGGTCGAGGCTCGCCGCCTGCTGGAGCCGAAGCACGACCGTGCGGGACTCGCTCGACGTCCCGTCGGGCAGGACCGCCGCGACGGTCCACGCGCCGGGGGCCAGAGACTCCATCCGGAACCGCCCCTCGCGGTCGGTCGTGGCCGAGCGGACGGTGCCCGCGGCCTCGGACCGCGCTTGAACGACCGCCCCGGCGACGGCCCTCCCCCGCTCGTCGCGGACGGTCCCCCGGAGCGAGGAGGACGCGGTCTGCGCCGCCGCCGGCGCCACGAGCGAGAGCGACACCGCGAGGGCGAGCGCGGCCGCCCCCGCGCGGCCCGCCGCGCGCCGGTCAGTGGCCGTAATGCCCCCAGGGTCCGGTCCCGCCGGTCCCCCTCGCCACGACGAGGAAGTAGGACTGGGACGGGTTCCCGGTCCAGCAGGTCTCCGCCGGCCCCGTGTCGGCGACCGTCGCGAAGCCGGCGTCGGACGCGGCGGTGTCCGCTCCGAGGATCCGGTATCCGGCCAGGCAGGGGTCCGCGGAGGCATCCCAGCAGAACTGCAGCTCTCCGGACGACTTCTGGATCCGGAGCCCGCCGACCTCGGCCGTCGGGACGCACTGCGTCGTCGCCTGGACCTCGACCGGGTAGACGTGGCTCGGGTCGCCGTAGACCTGCGTCGGGTACACCAGGCTCTCGTACGTCGTCACGATGCCGCTCGAGGGATCGGTGTAGGCCGAGCGAGAGGTCACGGTGAAGTAGTGGGTCGTCCCCCTCTCGAGCCCCGAGACGGTCGCCGTCGTCCCGTCGAACGAGACCTGGCCCGGGTTCGAGTCCGAGTCGAACGCGTAGCCGCTCGCCCCCCCCGAGTCGGTGTCCCAGTAGATCCTGTATCCGGCGATGCGACGCGTGTCGTTCCCCGGGTTCCAGGACAGGCTCACCGTGGTGTCGGTGCTCGCGGTCGCGCTGATCGAGAGGGGCGGGTAGAGCCCGTACGCGATGGCGGT
>CAZPWK010000259.1:0-3807 GCA_964590285.1 uncultured Acidobacteriota bacterium | reverse complement strand
AACCCGCCGGCGTGACCGAACGTCCTCGGCCCCGCCCCGTCGCCGACGACGAACCCGTAGGCGTACCGGCTCCCCGGAAGGAACGGCACTCGCGGGGCGAGGAGCGTGTCGAGGGTCTCTCGCTTCACGAGCCTCCCTTCGACGAGCGCCCGCGCGAAGCGGAACAGGTCCACCGCCGTGGACATCCCGCCTCCGGCCGAGGTGCCCCTCGCGCCCTCGAGGCGCTGGTTCGTCCTCCATCCGCGCCCCAGCCCCAGCGCCTCGGACTCGTCGGGAGGGATGTAGCCGATCGCCCGGTTCTCGAGGATCTCGTCCCGGCACCACGAGTCGGTCCGCATCATCCCGGCGTGGAAGAAGATCTCCGAGCGCACGAAGTCGAAGTAGTCGCGCCCCGAGACCGCCTCGATCAGCGCGCCGAGCACGACGTAGCCGGTGTTGCTGTACCGCAGCCCGTCCTCCGCCTTCCCCTCGACCGTCGATTCGCGGACGAGGTCGCGATACGCGGACAGCGAGCGCGCGGCCCGGAGCTTCGGATCGGTCTCGATGCGGCCGAGGTAGTCCCCGAGCCCCGAGGTGTGGGTCAGGAGCTGATCGACGGTGATCCGCCCGGCGAGGTCGTCGGGGAGCCACCCCTTCAAATGCCGCCCGACGGGATCGCCAAAGGCTAGACGCCCCTGCTCCACGAGCTTCGCGATCGCGACGGCGGTGAACATCTTGTTCATGGAGGCGAGGCCGAAGACGGTGTCCGCCGTGTTCGGCACGCAGTGCGCGCGATCGGCCTCCCCCGCCGCGCGCAGCAGGACGACCTCGCTCCCGCGCGCGAGCAGCACGACGCCCGAGAACCCGTCCTCGGCGACCAGCCGGTCCAGGGCCTTGCCGTACGCCTCGATCGCCTGCTCCGCGGTCAGGTCGGGAGCCCTCTCCGGGAGGTCCTCGGGAGCCGCGGGCAGCAGGAAGAGCCCGGCGACGCGGTGGGGCGGATCCGGCTCGACCGCCAGGTTGAGCCGGAAGATCCGCGACGGCTGCGCGACCGAGCGGACGACCGCGGTCGCCGCCTCGGGCGACCCGGCGATCGTCCGCAGGACGTCGAAGCCGCGGTGCCGCTGCATGAGCTGCAGCAGGAACGGCAGGATCCCGGGGTCGGCGGGCCCGGGGTTCCGCATCGTCTCGTGGAACGAGGCCTCGACGTAGGCCCGCAGAGCCGTCTCGTCCCCCCCGCGGAGCGCCGCGTTGACCTCCCCGAGCCGGACGACCGCCGGCGCCTCGTCCGCGCCGGGCGCGGCGGCGGCGGCCAGCGCGACGCACGCGAGGACCGCGAACGCAAGGAGCCTCACTCGTTGGCCTCCCCGATCGCCCGCCGGAGATCGGCGAGATCGAGGTCCATGACGTAGATGTCCATCTTCCCCGTGCGCGCGCTCGTGAAGGCGAGCTTCGTTCCGTCCGGGGACCAGCTCGGCGAGTCCTCGTAGCCCGGGTGCGCCGTCAGCCGGACCGCCTTCCCCCCGTCCGACGGAGCGGCCCACAGGTCGCAGGCCCTGCCGTCGCACCGCGCGAAGGCGACGAGCGAGCCGTCGGGCGACTCGTCCGGGTAGCGATACGACATCCCCTCGGCGGGCGCGAACAGCTCCCTGGCCTCGCCGCCGGGGACGACGCTCCAGATGCCGGAGAGCCGGGTCTCGGGGTCCCGCATCCAGAGGAGGATCCGCGTCCCGTCCCGCGACCAGCCGCTCGGGACCATGACCTTCCCAGGCGCCTCGAACGCCTGCGCGGCCGCTCCGGTCTCGATCTCCAGGACCCACACGGCCGGGCCGGACTTGAACGCGATCCGGGATCCGTCGGGCGACCAGACCGGGTTCCCCCCGTTCCGGATCGGGATGGACTCGGGGACGATCCGCACGGGCCTTCCTCCGTGGGCCGACACGATCTTCACGGCGTCGCCGAACTCCGCGTCGAACACCAGGTAGTGGCCGTCGGGGGACCACTTCGGGTGCTCCCCGATGAACGACGTGAAGCGGACCGGGCTCCCCCCCTCCGGGCTCACCTTGAAGAGCCCGTAATGGCCCTCCTCGACGTTCTCGAAGACGATCGTCTTCCCGTCGGGGGCCCACGCCGGAAACCCCTCCTGGTGCTCCGCCGTGGAGAGCCGCCGGACCGGATACCGGTCTCCGGCCTCCTCGGCCCCGGCATCCGGCGCGCCGCCGGCGCGGGCCAGGGATGCGAGTCGCGCCAGGAGATCGTCGCGCTCGGCGAAGCCGGCGAGGCCGACGATCCCGCGCTCCGAGCGGATCGCGCCGATCCATCCGCGGTAGGGGACCTGCCGGAGCAGGGCGGGGAAACCCGGCCTCTCCGCGGGAATCCACCGCGACGCGAGAGCGCCCCAGATCCCCCCGAGCGTCTCCTCCGCGCCCGGCACGGCTGCGAACACGAGGGCCCCCGGAGGACCGTCCGCCAGCGGAGCATGAACGCATCCCGGCATCTCGGACAGGCCGAGAAACCCCTTCCTCGCGTAGCGCGCGGAGCCCGGAGCGTGGGTCCCCGCGGGAAGCATCGAGAACTCCTCGGGGGGTCCGTCGGCGCCGGGCAGGGCGCGCGCCACGGCGCGCGCGAGCTTCTCGGCTCCCTCGTCGGCGATCTCTCCCCGCGTCGCCCCGACCTTGACGTAGAAGCGATCCTTGGCGAGCAGGATCTGCTCCGGCGGAAAGAAGTACCATCCCGCCCCGATCCCCCGACGAAGTCCTTCGTCCCCTCCCTCGGTGGCGAGCACGCCGAACGCCGCGAGCGCGGTGCCCATCTCGTAAATCTGCACCGTAGCCCGTGCGTTCCCCGACTCGACGTCGCGCACCTCCAGGTTGCGGAATCCGTACGACACGAAGAGGTCCGCGGCCCCGTCGATGTACTTCCAGAGATCCTCGGGACCGTAGGCCTCGATCTCCCCCGCCGGGTTCCATCCCTCGATCGCCGGGAAGGCGAAGGCGGTCGGGGCCCACGCGGCGAACGCCAAGGCCAAGACCCCCGCGGGCAGGATCCGTCTCATTCGGCTCCTCCTTCCGGGCCTCTACGCCAGCGAGAGCAGCGAGTGCGCGCGAACCAGGCCGGCCTGGATCGGGAAGCCGTGCGGGCAAGCCGCCCGGCAGGACCCCGCGCAAGTCAGGCAGAGCGAGCCGTCGCGGCCTCCGAGGCGAGCGTATTTCCGCATGGCGAGGCGCTCCCTCCCCTGGTGCTGGAAGTACGACGCGTAGCGGAGGATCGTGCTCACCGGCACTCCGTGCGGGCAGGCACCGGAACAGGCCGTGCACGCGTGCCGGCAGTACATGTTGCCGAGGGAAAGCCGGTAATCCTCGAGGAACCCGGCCTCCGCGCGATCGAGCGAGGTTCCCGAGGCCGACACGAAGCGGTCCACCGAATCGAAATCCTCGAGCCCCATGCACACCGTGTGCATGTCGGGGTTCGCCAGGACCCACTTGAGCGCCACGAGGCGCAACTGCTGTTCGTCGGCGATCCCGTGCCGCTGCACGAAGGGTCGCGACTTCTCGATCGAGTCCTCCGTCTCCTTCACCCATCGCCGGATCCGGGCGATCGCCTCCTCCTGCGAGAGGCCCCGCTCCTTCATGTTCTTGAGGGCGTCGGCGTAGTCTCCGGTCGGGTTCTCGGGATCGAACGGATCGACCTTGAGGGGAGCGGGGGAGCTCTTCATCGCCGTCGTGCCCACGCTCTTCGCCTTGCAGGCGGCGAGCACCTTCTCCCCTTCCTCCTTCTGGAGGAAGTTTGAGACGAGCAACATCAGTGCGAAGCGCCCGTCCTCCGCGC
>CAZPWK010000258.1:0-3817 GCA_964590285.1 uncultured Acidobacteriota bacterium | reverse complement strand
ATCCCCCGGGTAGATCCAGTGGCTGTCCAGGATGTAGCGGTTCTGGTCCCAGACTTGCGGCCAGAGGTGCGGGTTGCCGAGCCACTTCCCGGCCAGGTCCCACAGGGTGTCGTCCTTCACGATGATGTAGGAGTCCGGCCCCGGGGCCGGCGGGTCCCAGGGCGTCCAGTGGTCCCCGACCTTCTTGAGGTTCTTCGGGGGCTGGGTCGAGGTCGTCGCGGGAGCCTCGGCGGCCCAGGCCGCGGAGGCGGCCAGGACGGCGCCCGCAAGGGTGATTGCCGCGATCACACCCACTCGTTTCATGAGCCACTCCTAGGTCGATGGCCACCGATCCGGAAGCGAACTGCAGACCGCGGGCAAATATAAGGCCGACAACGCGGAAATCAAACCCCCCAACCCGAACGGTCTTCGCGGTCCCCGCCGATTACGTTTTTGGCACGGCAAGGTAGAAGTCGAAGCTCGTCCGGCCGTACCGGGCCGTCCTCGCGTGGAGGAGTCCTGGCGGCGCCGGGACGGGCAGAGTCCGCGACTCCCGCTCGACCGCGACCCGGGCGCCTTCCGAAAGGATCCCGGTCGCCCGGGCGAGCGCCGCGACGAATTCCTCCCGCGCGTGCGCGTCGGCGTACGGAGGATCCGCGAGGACCAGGTCGAACGGCTTCCGCGGGATTCCCCGCTCGACCTCCCTCTCCGCGCGCCCGACGACGACGACGCAACGCCCCTCGATTCCGAGATCCCGGGCGGACTCCCGGATCGCCTCGGCCGAGGCCCGGTCCGACTCGAGGAAAACGGCGACCTCGGCACCCCGGCTGAGCGCCTCGAATCCGAGGGCGCCGCTTCCGGCGAACGCGTCGAGAACGCGGAGACCTGCGAGATCCCGGCCGAGGATGTCGAACAGGGCCTCCCGCGCCCGCTCCGGTGTCGGCCGGAGGCCCGGCGAGTCGGACACCCGGATCCTGCGCCCCTTGAGATCCCCGGAGACGATCCGGACCCTGCCCAAGGACGGGGCTCAGCGCCGGCGGGAGCCCCGCGGGGAGCCCGCCGGCTTCCCGCTCGCTCCCCCCCCGCGCGACCGGCGGCGGCGCCGGGCCGGGTCCGCGGCGGGAGCGCGGCTCGCGGACGACTCGCGCGCCCTCGATCCCGCTCTCGCGCCCCCCTTCCCGCTCCCCGTCCCGTAGTCGAACCCCTCGACCTCGACCCGCGGCACCCGGTGGCCGAGCAGATGGTCGATCCTCGCCACGCGCCGGCCCTCGTCGGCCGTCGCGAGGGTGACCGCCTTCCCCGCCCGCGCGGCGCGGCCGGTCCGCCCGATCCGGTGCACGTAATCCTCGGGATGCATCGGCACGTCGAAGTTGACGACGAGGTCGATGTCGGTGATGTCGAGACCGCGGGCCGCGACGTCGGTGGCGACCAGCACGTCGAACTCCCCTCGCCGGAACGCGTCGAGGACCCGCTCGCGGTTCGCCTGCGACAGCAGGCTCGAGAGCGACGCCACCTCGTGCCTCCCGGACCGCAACCGCCGCGCCAGCTCGGACGTCCCCTCGCGGGTCGCCGAGAAGATCAGCGTCTTGGACGGCCGCTCGAGGTCGAGGATCCGGAGCAGCAGGTCGACCTTCCGCCGCTCGGGAACCGGGTAGATCGCGTGCTCGACCGACTCCTTGACGCGCGCGCCGGCGTCGATCCTCACGGTCTCCGGATCGAACAGGTACCGGCCCGAAAGCTCCTTGACCTCCCCCTCGAAGGTCGCCGAGAAGAGCATCGTCTGCCGGCTCATCGGCGCCTTCCGCAGGATCGCGTCGATGTCGCGGATGAACCCCATGTCGAGCATCCGGTCGGCCTCGTCGAGGACGAGCCAGCGGACTTTCCGGAGCGAGAGCCAGGCGGAGGTCACGAAGTCGAGGAGCCTCCCCGGCGTGGCGACGACGAGATCGCACCCGCGCGCGAGCGCCTGCTTCTGGTCCCCGCTCGACGTGCCGCCGTACGCGACGACCGTCGTCGCGCCGACGCCCCTCCCGAACCGCTCCGCCTCCCCCGCGACCTGGAGCGCCAGCTCCCGCGTCGGGCAGATGACGACCGCCTGCGGGTCGGCGCCGCCCGCCGTCATCCGGTGGAAGATCGGAAGGAGGAACGCGAGCGTCTTGCCCGTGCCGGTCTGGGCGACGCCGATCAGATCGCGTCCCGCGAGGAGGACGGGGATCGCTCGCTCCTGGATCGGGGTGGGCTCGACGTAGCCGGCCTCGGCGAGCGCCCGCTCCAGCTCCTCGCGAAGCCCGAAAGCCGCGAAATCCTGAGACATCGTGGGGATACTAGCACGCGGCGCGAGAGGGGCGGCGGGCTCAGTACCCGTAGTACGCCGCGCGCAGGAGCGGGTCGTTTCGCATGTGGCGGATGTCGCCCCGGACGAGGAAGCGGACGTGCACCGTCTCCTCGGGGCGGGGGGAGTCGCCGGGAAGGGGCGGCAGCACGACCTCGCGGAGCGCGTCCGCCGACGACTCGTCGAGGGGCGGGCAGTCGGCCGGCGACTCGATCGCGATGCCGACCACCTCGCCGCTCCGCAGGATCGTGAATCGAACCTGGTTCTGGTGCTCGATCGTCCAGTCGCCGCGCGCGAACCCCCACTTCTCGAACTGCTCGGTCATCGCGTACAGGCGCACGTACCAGGCGCGGAGGATCGCCCAGTAGATCTGCATCTCGTACGGCGTCCAGTCGTAGTCGCGGCTGTCGAACCAGAGGTTCCCGACGCCGAACCCGCTCGGCGTCAGCCCGGACACCGAGATCCCGCCCCCCTTGCCGCCGGATCCTCCGCCGCCGGATCCTCCGCCGCCGGGAGGCCCCTGGGCGATCGCGCGCCGGAACTCGCTCAGGGCGCTCCTGAGGTCCCTGGGCGGCTCGGTCCCGGCTCCGCGCCCGGGGCCCGGCGGGGGCTCACCGGCCGACGTTCCCCCGCCCGTGCCCGACCCGGACGGAGGGATCTTCTGCGGGACCCGTTCGCCGGCCCGCCCGGCGTTCCCGAACCGGTTCGGGACCGCCTCGCGGACCGCCGGGGCGGCGGGGGGAACGGGGATCGGCGCGGCCTCGGAGGGCGCGCGCTCCGCCGCCGGGGGGCGCGGTGTCCGCGGGGACGGCCGGGGAGCCGTCCGGGGCCTCCGGAGAGGGGCGATCTCCTCCTTCGGCCTCTGCGGCGGCGGGACCTGCCGCACGAGGTCGACCGGAACCCGCTTCTCTTCCTCCTGGCGCCGCGTCGCGGGGACGAACAGGAGGGCTACGAGGAGGCCGACGTGGATCCAGGTCGAGACCGTGAACGACCAGCCGAGCCCCGTCTTCTCCCCGTCGTCGCGCAGCAGGTCCCGTGCGAAGTCGGTCAACGGCCGCACCCCGGCGCCGATCTCGGCACGGCGCGATCCCGAGCGCCGCGAGGGAGACGCCCCGCCGACCCGAAGTGTGTCACCGGGCTCCCGCCTTCGCCACCGTTGCCGCGATCGCGAGGAACTCCCGGCGGACCGGCTGGAAGTCCGCCGCCGGGACGCGCGGGTGGACCCGGTTCGTCAACAGGACGTAGACCCCGTCGAGCCGCGGGTCCACCCAGACCGACGTTCCCGTGAAGCCGTTGTGGCCCGCCGCGGGCGCCGGCAGAACGCCCCGCGCCGCGTCCGACAGCCCCGCGAGGGTGAAGCCGAAGGGACGGCTCCCCTCGCCCGCGACCGGCTCCACGAGGCTCCTCGCCGCCGGGCCGTCGAGACCGGGGAGGCGCGAGCCCACGGCGGCGCGCGCGATCGCCGCGACCTCTTCGGCCGTCCCGAAGAGACCCGCATGCCCCGCG
>CAZPWK010000257.1:0-3830 GCA_964590285.1 uncultured Acidobacteriota bacterium | reverse complement strand
GCCCTCGCTTCCCTCGCCAAGCAGGACGTGCCCGACATCGTCGTCAAGGCGTACGGGGGCGAGCACTTCTCCTTCGGGCCCGATTACATCATCCCGAAACCGTTCGATCCCCGCGTCCTCACCTGGGAGGCGCCCGCGGTCGCCAAGGCCGCCGTGAAGACCGGCGTGGCGGCCCGGCCGATCGAGGACTGGGACGAGTACGTGGCGGTCCTCGAGCGCCGGATCCTCGGGAAGAGCCGCGAGGTGATGCGGGTGGTCCGGCAGAAGGCGATCAAGAGCGAGCCCCGGCGCGTCGTCTTCCCCGAGGGGGACGAGGAGAAGGTGCTGCGGGCCTGCCAGCAGATCCTGGACGACAAGATCGCGACGCCGGTGCTCCTCGGAGACGGCGAGGCGATCCGGGCGCAGGCGCAGCGGCTCGGGCTCGATCTCGGCGGCGTCCAGCTGGTCGATCCGCGCGGCCACGCAAGCCGGGAGGACTACGAGAGGAAGATGTACGAGATCCGGCAGCGGACCGGCGTCACGCCGTTCGAGGCGAAGCGGCTGATGGGGGACCCGCTCCACTTCGGCATGATGATGGTGCGCGCCGGCGACGCGGACGGGCTGGTGTGCGGCCTGAACCGCTCCTATCCCGACACGATCCGACCCGCGCTCCAGATCATCCGGCTGAAGGAGGGAGTGACCCGCGTCGCCGGGATGTACTGCATGGTGCTGAAGGACAAGGTGCTGTTCTTCGCCGACGCCACGGTGAACATCGACCCGACCGCCGAGCAGCTCGCGGAGATCGCGATCATGGCCTCGATCATCACGAAGGAGGACTTCGGGATCGACCCGAGGGTCGCGATGCTCAGCTTCAGCAACTTCGGGTCGGTGCACCACGCGTTCGCGGACAAGGTCCGGCGGGCGACCGAGATCGTCCGGACCGTGAGGCCGGATCTCCTGGTGGACGGCGAGATGGCGGCCGACACCGCGCTCGTGCCCGAGCTTTCCGCGACGACGTTCCCGCACTCGGCGATCCAGGGAGATGCGAACGTCCTCATCTTCCCGGATCTCCAGTCCGGCAACGTGGCGTACAAGCTGGTGCAGCACCTGGCGGGGGCGGAGGTGATCGGCCCGATCCTGATGGGGCTGAACCGGCCGGTCAACGTCCTCAACCACTACTCGTCGGTGAGCGAGATCGTGAACATCACGGCGATCACCGCCACCATGTCGCTGCGCGCGGACCAGCCGGTGCTCCCCGGCCGGACGGCGGCGAAGGCGCGCTGATCCTCCGGGCGCCTCGATTCCTCGCGGCGGGGGGCGGACGGCGGGGTCGCTCCGCCGCCGCGGCGAGGCGGCCCGAGGGAGGGTTCGCTTGACCCGCGTTCTCGCCCTGGCCCTCGCGGCCGTCGCTTCCCTGTCCGGCGTCGCCGGGGCGGACGACGACCTCTGTCTCGGCTGTCACTCGGGCGGGGCGCTCGAGGAGCCCCGCCTCGACGTGAAGACCGGCCTCCTCGAGGCGTCGGTCCACGGCAAGGCGTCCGTCGCCTGCACCGACTGCCACGCCGCTCTCGCCGGCGTCGAGGACTTCCCGCACGGCGACGCCGGCCCCGTGGACTGCGGGATCTGCCACGGCGAGATCTCCTCGGTCTACGACCGGAGCCTGCACGGGCAGGAGGCGAGGAAGGGGATCGCCCTGGCGCCGCGCTGCACCACCTGCCACGGCTCCCACGACGTGGCGTCCGCTAGCGATCCCGCGGCCAAGGTCGCCCGTCCGAGGATCCCGTTCCTGTGCGGGTCGTGCCACAAGGAGGGGACCCCGGTCACGCGGACCTACGACATTCCGCAGGACAAGATCCTCGAGCACTACTCCGAGAGCATCCACGGCGAGGGGCTCTTCAAGCGCGGACTCATCGTCAGCGCCGTCTGCGTCGACTGCCACACGTCCCACAACCTCCTGCCCCACACCGACCCGCGCTCGAGCATCCACCGCGACAACGTCGCCAAGAGCTGCGAGAAGTGCCACTCGCAGATCGAGCGCGTCCACCAGAAGGTGATCCGGGGCGAGCTGTGGCAGAAGTCGCCGGACCGGGTCCCGGTCTGCGTGGACTGCCACCAGCCGCACCGGGTCCGGAGGGTGTTCTACGACACGGGGATCTCGGACGACCAGTGCATGCGGTGCCACGCCGATCCCTCGCTGGCCACCGACCGGGGGGGCGTCCGGGTGTCGCTGCACGTGGATCGCGACCAGGTCCACGGCTCGATCCACAGGAACACCCGGTGCGCGCAGTGCCACACCGGGGCGGATCCCGCGGCGAAGGACCGCCCCTGCGCCACGATCCGGACCCGCGTGGATTGCTCGATCTGCCACGCGGAGGTCGCGAGGACGTACGCGACGAGCACCCACGGCGTCCTCTCGGAGCGCGGGGACGCGAACGCGCCGCTCTGCCGGGACTGCCACGGCGTTCACGACACGAGGAGCCGGAAGGACCTCGCCTCGCCGACGTTCCCGACCGCGGTTCCCGCGCTGTGCGGCAAGTGCCACCGCGAGGGGAACCGGGCGGCGCTCCGCTACCGGGGGGACGAGCGCCGGATCGTGGAGAGCTACGTCGAGTCGATCCACGGGAAGGGGCTGCTGAACAGCGGGCTCGTGACCACGGCGAAGTGCACGGACTGCCACACGGCCCACCACGTGCTGCCTCGCTCGCAGCCGGAATCGAGCGTGAATCCGGACAACCTTCCCGCGACGTGCGGCCGGTGCCACGCCGGGATCCACGAGACGTTCGAGCGCAGCATCCACTCGACGGCCGTTTCGAGGAGCGAGAAGAAGCTCCCGACTTGCTACGACTGCCACACGTCGCACCGGATCGTCCGTCACGACACCGACGGCTTCAAGCTCGCCGTCATGGGCCAGTGCGGGAAGTGCCACCGGGACGTGACCGACACCTACTTCGACACCTACCACGGGAAGGCGTCGAAGCTCGGGGGCGTGACGACCGCGAAGTGCTACGACTGCCACGGGGCGCACGACATCCTGCCGCCGACCGAGCCGGCCTCCCGCCTCTCGCGCCAGAACATCGTGAGGACGTGCGCGCAGGAGGGGTGCCACCCCGGCGCGCACCGCCGCTTCGCAGGGTACCTGACGCACGCCACGCACCACGATCGCGACAAGTACCCGTGGCTCTACTGGTCGTTCTGGTGCATGACCTCCCTGCTCGTGGGGACCCTGACGGTGTTCGGCGTGCACACGCTCCTGTGGCTCCCGCGGTCCTGGCAGCTCATGAAGCGCAGGAAGACGATCGAGGCGGCGCCCCACGGAAAGGAGTACCGCCGTTTCCCGATGCTCTACCGGGTGCAGCACCTGATGGTGATCGTCAGCTTCATCGGGCTCGCGGTGACGGGGATGTCCCTGAAGTTCTCCTACCTGCCGTGGGCGCGGTGGATCGCGGCCGCCCTCGGCGGGTTCGAGTCCGCGGGGTTCCTCCACAGGGTCTGCGCGGTCATCACGTTCGCCTACTTCGGCATCCACGTCTGGGACCTCGTGCGCAAGAAGCGCGCCTCGGGAAAGGGCTGGGTCCGGTTCGTCTTCGGGCGGGACTCCATGATCCCGAACGCCGGCGACTGGCGGGACCTGGTCGCGACCTTCCGCTGGTTCGTCGGGCTGGGCCCGCGCCCCGCGTACGGGCGCTGGACGTACTGGGAGAAGTTCGACTACCTCGCGGTGTTCTGGGGGGTCGCGGTGATCGGGGTCACGGGGCTGATGCTCTGGTTCCCCGAGGCCTTCACGTACGTCCTGCCCGGATGGTTCATCAACGTCGCGACCGTCGTCCATCCGGACGAGGCCCCGCTGGCGA
>CAZPWK010000256.1:3608-3863 GCA_964590285.1 uncultured Acidobacteriota bacterium | reverse complement strand
TCCAGCTCGAGTGGGGCGTCGCGGCGGTGATCGCGCTCGTCCACGACACGATCATCACCCTCGGCCTCTTCGCGCTGTTCGAGTTCGAGATGAGCCTGCCGGTGGTGGCCTCGTTCCTGACGCTGATCGGCTACTCGGTGAACGACAAGGTCGTCGTCTTCGACCGGATGCGGGAGAACATCAAGACGCACGGCTACTCCGACCTCCTCAAGCTGATCAACGACTCGATGAACCAGGCTCTGAGCCGGACGATCC
>CAZPWK010000256.1:0-3598 GCA_964590285.1 uncultured Acidobacteriota bacterium | reverse complement strand
CGTCCCTGACGTGGCTGGCGACGATCGCCCTCTTCACCCTCGGCGGGCAGGCCCTCAAGGACTTCTCCTTCCCGCTGATGATCGGGATCGTCGTGGGAACGTACTCGTCGATCTACATCGCGGCTCCGGTGCTCCTCCTCTGGCAGCACTTCTTCGGCTCGAAGCGGCTGCTGCTCGACACGAGCCCGGCGCCGGCGACGCAGCGGCCGGCGGCGCGGAAGGTCCGCAAGGCGCCGCGCTGACGCCGGAGGGCGCCCCGTCCCGAAGGCTCCCGTATAATCGGCGGGGAGCGACGGGAGCGCGCGCATGATCCGGCGGTTCGAGGACATCCTCGAGAGCGTCGAGGCGTACAACCCGGGGGCCGATTTCGACCTCCTGAGACGGGCCTACGTGTTCTCGGCGCGGGAGCACCGCAACCAGGTCCGGCGCTCGGGCGAGCCCTACCTCGTCCATCCCCTGGAGGTCGCGTACGCCTTGGCGGAGCTCCGGCTCGACACGGCGAGCGTCGTGGCGGGCCTCCTCCACGACGTCGTCGAGGACACGCTCACCACGATCGAGACGGTGGCCGGCTACTTCGGCGAGGACGTGGCCCACATCGTGGCGGGGGTGACGAAGATCTCGAAGCTCCGCTTCGCGAGCCAGGAACAGGCCGAGGCCGAGAACCTGCGCAAGATGATCCTGGCGATGGTGGACGACGTCCGCGTCATCCTGGTCAAGCTCGCGGACCGGCTGCACAACATGCGGACGCTCCAGTTCCTCGAGCCCGACCGCCGCGAGCGGATCGCGCGGGAGACGTTCGAGATCTACGCGCCCCTGGCGAACCGTCTGGGGATCGGGCGCATCAAGGCCGAGCTCGAGGACCTCGCGTTCCGGCACCTCGAGCCGGAGGCCCACGAGGCGCTGGCTCGCGCGCTCGATTCGAGGCAGGATGCGAGCGCGGAGTTCATCCGCGAGACCGGCGAGCGGCTCGAGCGCGCGCTGTCGGAGCAGGGGATCGAGGCCGAGATCCGGGGGCGGATCAAGAGCACGACCTCGATCTGGCGGAAGATCCAGAGGCAGGGGATCGGCCTCGACGAGATGTACGACTACATCGCGTTCCGCATCCTCGCGTCGTCGGTGAAGGACTGCTACGGGGCCCTGGGAACGGTGCACGCCCTGTGGCGCCCGGTGCCGGGCCGGATCAAGGACTTCATCGCGATGCCGAAGCCGAACATGTACCAGTCGCTGCACACGTCGGTGATGAGCGACCGTGGGCAGCCGTTCGAGGTCCAGATCCGCACGGCGGAGATGCACCGGATCGCCGAGGAGGGGATCGCCGCGCACTGGCAGTACAAGGAGGGCGGGGGGCGGCTCTCGGGACAGGACGTCGAACGGGTCGCGTGGCTCCGGCAGATCCTCGAGTGGCAGCAGGACCTGAAGGACCCGCGCGAGTTCCTCGAGATGGTGAAGGTGGATCTCTACCCGGAGGAGGTGTACAGCTTCACCCCGAAGGGAAAGGTGCTCTCCTTTCCCCGGGGCGCGACCCCCCTGGACTTCGCCTACGCGATCCACACGGAGGTCGGCCACCACTGCGTCGGCGCGAAGATCAACGGCAGGATCGTTCCCCTCAAGACCCTCCTCCAGAACGGCGACATGGTCGAGATCCTCACCCAGCCGTCGAGCCGCCCGAGCCGAGACTGGCTCTCCGTCGTGCGCACGACCCGGGCGCGGAGCAAGATCCGGGCGTGGCTCAAGGCCGAGGAGCGGACGCGCTCGGTGTCGCTCGGCCGGGAGCTGACGGAGAAGGAGTTCCGGAAGTACCGCGTTCCCGTCCGGACGCTCACGGACGATCCCCGGGTCGCGGAGGCGCTCCGGAAGATGGGGCTCGCCGACCTCGACGACTTCTTCGCGGCGGTCGGGCACGGCAGGGTCACGCCGCAGTCCGTTCTCGGCGCGGTCGTCTCCGAGCAGGAGCTGCAGCCGAAGGCCGAGGGGGTCGTCGCCCGCGTCGTCAAGCGCGCCCTGGGACTCGGGGAGAAAGCGATCGCGGTCCGGGGCCTCGACGACGTCATGATCTCGCTGGCGAAGTGCTGCAACCCGGTTCGGGGCGAGGAGATCGTCGGCTACATCACGCGCGGGAAGGGCGTGTCCGTCCACTCGGTCCACTGTCCCAACGTGGAAAAGCTGATGTTCGACTCGGAGCGGCGGATCGAGGTCCAGTGGGCCGGCCCTTCCGACGGCGCGGCCGTGTACGAGGTGCGACTGCATCTCGACGTCGAGGACCGGCCCGGAGTCCTCGCCCGGGTGCTCTCGGCGATCGCCGAGGAGAAGAGCAACATCAAGACGATGGACGCGCGGACCGACGAGGGGAGCGACGCGCGCGTGACGCTCCTGCTCAACGTCGCGGACCGGCAGCAGATGCGGAGGGTCATGGACCGCATCCGCAAGGTCGAAGGCGTGCGCCGCGTCCAGCGCGTCCTGAGTTGACGCGCGGTCCGGCGGGGAGCGCCCCGCCGCGCGCGGGAGCGGAGACGATGAGACGAGCCGTCACGACCGACAGGGCGCCCGCGGCGGTCGGGCCCTACTCGCAGGCGATCGCCGCGTCGGGCCTGATCTTCGCCTCGGGACAGATCCCGCTCGACCCCCTGACGGGCGCGATCGTCGCCGGGGGGATCGAGGAGCAGACCCGTCAGTGCCTGCGGAACCTGCGGGCGGTCCTCGAGGCGGCGGGGAGCGGCCTCGACCGGGTGGTTCGCGCGGGCGTGTTCCTGACCGACCTCGGGGAGTTCGACCGGATGAACCGAGTGTACGCCGAGTTCATGCCGGATCCGGCTCCGGCGCGAGCGTGCGTCGAGGTTTCCCGGCTCCCGAAAGGGGCGAGGGTCGAGATCGAGGCGATCGCGATCGGATCGCGGGAGCCGTCCGAGGGCTAGAGGCTAGCCGACGGCCTTCACCACGGCGCGGCTGCGCAGGCACCGGGTGCAGACCCGGGCGCGCCGGGTCCCGCCCCCCTCGATCACGACCCGGACCTTCTGGAGGTTCGGGAGGTATCGCCGCGGCGTGACGTTGTGGGCGTGGGACACGTTCCGTCCGAAGATCGTCTTCTTGCCGCAGATCTCGCACACTCGAGCCATCGGGTCACCTCGGAACGAAGGCCACTTCGACGGCGCACCGCCGGGCAAAGCCGACATCGTATTGAAGCCCGGAGGGTCTGTCAAGGCGCTCCCGACCCTGCGGACGGCGCCCCGCCACCCATGCGCCGGGGCCCGACGTTCCAACCCGGGGGCCCGGGTTTCGCATCGCGACCCTCCCGGGGGCTCGGTTGCTTTCGCTCGAACGGTTCCTATATTTACACTTCGGCCCCGAATCCGGAAGGTCCGTAAAACCCGGAAGATCGCCCGGCGCGGCCCGGGCTGCGGCGGGGCGCGAGGACGGAGAGAGTTGGATCTTCAGGCGATGACGTCGCGGACGATATCGAAACGGAGCGGGTTCGAGCACCCGGAATCCTCGGAGCTTGACTCAAATCGAGGAATTGGCCTAGGTTAAGGTTCCACTTGAGGTTTCGCCCTCCCGAGGCGCCTCGGGGAAGAGAGGGGAAGATGCTCTTCGGACGCAGTCG
>CAZPWK010000255.1:0-3897 GCA_964590285.1 uncultured Acidobacteriota bacterium | reverse complement strand
ATGGCCAGAAACGCGATCGCCCCACGACCGACCGTGCCGCGGCGGGCTGCGCTCTCTCTGCTGGCCGCGCTCGCCGCTCTCCTGTCCGTGGCGGCGCCCGCGGCCCCGCCCGCGCCGAAGGCGCCCGCGGCCCCGCCCGCGCCGGTCCAGCCGGCGCAGCCGATCCTGCCGGGCTTTCCGAGCCTCCAGGACCGCTACGTCCTTCCCGAGGGCCAGACCCACGAGGGCCCGCTGAAGCTGTTCACGGGCTCCGCCGCGATCGAGGGAAGGCAGGTCGGGGACGTCTGGGTCCTCGCGGGCTCTCTCCGCGTTCCGGGAGAGGTCACCGGGAAGATCCAGTTCTGGGGAAGCGACCTGACGATCTCCGGGAAGGTCGGGAAGGGGGTCGAGGGGTTCGGCGGAAGCGTCGTGCTCACCGGAAGCGTCGAGGGGAACCTCGAGGCGAAGGGCGGGAACGTCGAGCTCGCGAAGGAGAGCCGGGTCGGCGGGGACGTGTCCTTGCGGTGCGGACAGGCGAAGGCGCACGGGAGGATCGAGGGCGACTTCGACGCCGTCTGCGGGCAGATCGTCTTCGGAGGAACGGTCGGCGGCGACGCGGACCTGGAAGCCGACGCGCTGACGATCGAGCCGGGCGCGAGCGTCCGGGGAGACTTCGTCCACGAGTCCCGCGTCCCTCTCGACGGGAACCTCGAGGAACTCCTCGATCACCGGAAGGATCTCGGGTCCGACCTCGATCGATTCCGGGAGCGGAAGCGCCAGATCGAGGAGGAGTTCGGGATCCGCCTCGATCGCGGCCCCTCGGTGCACGACCGGATCGGCAAGTGGCTCGGATTCCTGATCCTGGCGACGCTCTTCGGCCTCCTCGGCCTCGCGGTGTTCCGCGGCCAGCGGAGCGCGGTCCTCGCCTCGGTCGGCGCCGACCCGCTCCGCAACGTGGGGTTCGGGTTCCTGACGATCGTCGTCGTGCCGGTCGCGCTGGCCCTCTCCTGCATCCTGATCGTGACGATCCCGTTCGCGGCGCTGTCGCTCGTCCTGTTCGCGTTCCTCGTCTACGTCGCGCAGGCTCCCGTCGCGGTCTGGATCGGCCGATGGGCGCTCGCGAAGGCCAAGCGGCCCAACCCCTCGCCGTACGTCGCCCTGCTCGTCGGGATGCCGATCCTCTACGTCGTCTTCGCGCTGCCGTGGTGTTTCGGACCCGTCTGCGTGTTCGCGGCGCTCTGCCTCGGCACCGGGGCGATGGTGTTCGGCACCCGCGACTGGTGGCGGGCGCGGAAGGCCGCGAGGGCGCTCGTCCCCGCGCCGGCCGCCCCGGCACCCGTTCCGGAGCCCCCGCCCGCGTCCGAGGAGACTCCTCCCGCCTCGCCCCCCGGGGACGACCCGCAGCGATGACGGCGCCCGCCCGCGTCCGGAGCGGGCGGGCCTCCGCCTGGGGGCTCGCGGCGATCCCCGTCCTGTTCTGGGGCTCGTCCTTCGTGGCCACGAAGGTCGCGCTCCGGGCGTTCTCCCCGTGGGACGTCGTGGGCCTCCGATCGATCCTCGGGGCGGCCGTCCTGCTCGGCGCGCTCGCCGCGCGCCGCGCCCCCGGCGTCGACGAGCCCCGCCGCGGAGACGGCGCACGCGTCGCGCTGCTCGGCCTGCTCGGGCTGCCCGTGCACCTCGCCCTCCAGGCCTGGGCCCTGACGTGGACGTCGGCCGTCCACTCGGGATGGCTCATCGCGCTCAACCCCGTCTTCACCTCGACGCTCGCCGCGGCCTTCCTGGGCGAGAGGTTCCCCCGGGTCAAGGCGGCGGGAGTCGGGCTCGGCTTCGCGGGCGCGCTCGTCGTGATCGCGGGACGCGAAGGGATCGGCGCGCTCCGGCTCCCGTCGACCCGGGGCGACCTGCTCATCCTCCTCTCGTCCCTGAACTGGGCCGTCTACACGCTGATCGCGCGCGGTCTCGCGGTCCGGCGGGACCCGGTCCGGCTGACCGTCCGGGCCCTCTCCGTCGGGGCCGCCGCCTCGGCGCTGCTCTGGCTCCTCCTCGGGAACCCTCCGCGCCTGGGCGGCGCCGGCGCGGAAGAGTGGCTCGCCGTCGTCTTCCTCGGCGCCGGCTGCACGGGGATCGGCTACCTGGCCTGGTCGGCCGCCTTGGAGCGCCTCGAGGCCGGCACCCTGTCGTCCTTCCAGTTCGTGCAGCCTCTCGTGACCGTGGCGGTCGCCGCGGCCTGGATCCGGGAGCCGACGGACGCGACGGCGCTCGCCGGGGGGGCCCTGGTGCTCGCGGGAGTCTCCCTGGTGCAGCGGGGCTCGAGGGGCCTCGCGGCCGGCACCGGCTCCGCCGCCCGCGGGATCTAGCGCGGCGCCCGCTTCGAGAACTCCCAGGTCCTGGTGTCGATCAGGACGCGCTCGCCCGCCTCGACGAACAGCGGGACCTTCACGGTCCGGCCGTTCGCGAGCGTGGCGTCCTTGAGGTTCTTCCCGGCCTGCGTGTCGCCCCGGGAACCGCCGCCGACCATCTCGACCGTCGCCTCGACGAACTGCGGGAGGCTCACTCCGACCGGTCTCCCGTTGAAGACCACCGAGGAGAGCTGGAGCCCCTCGGCCATCCAGTCCGCGGCCTCCCCCACCTGGTCCCTCGGGAGCGAGAACTGGTCGAAGCTCTGCGCGTCCATGAAGTGGCAGGACTCGCCGTCGTCGTAGAGGAACTGGATCTGCCGGAACTGGACGTCGGGCTCCTCGAACTTCTCGCCCGCCTTGAACGTCCGGTCCGCCAGGACCCCGGTGATGACGTTCCGCATCTTCGTCCGGACGAGCGTCGCCGCGCCCCGGGCCGAGGGGGTCTGGACCGTGTAGTCCTCGATCACGTACGGGGCCCCGTCCATGAGGACCCGGAGCCCCCGCTTGAAGTCCGAAGTGGTCAGCATGAAGCCTCCCTGCCCGCTCAGCGACGCGGCGCCGGATCGTCCCCCCGGAGCGCGCCCTCCACGAGACGCCGCGCGTCCTCGGGAAAGTCCTGCCGCAGGATCCACTCGAGATAGTCCCTCTGCGCGCTCGCGACCTCCCGAAGCGTGCGCCCCCTCTGCTTCCCGAACGCGAAGACGATCTCCCCGTTCCTCCACACGAACTTCCCCGAGGCGTCGGCGGCGTTCTCGCCGGCGCCGCGGCGGCACCACGCCTCGAGGTCCTCGACGCTCCGGGGGAGGTCTTCGTACCGGGCGAGCTGGGCGTCGAGCACCGCCGCCGCCGCCAGCACGTCGGCCTCGGCGCCGTGCGCCCCCTCGTGCTCCCGTCCCAGGTAGAAACGGACGGCCGCCGAGAGATGCCGGGGCTCTCTCCGGTGGAAGATCGTCATCGCGTCCACGACCCGCCGGCGGGGCAGCCCCAGGTCCAGCCCGCAGTCCCGGAACTCCCGGTCCAGGAGCGGAACGTCGAACCGCTGGACGTTGAACCCCGCGAGGTCCGAGTCCCCCAGGAAGTCCAGGAGCCCCCGGGCGATCCGCCGAAACGGCGGCGCGTCCCGCACGTCCTCGTCGCGGATCCCGTGGACCGCGGTGGCCTCTGCGGGGATCGGGCGGCCCGGGTTCACGCGGCGCGTGCGGGTCTCGCTCGAGCCGTCCGGGTCCGCGCGGAGAACGCAGATCTCCAAGATCCGGTCGGAGGCGGGATCCGTCCCCGTCGTTTCGAGGTCGAAAAAGGAGAGAGGCCGCTCGAGCTTCAGGTTCGTCATGGTGGCACCGGGAGAATCGCGCGCCTACGTTATCCGCTCGGCTCGCCTTCCCGCAAGTTGGGAACGGCGGCCGGAGGATATAATTCTCGTTCGCACGGCCCGCGCTCGGCGCGGCGCCGGGGGAGCCCGCATGCGGATGCCCGAGATCCGGACGCTTCCGGTGGCGGATATCGAGATCCCCACGGAGTT
>CAZPWK010000254.1:0-3915 GCA_964590285.1 uncultured Acidobacteriota bacterium | reverse complement strand
GGTGGTTCCCGGCGAGGTGACGCGCCTCGATCTGGGAGGCGCGGGATCGCTCGAGGGCCGCTTCACGGTCCGGGATTCCCCCGCTCGTCGCGCGCTCCTCGTGCTGACCCACATGCGACGCGGCCGTCCCGACGGAAATGCGGAGATCGGCGCGGTCGAGACGCGGGCGGATTCGAACGGACACTTCCGATTCGAAGGTCTTCCCGAGGGCCTGCACGTTCTGCGGGGGGAGTACGAGGGGATCGAGGCGGCGCGACCGGTCCGGATCGAGAAGGGTGGAGCGCAGCACGCGGACCTGCAGGTGCAAGGAGAGGAGATCGAGGGCCGGGTCACGGACGCGGCGTCGGGCGCTGCGATCGAGGGAACTCGGATCGAGGTGTACGACGAACGGGGCGCGGGGATGCCCCTGCGCCGTCGGATCTCCGTCGGATCCGGAAGGCAGATCGAGACGCTCCAGGTGATGGGAGCCCTGTTGGGAGGCCGCTCCGACGACCGCGGGGAGTTCCGTCTCGTCGTCCCCGCGGGGCGCGCCCATCTTTCGGCCACGGCCCCCGGCTATCGCGACGCGTCTCGAGAGCTCGAGATCGCGGAGGGGGAGGGGCAAAGGCTCGAGCTGACGCTCGATCGGGCGGCATCCCTTCGCGGGTCCGTGCTCGACGCGTTCGGCAACCCGATCCCCGGCGTGGTCGTGTCCGCGCAATGCGTGACGGGAGACGAGCAGAGATTCGCGCACGCGGACTCGTTCGGGATCTTTCGTATCGAGGGTCTCGCGAGCGGACGATGCCTCGTCGTGGCGGGCTTCCCCGGCTCGATCGCGGCTGCGGAAGCGGAAGCGGGCCCGGGCGATGCCGAGGTGGTGCTCCGGCTGGGCGAACCCGCCTCGCTCGTCCTGCGCGTCGTCCCGCGAGACCCTCCCGCGCCGTGCCCCGTCCTGACGTCTCCCTCGGGCCTTCCGCTCGACCGCGTGCTTCCGTCCATGGGGCTCGGCGCGGATCCCCGGGTGGCGGCGGACACGGACGGCTGCGCCTGGCCCGCGATCCCCGCGGGGGCGTGGACGCTGCGAGCAGCGGACGGGGCGGTTCTGGCGGCACCGGTGCTCAGGAAGGGGGAGGCGGTCGTGATCCGCGAGGACGCTCGCTGAGGAGTGAAGGAGTGCAGGTGCGCCGTGAAAAGACCGGTGGATCCGGGAGGCGAGCGTCCTCCCCGGCAACGGTCGTCCCGGCCCCGTAGCCATCCCGGCGCCCGTGGAGGCAAGGCCGAGAGTGGCGAACGCCGGGTTGGTGGGGATGCGCATGTGGAAGAATGAAGCTCGCGTCGCTGGTGCCGTCGCGCTCGACCCGGTGATGACACCTCCGCGGCGAATCCGTCGCGTGGAGCCGATCTATCCGCAGGACGCTCGTCTGGCGAGGATCCAGGGCCGGCGTGGTTCTCGTGGCCGTGATCGGGAGGGACGGGAAGGTCTCCGGGCTGGCCGTGCGCGAGGGGCATCCCCTTCTCGTCCCCGCGGCCTTTCGGGCCGTCTGTTGTTGGGAGTTCGAGCCCGCCAAGTTGGGCGGAGAGCCGGTCGCGATCCACTTCGTGATTCAGGTGGACTTCAAGCTCAATTGACCCCGCCCGGGGGCGCCGCGCATCCGCAGCACGAGATCGGCGACGAGGATTGACTCGGCTCTCCAGGAGGCCTATCGAGGATGCGACGGAAAGGGGGCTGCGTGTGGCTCGCGATAGAAAGCCCCGAACTCGCCTCGCCCCGACGGGCCTATGCGCCGTGGCTTCGCTCGCGATCCTCCTCGAATCCTCCGGATCCGGAGCCCTGGCGGCCGGAGAGGCGCCCCGGCGGTCCGGCCTGACCGAGACCGCCCGCGTGGACCTCGTGCAGATCGAGGTGACGGTCTGGCCCAAGGTCCCCGGATCGGACGCCTGCCTGAGCCTGACCGAGGACGACTTCGAAC
This sequence comes from uncultured Acidobacteriota bacterium, assembly GCA_964590285.1. Lineage (GTDB taxonomy): Bacteria > Acidobacteriota > Polarisedimenticolia > Polarisedimenticolales > JAIQFR01 > CALMJU01. Next base: position 1,966 of record CAZPWK010000254.1, on the reverse strand, counting down.
TCCTCGTGGACGGCAGATCCCGGCCGATCTACGCGGTGGACGCGATCGGGTCCGACGAGGAGGTCTATGCCGTCGAATCGGAGCCCGAGGCCGGTCGATCCTCTGGCGGCATGTCGCTCGTCCTGTTCTTCGACCTGTGGCACTTGGACCTCTTCTACCGCGGCGCCCCCGCCTGCCCGCCGACGAAGCATCTCGCGTTCGAGGAAGCGCGTCGTTTGGTGCGCAAGGAGTTCCGCGAGGGAGACCGCCTGCTCCTCGTGACTTTCGCGGGATGGCCGGTCGTCCACTACGGCTGGATTCGCCGGCCGGAGGAGGCCCTGGCCGCGCTCGACCGCCTCGAGAAGAACCGGCAGGTCGTATCTCCCCACCAGTATCACCTCCACCACAACAACTGGATCGCCGGGGTCGAGAGCCTGTTCCTGGCCCTCGGTCGCTATCCCGGACGCAAGGACGTGATCTATCTCGGCGACGACTTCCGGTTCGACGACATCGCCTGGTGGATGTGGGAGTTCGCCGCGCGCGCCCAGGCCAACGGCGTCGTCGTCAGCTCGATCGATCTCGTGGACTCGTGCCGGACGATCTCGTTCCTCGCCGGAGGCCTCGCCGGGACCCCCTTCGGCCATCCCCTCGCCCTCGGCCCCATCTCCCGCGACACCGGCGGCGAGCTGTTTCGCATGGATCGGATCGTGCCGGCGGTGCGCGCGCTCCGATCGGTGCGCCGGTGCCGGTACCTCGTCTCCTTCCGCGAGGAAGCGCAGGAGCGGAAGAAGACGCCCTGGATGACGGTCCGTCTCCGGAACGACCGCAAGGACGTCGCCCTTCACGCACCCTCGAGCTTCGGGACGCGGAGGAAGACTCCGACGAAGCGGGAGCGGGACGAGGCGCTCTTCCTTCTCCCGCGCTTCGGGCGCGGGATAGGCGCGGAGGTCGGGTTCTGGCCCTACCGGCCCGAGGGAAAGAGATGGCAGGCGCTCGCGCTGGCCCGCGTCGAGCGCACCGACGAGGAGGCGTGGCCGGAGGAGCTGACGGAGATCGTCGTGAGCCTGGTCGTCCGAAAGGAGTCCCGGATCCACGCGCAGGTGCGGAAGACGATCTCGGGAGAGGACCTGCAGGAGTTCCGGAGGACGGGGGACGAGAGGCTCCTGGTTCTTCCGGTCGAGAAGGTCCGTCCGGGGGAGACGACGCTGGATCTGACGGTCACGGCGGACGCCGAGGGGGTCTCGGCCGGCGTCCGGAAGTCCTTCGAGCTTCCCCGACCGCCGGCCCCCGGCGAGGCGGGCCCCTGGCTCCTGTCGGACCGCTTCGTCCGGCTCGGGGACGCGGTCGTGCGGGCGCCCGCGCTCGACGGGTCCGTCTCGCCGGGGGAGGCGGGGGCGGTGATGGCGTACGCCTGCCGGGCGGACGGGGACGCGTCGGAGTCCTACGAGGGGGATTTCCTCCGGTTCGCTGGAGGCGAGCGCGTGCCGGTGGCGCTGGGCTGGGTGGATCCGCCGCGGCCCGCGGCCGGTGGGTGCGGCTGGCTCGTCGGCACGCTCCCCGATTCTCTGCCGTCCGGTCTCTGGTCGTTCGAGCCGCCGGAGGAGTTCGAGGGCGGCGCTGGATCGCCTCCGGTCGAGTTCGCGGTCGAGTCGTCCGGGCGGGAGGTGGAGTCTGGATTGGAGGTCGGCGCTCCCCGGTCGCGATGACGGCGGCGGGGCAAGCGCTCGCGGACGAGACGCCGCGGACCGCGGGCCTTCTACGGCGAATTCGCAGCAGGAAGCGTATCAAGAGCACGAGAGGAGCTTCCGGATTCGGCATTGCCGGATCGGAGAAAGCACGGACCCCGGGTGCCGCGTCGGGCGCGGCAAAGGAGGCGGCCATGAGAAGACCCCTCGCCGCGTCGGCCCTGTCGCTCGCCGCGATCGTCTTCGCGGCCCAGGCGCCGATCCTGGCGGATTGCAGCACCGAGACGGGCGGCTGCTGCTCG
>CAZPWK010000253.1:0-3926 GCA_964590285.1 uncultured Acidobacteriota bacterium | reverse complement strand
GACGCGAAGATCACCGGGATCACGCCTCCCGTGTTCACGCGGAGCGGGAGGTACGTCGAGGCCCCGCCGTAGACCCGGCGCCCGACCACCCTCCTCGCGTACTGGATCGGGATCTTCCGCTGCGCCCGCTCGACGAGCACGATCGCGGCCACGACGGCCGTCATGAGGACCACCAGGAACAGAACGGAGATCGGGCCGAGCTGCCCCGTGCGGAGGTCCTGGAACGTGGAGATCACCGCGTTCGGGAAGCCGACCACGATCCCCGCGTAGATGATGAGGGAGATCCCGTTCCCGACCCCGCGCTCCGAGATCTGCTCGCCCAGCCACATGATGAGCGCGGTCCCGGTCGTCAGCGTCATCGCCGTCATGAGACGGAAGCCGAAGCCGGGCGAGAGCACGATCCGCTCCGCGCCGCTCCCGCTCATCGACTCGAGCCAGATGGCGATGCCGAACGACTGGATCACCGACAGGAGCACCGTCCCGTAGCGGGTCCACTGCGTGATCTTCTTGCGACCGGCCTCCCCCTCCTTGCTGAGCTTCTCGAGGTAAGGCCAGACCACCGTGAGCAGCTGCAGGATGATCGACGCGGTGATGTACGGCATGATCCCGAGCGCGAAGATCGTGAACCGCCGGAAGTTCCCCCCCGCGAACAGGTCCACGTACCCGAGGATCGAGCCGGCCTGCCGCTCGAAGAGGCGGATCAGCGCGGCGTTGTCGATGCCCGGCGTCGGAATGTGGCCGCCGATCCGGTACACCGCGAGCAGCCCGAAGGTGTACAGGACCCGCCTTCTCAGGTCGGGGATGCTCCAGATGTTCTTGAAGCTTTGGATCATCTCGGATCGTTCCCCCGTCCGCGACTACGCGGTGAGGACCTCGGCCTTTCCGCCGGCGCCCTCGATCTTGCGCACCGCGGCCTCGGTGAACTTGTGGGCGCGCACCGTGAGCGCCACCTGGAGCTCGCCGCCGCCCAGCACCTTGACGTCCCGGCCGCCCTTCCGCAGCAGTCCCGCCTCGCGGAGCGACTCCGGGGTCACCACGGCCCCCGCGCCGAACGCGTTGAGGCGCTCGACGTTCACCGTGAGGTACTCCTCCCGGAAGATGTTGGTGAAGCCCCGCTTCGGCACCCGGCGGTGGAGCGGCATCTGGCCGCCCTCGAAGCCGCGCTTCCTGGAGTAGCCGCTCCGGGACTTCTGCCCCTTCTCGCCGCGCCCCGACGTCTTGCCCAGACCGGAGCCGGGGCCTCGCCCGACCCGCTTCCGGCTCCGGCGCGAGCCCGCCGCCGGCTTGAACTCGTGCTGCTTCATCGCAGGTTCCCCTCGCCTCCGCTCCCGAGCCTTCCCGCCTACTCGGACGGCTCCACGATCTCCACCAGGTGCGGGATCGCCGCCACCATCGCCCGGACCTCCGGATTGTCGGGAAGCGTCCGGACCCGGCCGATCTTCTCGAGGCCGAGCGCCCTGAGCGTCGCCTTCTGCTTCCCGTTGCAGCAGATCCCGCTCCGGACCTGACGCACCCGGAGCTTCGGGCCGTCCGCGCGCGCCGGCGTCCTCATCGCGTCGTCTCCTCGAGGATCTCGGCGGCCTCCTTGCCCCGGTTCCTCGCCACCGTCTCCACGCTCTTGAGCTGCCGGAGCCCCGCCATCGTCGCGCGGAGCACGTTGTTGGGGTTGGCGGTCCCCAGCGACTTCGTGAGGATGTCCTGGATCCCCACCGACTCGAGCACCGCGCGGACCGCCCCGCCGGCGATCACTCCGGTCCCGGGGGCCGCGGGCTTCAGGAGCACCGCGCCCGACCCGAAGCGCCCGACGACCGGGTGCGGGATCGTCGTCCCGTTGAGCGGGATCCGTACGAGGTTCCGCTTCGCGTGCTCGACCCCCTTGGCGATCGCCGAGGGCACCTCGCGCGCCTTGCCGGAAGCGAAGCCGACGCGGCCGTTCCCGTCCCCGACGACGACCAGGGCGGAGAACGAGAAGTTCTTCCCCCCCTTGACCACCTTCGTCACCCGGTTGATGTGGACCACGCGGTCCTTCAACTCGCCCGGAAATCCCTGTTCGCGCTCCACCACGACCACCTCCGGCTGCCGATCCCCCGCGGCCCGCCCTCGCGCGCCGCGCCGCGCCCCGGGGCGCGGGATCCCGAACTAGAACTTCAACCCGGCCTCCCGGGCCGCCTCCGCGAGCGCGCGGACGCGCCCGTGGTAGAGGTACCCGCCCCGGTCGAACACGACGGACTCGACCCCCGCCGCCCTGAGGCGCGCGGCGATCGCGCCCCCCACCGCCTTCGCCGCGGCGACGTTCCCGCCGCGGGGGCTTCCGGCCCGGATCTCCGGGTCGAGCGAGGAGACGTGCGCCAGCGTCGTTCCGCCCGCGTCGTCGATCGCCTGCACGTAGATGTGCTTCAGGCTCCGGAACACGGCCAGGCGCGGTCGCTCCGCGCTGCCGATCACCTGCCTCCGGATCCGGTGCCGGATCCTCCGCCGGACGGCCTGCCTGTCGATCCTCGTGTCCATGCTCGCCTCGTCCTCGACTACTTCGCGCCGGTCTTCCCGGCCTTCTTGCGAAGGACCTCGCCGACGTAACGGATTCCCTTCCCCTTGTACACGTCCGGCGGCCTCAGGGCGCGGATCCTGGCGGCCACCTGCCCCACGGCCTGCCGGTCGCGCCCGCGGACCGTGATCCGGGTCTGCTTGTCGACCGAGATCTCGATCCCCTCGGGGATCGGGAACTCGATCGGGTGCGTGAAGCCGAGCGCGAAGCTCACGACGCCGCCCGCCACCTGCGCGCGGTAGCCGACGCCGTGGATCTCCAGCTCCCGCGCGAACCCCTGCGTCACGCCGCGGACGGCGTTCGCGAGGACCGCCCGCGCCATCCCGTGCAGCGCCTTCTGCTCCTTGCTGTCGCCGCGGCGCGCGAGGACCAGGCGCTCTCCGTCCAGCGCGGCCGTGATCCCGTCGGGGAGCGCGTGGGTGAGGGCGCCCTTCGGGCCCTCCACCGTGACGGCGGGGCCGTCCAGGCGCACCTTGACCCCCGACGCCAGTGGGATGGGAAGCTTGCCGATTCGGGACATCTCTCGGTCTCCGACGCTCGTGGCGCTACCAGACGTTGCAGAGGATTTCGCCGCCCACGCCCAGCTTGCGGCAGGCGGAGCCGGACAGGACCCCCTTCGGAGTGGAGAGGATCGTGATCCCCATTCCGCCGAGGACCTTCGGGATCTCGTCCTTCCCGCAGTACACCCGCCTGCCGGGCCGGCTGACCCGCTCGAGGCCGGTGATGGCCCGCTCGCCCGTGCTGCCGTAGCGGAGGGCCACGCGGAGCACTCCCTGACGCTCGTCCTCGAGCACCTTGAAGCTCTCGATGTACCCCTCGTCCTTGAGGATCTTCGCGATCGCGATCTTCATCCGGGACGAGGGCACGTCCACGGTCTTGTGGCGTGCCGACTGCGCGTTCCTGATCCGGGTCAGCAGGTCCGCGATGGGGTCCGTCATGCTCATCTTCTTGGCCTCCAGTCTCGCGCGGTGCGGGTCCGGGTCACCAGCTCGCCTTGGTGACCCCCGGAAGCGCCCCCTCGAGGGCGAGGCTCCGGAAGCAGATCCTGCAGAGCTGGAACTTTCTCAGGTAGCCGCGGGGCCGGCCGCATCGCCGGCATCGGCTGTGACGCCGCACCCCGAACTTCGGCTTCCCCCGCGTCTTGGCCATCCAAGCCTGTGTCGCCACGTCTCCTCTCCTCCGGCCTAGTTCTTGCGGAACGGCATCCCGAGATGCCTGAGGAGCGACCGCGCCTCCTCGTCGGTGCGCGCGGTCGTCACCACGCACACGTTCATTCCCTTCACCTTCTGCACCTTCGCGTAGTTGATCTCCGGGAAGATCAGCTGGTCCCGGATCCCGAGGGTGTAGTTGCCGCGGCCGTCGAACGCCCTCGGGGAGACCC
>CAZPWK010000252.1:0-3940 GCA_964590285.1 uncultured Acidobacteriota bacterium | reverse complement strand
ACGACGCGGTCGAGGATCGCGTACGCCAGGTAGCCGGGTCCCCGGTTGCGGAGCCTTCCCTGGGGGACCTCGAGCCTGGACCGGATCGGGGCCAGGCGATCCTCGCCCGCCTCCTGAAAGGTCACGACGAAGCCCGGCCCGAGGAACATCGCCAGCTGGAGCTTCCCGACGGACCCGTCCTCCACCTCGAGGATCTGGCACGTGGCGAAGACGACGTTCTCGTAGTCCTCGACCTTCGGCCTCTGACCCAGATGGACGACGTCCTCGAGGGCGAGGGGGTGAAGGCCGAAGATCTCCCCGATCCGTCCGATCGCCGACACGTCGCCGAGCCCGATCACCTGGACCCAGCAGAACCCCTCGCCCTCGACGAGGCCGCCGAGCGACTCCACGTCCGGGATCTCTCGGGTTTCGAGCCGTGCGGGCGCGTAACGCGTCAGGAAGATCCGGACCGGCCCCTTCTCGCCGCCGGCGGGGGTCAGCGTGCCGGGCGGCGTGCCGGGAATGTGGAAGTCCTTCAGCATGTCGAGTGGCATCGTCGCCTCCGTCGGCCCGGCGCTCTCCGTCCGACACGACTATAGCGCGGGGCGGCTCGCCCGGTTGCAGGAGCGTAACGGGGCCGTCGGGAACCGTAACCGGCCCCGGACGCCGCGGCCTGCGGAGACAGGGAGGGCGCAGGCCCATCGCCGAGATCGGTCCGCACGGCGCGGGATTTCGGGCCCCGCCGCGCCACGGGGGGGCCGGCGCGGCGGGGGCACGACCGTTGCTGTCGTTGCGGGCGAGCCGGGTCGTTCCCGGCGAGAACCGTCGAACGAGGGGGGCGCCGAAATGATCCGAAATCGCAACGAAGCTGCGGGATTCCTCGCGCTCTGCGTCGTGCTGGCGCTGGGCGCGGCCTGCTCCGACAACCCCACGATCGCCCCGCCGGGCGAGATCTCCGTCCCGTCGCCGCCGATCGATCCCGTGACCACGGGCGGCGCGGACGCCGTCCGACTCACCGTCGCGGTCCACGACGCTCCCGCTCCCGCGATCCGCGAGGCGTGGGTGCGGTTCGTCGGCGTGTCGGCCCGGGTGGCGGGCGGCGGCTGGGTCGCGCTGGACGACGCCCGCGAGGTCTCGGTGGATCTCCTCACCCTCGTCGGCGGCCGGAGCGTCGTGCTCGCCGACGCCCTGGTTCCGGCCGGCTCGTACGACGGGGTGCGCCTGGACATCGCGGCCGCGCGGGTCGTCGACGGGGACGGCGTGTCCCGCGAGGTCCTGCTCCCGGGTCCGCGCGTCGCCGTGGAGCACCCCGTGGAGTTCACGTGCGTCCGGGGCGCGCCCCTGGTCGTCACGCTCGATTTTCCCGTCGAGTCTTCCTTCCGGCTCACCACCGCCGGCGTGGCCTTCACGCCGACGCTCGCGACCGATGCGGTCCGAGTGGCCCCGTAAGCGTCACGAGGCCTCCTTCCCTCCCGGCGCCCCGCCCGCCCCCCCGCGGACGGGGCGCCGCACTTTGATTCGACCGGGGCCGTCTCGCGCGGGCCTGCCCGGCGCGATATCCTTCCTCGTCGGTTTCCGGAACGCGTCCCCCGGAGGGAGACCATGCGCCCGAAGATCGGAGCGACGATCCTGCTGGCGAGCATGCTCGTTCTGGCGCCCGCCCTTCGGGCTCCCGCGAGCGATCCCCCGCCTCCGGCGCCGCCGCCGGCCGAGCGGGTCCCCGCCGCGCAGGACGGGTCCTCGCCGGCGGCTCCCCGTCTCGAGATCGAGCGGGAGGCGCTCGACCTGGGGACGGTGATGCGCGGCTCGACGGCCGAGGGGAGCTTCGTGCTCCGGAACGCGGGGTCCGACGTGCTCCGGATCCTCTCCGCGAAGCCCGGCTGAGGGTGCGCCGTGGCCTCGTTCGACGAGGCCATCCTGCCCGGGCAGGCAGGGAAGGTGACCGCGTCGATCCGCACCGACGGCTACTCCGGCCCCATCAGCAAGCCGATCGCGGTCCGGACGAACGATCCGGCGCGCCCCGCGCTGACCCTGACGCTGCGGGCGACCGTCGTGGCGAGCGTCAACTTCTATCCCGGCCGAAACCTGGTCCTCTCCGTGGGTCGGGGCGACGAGAACGTCGTCCGGACCCTCGTCCGCAAGGACGGGACCGAGAGCGGGACGCTCGAGATCTCGGAGGTCGCCTCGACGGTTCCGTGGCTCGTCGCGACGGCGCGCAGGATCGAGGCGGCGGGTGCGGTCGCGAGCGGGCTCCCGCCCGCGGAGCCGGGAGACTGGCTCGTCGAGGCGAGGCTCGTGGGCGATGCGCCGCCGTCCCCGGCGGCGGCCGGCATCCGTCTCAAGACCGGGCTCGCACGCGAGCCCGAGGCGACCGTGTGGGTGAGCGTGCGGGCGATGCCGGCGCTCGTCGTGTCGTCGCCCCGCCTGTTCCTCCCCGCGCCGCCTCCGGGCCAGCCGGCGAGCGGCTCCGCGATCCTGACGCTCCGCAACGATCTGGACCCGGCCGCCCTGCAGGTTTCCGCCGAGCCCGCCCCCTTCGGGGTCCGGGCGTCCCCTGCGGGGCCTCGCCGGTTCGTCCTCGAGGTCACCTGGACGGAGGGCGACCCGGCGGCTTCCCCGAGGGACGGGCTCGTCACCGCGAGGCTCGGATCGGACCGGGCGACGATCCTCGTGCGGGTCGCTCCGCCCCGGCCCTCGCCGGAGGCCGCCCCGCCTCGGCGGGACGCCGGCTGATCGAACGTCCGGCCCCCGAAGACGAGCCGAGGTCGGGGGATCAGTCGCCGATCGCGCGGAGCGCGGCTTCCGCCGTGGCCAGGGGGACCGCCACGGAGATCGCCTCGCCCGGCGTATCGGCCTCGACGACGAGCCGGTCCCCTCGCGTCGAGATGCGGACGCTCTCGTGGCGGGAGACGACCTGGACGAAGGTGGCGTCCGGGCGGCGGCGGAGTTCGGCGATCAGCTCCCTCGCGGCGGGCAGGGCGGAGAGGGCCTCCCGATCCAGCGGCAGCCGGGAGAGCGGGGCGAAGGCCAGGCCGGCCCGGGCGAGGAACGCCGGGCATCGGAGCGACACGTCGTCCCCGCTCCCGTCCTTGGTCCGGACCCGGACGTCGATCGTTCCGTCGTGAATCCAGTAGTACGAGACGATCGCGACGAGCGAGACGGCCGTGGCGAAGGCCGCCGCGCCGACGATCGCCAGGATCCTGCCGAAGACTCTCACGGCGACCTCCCGCCGGCGCGCGTCAGCGGCCGTCCTCGCTCGAGTCGATCCACACGCGGACGCGGGTGTCGCCGTCCTCGACCGTCACGATGTCGCCGGACCCCCTCCGGGCGAGGACCCGGATCGCGGCCTGGACGTCGAGTTCCTCCTCCGGGCCGGAGAACAGCGCGTCGAGGACGTCGAGCGGGATCCTCGCCTCGACCTTCTCCGCCTTCTGGGCGGTGCCGTCGACGAGCACCAGGATCTCCTCGCCCCGCTTCGCGACCCGCACCTTCTCGTCGGGCCCTTCGACCGTCACGTACTCCGCGTCGCGCGAGGTCCGCACGGCTTGCCAGACGGCGCGGAGATCCGCCGTCGAGAAGTCCGAGTCTCCCATCTCGATCCGGACCTTGCCCTCGCGAAGGCGCTCGTGGCGGATGAGGGGCAGGACCTTCTCGACCAGCTCGATGGGCACGTTGACGCGGACGGTCTCCCCGTCCCCGCCGGATTCGACCACGTGCACGTGCAGCCAGGGCTCCGACGCGGCCGTCCGGGCTGCTCCGGCCGCGAGGGCCAGTCCGATCGCCGCCAGGATCATCGCGCGCTTCATCGTTCCTCCTCCCGCCGCCCGTACGCCCCCGTCCGTCCGGCGTCGCGGCTCCCTCGCACAGGAGAACGGACCTCCCCCCGGAAAGGTTCCCGGGAAAGAACGCATGGTGGTGCGGAGCTTGTTGTCGGGATCGAGGATGGGGAGGCCGGCCGGGG
>CAZPWK010000251.1:0-3946 GCA_964590285.1 uncultured Acidobacteriota bacterium | reverse complement strand
GCGGAGCTTCTGGAACTTCGGGAGGTAGAACTCCTTGAAGGCGGCGAGCCCCCACTGCGCGTAGCTCTTCTGATCGGGGTCGTAGGAGTCGTCGAGGAACGCCCCCGCCGCCGCGTCGTACAGCCCCCACGGCGCCCAGTCGGACCTCCTCGACCAGGTCCCCGATGCGGTCGCCGTGTAGCCGCGCCGGTTGACCTCGAGCTGGACGGTGCCGGCGTAGGTCTGCTGGTTCGGGGGGAGGACGAACCGGAGGTCGGTCCCGTTCGCTTCGTTGTACGAGGACAGCGCGGCCTGCGCGTCTCCGTTCCCGAAGTACTGGGTCGAGTAGAGGTCGGCGACGAGGCTCAGCTTCCCGAAGCTCCCGAGCGGGAAGCCGAGCCGACCGGAGACGTACTGCGTCCGGTCCTCGATCCGCTCGACGAGGATCTCGTCGTCCCCCTCGTACACCCGGTCCTCCCCCTTGACGGCGATCCCGGCCCCCTCGGCCGTCAGGTCCGCGCGCCCGCCGAGCACCGCGGGGTCCGACAGGTTGACGAACGCCACCGCCCCGGCGAACAGGACGTTGAGCTGGATGTCCTTCTTGAAGAGGTCGTAGTCCAGGTAGTTCGCCCCCGCGAGCGGCACCGCGTTCGACCGGGCGCTGTCCTTGAAGGCGCCGGCCGCGGCGAACCAGACGCGCGTTTCCTGCTCCATCTTGACGGTCCGGGAGCCGTCCGGCTGCCGCTCGAGGTAGCGGTACCCCTCGTCCGTGTCCCGCATCATCAGGTGGGTCGAGGCGTACGCCCGCTCGCGGGCCCCGGCGAGCGCCTGCTTCGAGGGATTGACCTCGTAGCTCTCGAACCCGATCTCGCGGTGGACGACGAGGTTCCTGCCGCCGACGGTCCAGAGCTGCTGGCCGTCGATCCGGGAGAGGAGCCAGTAGGTCTGGCCGTCGGGCCCCTCGACCGGCGCGAAGACGTCGGTCTCCTCGTTCGAGACGACCGGAGGCTCGAGGTTCGTCTGGATCAGCGACGTCTTCAGGCGGACGAACGTCTCCCGGTCCACCCAGATGCGGCCGCGGTAGAGGCTCCCCGAGGCGTCCGGATTCGCGGGCTCGAACTCCAGCACGTAGGCGGCGCGCCCCGCGACGTCGTCCTCGCCGCGGAGCCGGTACAGGTACGTCCGGTCGAGGGTGAGGTCGAGCGGCAGCACGACGACCTTCTCCGGCTGCACGTACGGGATCTCCGGCATGCTCTTCCACTTCACGCGGGCGCCGTTGACGTAGTAGGCGCGCTGCTCCCACTCGAGGTCGGCGCCGCGCTCCCAGAGCCATCCGCTGTCGATCGCGACGTCCACCGTCGAGCCGGCCTGCGCGAGCTTGAAGTGGTAGTCCACCCGCCCGGACGCGATCCAGCGGTCGAGCCGGTCGTCCTGGATCTTCTGGACCGCCTGGTGGCGGGCGATGATCTCCTCGGCGGTCAGGCCGCGCACGGAGCGGACCTCGAGGTCCTCCTTGGGGAGCGTGAGGTCCTCCGGCAGCGGCGCCCTGCGGAACTCGACGATCATCGGGTGCGCGGCGAACAGGACCTTGACCGCGCGGCGGTCCGGGCGGGCCGGCACCTTCGAGGGGGTAGAGGCGATCGAGCCCCCCTTCAGCGGATCGAGGACGGTCGCGCTCCGGAGATCCGGCGCGTCCACGACGAGCCACCCCTGCTGCGCCGCGAGGACGGTCCCGGGCGCGTCGAAGACGATCCTCGTCGGGAAGTCGTCCTCGGCGTCGTTCAGGAACCGCCCGAGGGCGCGCGCACCGTAAAGGGGAACGCGGTCGTCCCCGACGAACTCGACCTGCCCGCGCGGGGCCGGGGCGAATCCGGCGAGCGCCGCGTGGAGGCCGTAGACGACACGCGCCTCCCGCTCGAGATCCGCGGCCCCCTCCGGCATCCGGGCGAGGGCGACCGTGGCCGGCAGCGACGCGGACGCCGCCTGCACCGCGGCCGCGGCGGCCGACGGCCCCCCGGCGCCGCCCGCCTCGACGTACGCCCAGTACTCGGGGGCCGGCGGATTCCGGATCGCCTCGCGGAAGACCGTCTCGACTTCGCGCGAGATCTCCGCGGAGCCGGCCGAGACGCGCACCGGCAGGACGTCCACGTACGCCGCCGCGTCCTGGAGCCAGAGGCTCTTCTGCCACTTGAGATCCGAGGCGGAGATCGCCCCCTCCGCGACCCGCGCCTCGACGCCGGCGGCGCGCGCCTCGGCGCGGACCGCGAGCGCCGAGGACTTCAGGACGAAGGCGTACACCGCGGGGTCGAAGGCCGCGGCCGGCCCGTCCCAGATCTCGAAGACCCCGACCTCGGGGGCGAGGCTGCGGACGGCGCTCCGGACGAAGGCGGTCCAGGCGGCGAGCGAGTCTCCCTCGAGGGGGGACGGCGGCTTCCCGTCCGCGAGGTGCAGGGGGTTCGGGCCGGTGAGACACAGGACGACCCGGAACCGGCCCGCAGCGAGCGCCTCGACCGCCGGGGCGATCGTGGACCAGTCGTAGACCCCCTTCTCCGTCTCGACCTCGTCCCACCGCGCCACGATCCGCGCGACGAGCGGCCGGTCCGCCGGGAGGTCCGGCGGGGCCGGCAGCGCTGTTGCGCCGCCGGCGTCGAGGAGGAGGCCGAAGGTCGGGCCCGGAGTGTCCGCGAGCGCGGGAGCGAACGGCAGCACGAGCAGGGCGAGGGCCGAGGCGAGAGAGAGGTGGCGAAGGGTCACGGGATCTCCTCAGTCGGGCAGGCCCCGCGCGGCGGTCCCGCGCGAGGCGATCCTCTCGACGATCTCGAGCACCCCGGGGGTCACCGCGGTCTCGGAGTACCGGGCTGCGGCGTCCCTCGCGACGCCCGCGGGGTCGGTCGCGATCGAGCCGGCCAGGTACCGGCCGACGAGGTCCACGAACGCGTCGTCGCGGTTCGCGGCCGCGACCCAGGCGGGCCGGTCCTCGAGGATCTCCGAGGGCCCTCCCCCGGGCGAGATCAGCGGCGTGCAGCCGCACCCCATCGCCTCGATCACCGGAAGGCCGAAGCACTCAAGGTCCTTCGTGGGGAGGAGGAAGACGTCCGCGGCCTGGTAGTGCGCGGCGAGCAGATCGTCGGGGATGAAGCCGAGGAGGCGGACGCGACCGGCAAGCCGGGACTCCTCGACCCTCCGCTCGAGCGCGTCGCGCATCCTCCCGGCCCCGCCGATCAGGAACCGCGCGTCCGGGAACCTCTCGCCGAGCCTCTCGGCGCAGAGGAGGATCCGGTCCACGCCGTTGCGGGGGACGAGTCTGCGGACCGTCAGGAGGATCGTCGCCCTGGGGTCGAGGCCGAGCCGCTCGCGGACGCGGGCGCGGTCGGGCGCCGGCACGAACGTCCGGTCGTCGTAGGTCCCCGGGACCAGCCGCCACTCGACCTTCGAGCAAGCCGCGGCGTGCGTCTCGCGCAGCCGGTCCCACGTGTACCGGCTCAGCGTGTGCGCGCCGTCGATCGCCCGAAGCGCCTTCCGCTCGACGAGGAACGAATACGCCATCGCGGCGGGGTAGGTCAGGCGCCGCCACGCGCTCGACGTGTACTTCCAGTTGTTGAGCCGGTTCTCGTCCACCATCGGGGAGTGGAACGACTGGAGCAGGGGTGCGCGGGGGAAGAGGCGCCGGAGCGCGATCGTCGTCGCCGCGGTGTGGGAGATCAGGAGGTCCACCGGGCTCGAGCGGGCCAGATCCAGGGTCGCCTCGGCCGCCGCCCGGGCGCGGGCCGCGATCCGCGACGCGCGCCGCTTGGTCCGGACTCTCTCGTAGACGACCTGCCGGAGGTTCGGGATCGGGGGGAGCGCCCGCGCGGCTTCGTGGGACTCGGAGACGAGCGTGACGGTGTGCCCGGCCGTCCCCAGGATCCTCGCCCAGGACTCCGCGACCCGGCTGATGCCGCCGCCGGTGATGTGGGCGTCCCGGACG
>CAZPWK010000250.1:0-3991 GCA_964590285.1 uncultured Acidobacteriota bacterium | reverse complement strand
TGCCGTGCGACCGGTTCGGGGATCGGGTGGCCGATCTCCTGGCGGCGCGCGAGCCCTCGGGACGGATCCCGGCATGCGTGCGCCCGGACCTCGCGAGCCTCTGCGACGACCTCGACCGCCCGCGACCGGCGGATCTCGGCGGGCTGCGGCCCCTGGCGGAGAGCTTCGAGCGGATCCCCGACGCGGCGCTCCCCGGGGACCTGGCCGCCGAGCTCCGCGGCTACCAGAGGCGCGGCGTCGCGTGGCTCGCCTTCCTGCGCGACGCCGGCCTCGGCGCGCTCCTCGCGGACGACATGGGGCTCGGAAAGACGCTCCAGGCGCTGTGCGCGATCCGGGGCCGGACCCTGGTCGTGGCGCCGACCAGCGTGCTCCACAACTGGGGGGAGGAGATCCGCCGGTTCCGCCCGTCGCTCCGGTGCGGCGTCTACCACGGCGACCGGAGGGCGATCGATCCGGCGTCGGACGTCACGCTGACGACGTACGCCGTCCTGAGGCTCGACGAGGATACGCTGGCCTCGGTCGAGTGGGACACCGTCGTCCTCGACGAGGCGCAGGCGATCAAGAACCCCGACAGCCGGACGGCGCGGGCCGCGTACGCCCTCCCCGCTCGGTTTCGCGTCGCGCTCACCGGGACCCCGGTCGAGAACCGTCTCGAGGAGCTCTGGAGCCAGATCCACTTCCTGAACCGCGGGCTGCTCGGCGGCCGCGAGGACTTCCTGGAGCGGTACGCCCGCCCGATCGCGGACGGGGAGCCGGGCGCGGCGGCCCGGCTCCGGGAGAGGATCCGCCCGTTCGTCCTGAGGCGCATGAAGCGCGACGTCGCCCCGGAGCTTCCCCCGAGGACCGAGGTCGAGCTCCGGTGCCAGCTCGCCCCCGAGGAGCGCGAAGCGTACGACACGGTGCGCGCGGCGACCCTCGGCGAGGTCGTCGCGCGCCTCCGGGCGGGCGGCGGCGTGCTGGCCGCCCTCGAGGCGCTCTTGCGCCTGCGGCAGGCGGCCTGCCACGCCGGCCTCGTCCCCGGGCGGGAGGCCGCCTCGTCGTCGAAGATCTCCCTGCTCCTCGAGGTGCTCGACGAGGCGCTCGCCGAGGGGCACAAGGCGCTCGTGTTCTCGCAGTGGACGTCCCTCCTCGACCGGATCGAGCCGCACCTCCGCGAGGCGGGGATCGCGTTCGAGCGCCTCGACGGGAGCACGCGCGACCGGGAGGGGACGGTCCGGCGCTTCCAGGACGAGTCCGGTCCGCCCGTGATGCTCGTGTCGCTCAAGGCGGGAGGGACCGGCCTGAACCTGACGGCCGCCGACCACGTCTTCCTCGTGGACCCGTGGTGGAACCCCGCCGTCGAGGACCAGGCGGCCGACCGTGCGCACCGCATCGGCCAGGAGCGGCCGGTGATCGTCTACCGTCTGGTCGCCGAGGACACGGTCGAGGAGAGGATGCTCGCCCTCCAGGCGAAGAAGCGGGAGATCGCCTCCGCCGCGCTCGGCGACGCCGGCCGCGCGGCGTCGCTCACCCGGGAAGATCTGCTCGCCCTGCTCGAGTGAGGGGGACCCGGGTCGCGACCCACGCCGGCAGCCCCCGCGGGGTTCGAGAGCGGAGGCTACCGGCGAGAAGAATCGGAAGGATCAGGGATACACGGGCATGCACGAGGGATCGAACTCGTACCAACACTCCCAAACCTGCTCGGTCTTGCACTTCGGCCCCTTGCAGTTCGGATTGACCAGAACGGTTTCGGGGCAGCAGATGTACCGAAATCCGTCAACGCAAGTCGCGATGCACGGATCGTGCGCGCCCGCCGGCGTGGCGAGTGCCACGATCCCGGCGAGGAGCACGAACGCGGTGGCAATCACCGCAGCCACTGTCCTCTTCATTCGAGAACCTCCTTGGAAATGGGAATCTCTTGACCTCGTCGAACCCCCGTTCAGGCAGGATTCTTCGCGAAGAACCCGCAGGGGTGTACGGCCAGCAGCGCCGGATTGCAATTCAAGAATTTGAGACTTCGGGCCCCTGGCCAGAAGCGGATCTTCGCGCGGCCGCGATCGGAGCGCGCGGCGGCGGGAGGCCGGCGAGGCGGCGCGCGAGGCCTCGCGCCGCTCCGCCGGTGGCTTCCTGCCCGAACTCGAAGCCGGTCCAGCGCCCGAACCCGTCCACGAGGGGATCTCGGAAGGGACGGAGGTCCCCTTCGCCCTTCGGGGCGAGGGCGAGGACCGGCACCGGCGGGCCGAACGCCTCGACCGACCGGAGGCGCGCGGGCTCGTACGCGGAGCGGAACGCGAGGACCGCCCTTCCCGGGCGCCGGAAGGCGGGCTCGGGCCCGACCCGGACGGCGAGGGCCGGCCATCGTGCCGGAAGCACGAAGCGGAACAGCGCGTACGCGAAGAACGCGCCGTTGGTCAGCGCGAAGAAGCTGTGGAGCCAGCGGCCTCCGGCCAGGTCGAAGCCCATCCCCACCAGGCAGTACAGCGGCATGGCGATCTCGAGGACCGTGTACAGGGGGGGCGCGTGCGTCACCCCCTGCACCTTGGGCGTGCGCTTGAACGGGATCCGCTCCCCGGTGATCCCCTGGTGGATCGACTTCAGGATCCCGGCCAGGTTCACCGGGATCAGCATGAGGTTCAGCGCGTACACGCGGGGCAGGTCCCGCCACCCGTAGCCCGCCTGGACGAGGTCCCTCCCGTAGAAGAAGAAGTAGGGCAGCGCGGCGAGGGGTAGCCAGGCGCTGCGCAGGTAGTCGTCGAACGGCACGATCAGGAGCACCGGCACGCCGACGTTGACCAGCGCCAGGGACGCCAGGTAGTGCACCCGCACGAACGCCTCGCCGAGCCGCGCCGGGCGGAGCGGGGAAGCGGCGAGGTAGCGAAGCAGCTTGGGGAGGATGATGAGCCCGCCGTTGGCCCAGCGCCGGCGCTGCACGAGGAGCGAGCCGAAGTCGTCGGGGGTGGCGCTGAACGACAGCCGCTCCGGGTAGTTGTAGAGCGTCCAGCCGCGGGCCGCGAGATCGATGCTGGACTCCGTGTCCTCGATCACGGTCCGGTCGGCGATGAAGCAGGTGACCTCGACGCCGTTCTCCGTACGGGTCTCGGCGATCTCGCGCAGCGCCTTCGTGCGCAGGAGGGCGTTCGCTCCGACCCAGTACGTCGCATCGTGGACGGTGAACCCCTGGTGGATCAGGTACTGGATGTCCGTCGTCGCCCCGGCCACGCGCTCCAGGAGGCCGGGCGCGCGCGGGAAGGCGGTGTACGGAGTCTGGCTGACGGCGACCCTCTCGTTCCCCGGCTTCTCCATGAAGTGGACGAGCCGCACCGCGTAGTCGGGGGCGAGGACGCTGTCCGCGTCCAGCGTGACGACGTAGTCGGCGTCCGGGACGACGAGGTCCGCCCCGCCCTCCCCGCAGGGCTCGAGCGCCACCGCGGAGCCCCGGCGCGCCTCGCGGAAGCTCCGGCCCAGCAGGCCGATGTAGCCGTTCAGGTTCATCGCCTTGTTCGGCTCGTGGGACAGGTTGGCGTAGCGCTTCCGCTCGAAGAAGGAAAGGGCGGCGTCGAATCGGGCCGCGAGGCGGGCGTACTCGCCGAGAAGCGCCTCCCGGCCGGGCCCTCCGCGGCCGGTCGCCCCGAGCCCCTCGAGCTCCCGGGCGCGGCGGTCCAGCTCGCGCGCCGGCTCCGCGAACGTCATCTCGACGAACAGGTCGTCCGTGTGGTCGAGGGAGGGATGCAGCGAGGCCTGCCTCTCGAACCACGCGCGGAGGCTCCGGAGCAGTTGCGCCATCCTGCGCCGCTCGCTCGCCGGATCGAAGCCGGACCGCTCGGTCCTCGCCCGGAACTCCGACATCTCCTTCGCGACCCGCTCCGAGGGCTCGCGAAGGGCCCCCGCGATCCTCTCCGGCAGCCCCTCCGAGGTCCGGAGCGCCTCGAGGGCGGCCGGGTCGCGGGGCGCGGGCGGGTCGTCGATCAGGAGGACGTCCCGCTTGCCCGGGTACTCCTGCAGCGCGGCCGAC
>CAZPWK010000249.1:0-4002 GCA_964590285.1 uncultured Acidobacteriota bacterium | reverse complement strand
GCGTTCGCGGCGATCCGGGAGCACGAGCGCGGACTCTCGGCCCGCGCGCTCGAGATCCTGCTCGCGATTCCCGACATCGAGGTGCGCGGGATCGTCGATCCCGACCGGCTCGACGAGAGGACGCCGACCTTCGGCTTCACGCACCGGCGTCTCGCGCCCGCCGAGGTCGCGGCGCGCCTCGCGGAGGAGGGGATCTTCGTCTGGAGCGGGAACTTCTACGCGCTTCCTCTCACCGAGGCGCTCGGGCTCGAGCCCTCGGGCCTCGCCCGCGCCGGCTTCCTCCACTACAACACGCTCGAGGAGGTCGAGCGCCTCGGGGAGGCCCTCGCGCGCCTGTGAGTCTCCCCGGCCGGCGCTACTTCTTCTCCGCCTCCTCGGTCCGCCTCTTCCCCGTCTCGAAGTCGAAGACGCGGTTCGCCGCGAACTCCTCCGTGGACCAGGGGGGCGCGCCGCCCCCGAGGTACCGGTGGAACCACTCGAGGTGGGCGGTGTAGTAGAGCGCCATCTCGTACCACCCCGGCCAGTGCCCCGCCTTCGGGAAGACGACGAGCTTCGCGGGGACGTCCTGGCGGCGGAGGTAGGTGAAGAGCTGCAGCGACTGCGTGTACGGGATCCGGAAGTCGAGCTCCCCGGTGATCACGAGCGTCGGCGTCTTGAAGCTCGTCGCGTTCCTCGCCGGGTTCTGCGTCTCGTAGAGGTCCGAGGTCCAGGGGGTCCCCTTCATGTCCCACTCGGGGAACCACAGCTCCTCGGTCGCGCCGTAGAACGTGGAGACGTCCACGACCCCCATCATCGAGGCGATCGCCCTGTACCGGGTCGTCGTCCCGAGCAGCCAGTTCATCGCGTAGCCGCCCCAGGACCAGCCCATCGCGCCGATCCGCTCCGGGTCGGCCCAGGGCTGCTCCGCGATCCAGTCGGTGACCTTCGCGACGTCCTCCATCACCGCGCCGGTGTAGTCGCCGGAGATCCGGGCCGTGAACTCCTGGCCGTAGCCGGTCGAGCCGTGGGGGTTCGGGAAGACGACGACGTAGCCGGCGCCCGGATAGACCTGCCAGTCGCCGCGGAACCCGTCCGACCACTGCATCTGCGGCCCGCCGTGGACGTTGAGGATCACCGGGTACTTCCTCGCCGGGTCGAATCCGTGCGGCTTGACGACGAAGACGTGGATCTTCGCGCCGAGCGCCCCGTCGACCCACTCGGTCTCGGCCGGGCGGATGTCCACCTCCTCCTCGAGGGCGCGGTTGTGCCAGGTCAGCCGGACCGGCGCGGTGCTCCCGGTCAGGTCGAACCGCCAGATCTCCGGCGGGGAGCCGACCGTCCGGCGGACGCCAAACGCGGCGCGGCCGTCGGGCGAGAGGTCGAACCCGTCGATCTGGCCCGCGGAGACGAGCTTCTTCGGCTCGCCGCCCGAGGCCGGGACGCGGAAGAGCGGCGTCTGCCCCTCGACGTCGGCCTTGAACACGATCGCGGACCCGTCCTTCGTCCACTCGAAGTCGGTGATCCAGTCGTCGAAGCCGGGGACCGCGTCGCGGATCTTTCCGGTCTTCCGCTCGAGGAGCATCAGCCGGAAGCGGTCCGACTCGTAGCCCGGCGTCTCCTGGCGGCGGAAGGCGAGGTACTTCCCGTCGGGCGAGTAGAGCGGCTGGCCGTCCCAGGCCGGGTTCGACTCCGTGACGTTCTTCGGCGGCAGGAGCTCGCCGCCGGGGCCGGGGTCCACCGGCACGACGCAGATGTCGGAGTTCGTCGAGCGGGCGAGCATCGCCTTCAAGTCGGGGTTCCGGGTGAACGCCAGCTCCCCGCCGTCCGGCGAGAACGCGAACCCCGCGCCTTCCTGGCCGAAGACCGGCGCCTCGCGGTCGCCCGGGGTCAGGTCGCGGACCTTGCCGGTCTCGACCTCGACGGCGAGCACGTGGCCCACCTTCCCGTCGCTCCACGAGGTCCAGTGCCGGTAGAGGAGCTCCTCGGCGACGTGCGCCGTGAGCGGCCCCTTCTCGCGCCACCCGTCGAGGCGCCGGTTGCAGGCGTCGTCGGCGCCGCACTCCGGGTACACGTCGCTCGTGAAGGCGATGTGCCGGCCGTCCGGTGACCAGAGGAGGTTCCCGATGCCGGTCGAGAGGGAGACCAGCTCGCGCGCCTCGCCGCCGTCGGCGGGGAGGAGAAAGACCCCCGGGTGCTCGCCGCGCTTCGCGACGAAGGCGACCTGCTTCCCGTCGGGCGACCAGCACGGCGCCGACTCCGAGTCGTCGGCCGTGAAGGTCAGGCGCCTAGGCTCGCCGCCGGCGACGTCGAGCCGGTAGAGGTCGTGGTTCTCCTTCCCGCGGGCGAAGTCGCGGGTCTCGAGACGGTACGCGATCGCCTTCCCGTCGGGCGACAGCCGCGCCGCCTGGGGCGCGGTCACCCGGTACAGGTCCTCGATCGTGAACGCCCTCTTCTCGGCCGCGTGCGCGGCAAGTGCGGCGGTCGCCAGGACCGCGGCGCAGACGAGAATCGCTCTCCCCATCTTCATGTCCGACCTCGCATGGCCCGGGAGGAACCGGGACGGCCCCGGGCTTCCGACCCGGTATCGTTCCACATCCGCGGCCCGCGTGCACGAACTCCCGAGGGCGCGTTTGACGTCCGGCCTTCGGCGATGTATATACATCGCATGATCCGGACCCAGCTCTATCTGGACGAGGAGGTCCACGAGAGGCTGCGGCGCCTCGCCGGCCGCCAGGGACGGACCGTGTCCGACCTCGTCCGGGACGCGCTGGTCCAGGTGTATGGCGCGGGAGCGACGGAGCGCCAGATCGAGACGCTCCGGGCGATCGAGGGACTATGGCGCGACCGGGACGACCTCGGGCCCACCGACGAGTACGTGAGGCGGTCGAGGCGAGATACGAGACGCAGCCGGCGGAGCTGAGCGGCGTCCTGCTCGACTCGGACGTGGTCATCGAGATCCTGCGCGGGCGGCGCGAGGCCGCGCGCGCGGCCGAGCGCCTCGCCGAGAAGGGAGTGCCCACGTACTGCACGGCGGTCACGTGGGCGGAGGTCTTCGCCGGCCTCCGGCCGGGCGAGGAGCCGCTGACCGAGGCCTTCTTCGAATCGAGGGGCGAAGTCGTGCTCGACGCGGTCGCCGGACGCCGCGCGGGAGCCTACCTGGCGCGGTACGCGCGGTCGCACGGGGTCGAGATCGCGGACGCCCTGGTCGCAGCCGCGGCGACGACGGCAGGCCTGAGGCTCTGGACACGGAACCGGCGGCACTATCCGATGCCGGATCTCCGGTTCTTCGACCCGGAGGGCCCGTGATCCTCGGAGGCCTCAGATGGAAGTGAATTTCGCAGGCCGCGCGGTCGTCGTCACCGGCGCCGCGGGAGCGCTCGGCCGGGCCGTCGTCGCGGCCCTTCTGGATGCCGGGGCGGTTTGCCGCCTGCCGGTGCGGGACGACGCGTCGGCCCGCGCTCTCGACGGCCTCGACCGGGCCCGGGTGACGGTCGTCCCGGGCGTGGACCTGACCTCGGAGCCGGCGGTCACCGGTTTCTACGCCGGGCTCCCCTCGCTCTGGGCCTCGATCCACCTCGCCGGCGGGTTCGCGATGCGTCCCGTCGAGGAGACGACTCTGGAGGCGTGGCACGCGATGATGGGGACGAACGCCGTCTCCGCGTTCCTGTGCACGAGGGAGGCGGTCCGGCGCCTCTCGGCCAACCCGCCGCCCGACGCCGGGCGGATCGTCAACGTCGCGGCGGCGCCGGCGCTCGACCCGCGGCGGGGGGCCGGGATGGCGGCGTACGCGGCGAGCAAGGCGGCGGTCGCCGCCCTCACCCAGGCGGTCGCCGAGGAGGTCAAGGCGCGGGGGATCTGGGTCAACGCGGTCGCCCCCTCGATCCTCGACACGCCGGCGAACCGCGCGGCGATGCCCCGCGCCGACTTCGCCTCCTGGCCCAAGGGCGAGGAGGTCGCCGGCGTGATCGCGTTCCTCGCGTCCCCCGCGAACCGCGCCGCGCGAGGGGGGGTCGTCCCCGTCTT
>CAZPWK010000248.1:0-4003 GCA_964590285.1 uncultured Acidobacteriota bacterium | reverse complement strand
ACGGAGACCTTGATAGAACGCCGGTCGCCGCCCCGCTTCGCGAGCGTGACGCGGAGCACTCCGTCCCGGTAGAGCGCCTCCACGGAGTCCCGATCCGCGCCGGGCGGGATCGCGAACCTCCTCGAGAACTTCCCGAACGAGCGCTCGACGCGGTGATACTCCGCCGCGGGCTCCCGGTCCATGCGACGCTCTCCCTGGACGACCAGATCGTCGCGATCGACGCGGACGTCCAGCGCCTCCTGATCCACGCCGGGGATCTCGATCTGCAGGACCATCCCCTCGTCCGTTTCGTAGGCGTCGGCGACCGGCGACCAACCCCCGATCTCCCCCTCGGCGTCGAAGTTCGTGCGCGCGAGCGCGCTCTCGAAGAGATGGTTCATCCTCTGCTGCACTCCCGCCAGATCCTTCAAGGGGTCCCACTCGCTCTGCGCCATCTCTCCCCCCGCCGGGGCCCTCCCCGCGGCCTCAGTTCCGCCGGGTCTCCCCCGAATCCACGACCTCCGCGTCGATCACGTCGTCGCCCTTGCCCGCTCCCGGGGACCCCGCGGGTCCCCCGGAAGCCTTCTCCCCCGCCGCGGCGCCCCGGTAGATCGCCTCCGCGAGGCGGTGCGCGTCCCTCTCCAGCTTTTCCGCGGCCTGCCGGACGGCCGCGGGGTCGCCCCGCTCGATCGCCTCCTTCGTCTCCCGGATCGCGTCGCGGACCTGCTGCTGCTCCGAGTCGGAGAGCTTGGAGCCGTGCTCCGAGAGCGTCTTCTCCGTCTGGTAGACGAGCTGGTCGGCCCGGTTCCGCGCCTCGACCTGCTCCCGCTGTGCCCGGTCCTCGGCGGCGTGGGACTCGCCCTCCCGGATCATCCTCTCCACGTCGTCCTTGGCCAGCCCCGAGGACGAGGTGATCGCGATCTTCTGCTCCCTGCCCGTCCCGAGGTCCTTGGCCGAGACGTGCACGATCCCGTTGGCGTCGATGTCGAACGCCACCTCGATCTGGGGGATCCCGCGGGGGGCGGCCGGGATGCCGTCCAGGTGGAACCGCCCCAGGGTCTTGTTCCCCCCGGCCATCTCGCGCTCCCCCTGGAGCACGTGCACCTCGACGCTCGTCTGGCCGTCCGCCGCCGTCGAGAAGATCTCGCTCTTTCGCGTGGGAATCGTCGTGTTCCGGGGGATCAGGCGCGTGAAGACCCCGCCCAGCGTCTCGATGCCTAGCGAAAGCGGGGTCACGTCCAGGAGCAGGATGTCCTTCACGTCGCCCGCGAGAACCCCGGCCTGCACCGCGGCGCCCACCGCGACGACCTCGTCCGGGTTGACCCCCTTGTGGGGCTCCTTCCCGAAGAAGTCGCGCACCATCTGCTGGACCTTCGGGATCCGGGTCGAGCCGCCGACGAGCACGACCTCGTCGATCTTGGAGGGATCGATCCCCGCGTCCGCGAGCGCCCGCCGGCAGGGATCGAGGGTGCGATTCAGGATCTCCTCCGTCAGCGACTCGAACCGGGCCCGGTTGAGCTTCATCTGAAGGTGCTTCGGGCCCGAGGCGTCCGCCGTGACGAACGGCAGGTTGATCTCGGTCTCCATGACCGAGCTCAGCTCGCACTTCGCCTTCTCCGCGGCCTCCTTCAGGCGCTGCAGGGCCATCTTGTCGCGGGAGAGGTCGATCCCCTGGTCCTTCCGGAACTCCGCGACGATCCAGTCGATCAGCAGCTGGTCCACGTCGTCGCCGCCGAGGTGGGTGTCGCCGTTGGTCGCCTTGACCTCGACGACGCCCTCCCCGACCTCTAGGATCGAGATGTCGAACGTGCCGCCGCCGAAGTCGAACACGGCGATCGTCTCGTCCTTCTTCCGGTCGAGGCCGTACGCGAGGGCCGCGGCGGTCGGCTCGTTGACGATCCGCTCGACCTGGAGCCCCGCGATCTGCCCGGCATCCTTGGTCGCCTGGCGCTGCGCGTCGTTGAAGTAGGCCGGAACCGTGATCACGGCGCGCGTCACCGGCTCCCCGAGATGGGCCTCGGCCGCCTCCTTGAGCTTGCGGAGCACCATGGCCGAGACCTCGGGAGGGGAGATCGGCTTGCCCTGCACGGACACCCGAACGTCGCCGTTGTCGGCGGCCTCGACCCGGTACGGCACCGTCCGGATCTCCGCCTGCACCTCGGCGTACTTCCTCCCCATGAACCTCTTGATCGAATAGACGGTGTTCTCGGGGTTCGTGACCGCCTGGCGCTTCGCCACCTGTCCCACGAGACGCTCGCCCTTGTCGGTGATCGCGACGACCGACGGGGTCAGGCGGCTCCCCTCCGCGTTCGTGACGACGGTCGGCTTGCCGCCCTCCATCACCGCCACCACCGAATTGGTCGTCCCGAGATCGATTCCGATGATCTTGCTCATGGATGCGCTCCTACCGAGGCTCCGGCCGAACCCGCGCCGCGGACCCAGGCGTTAAGACCGGGGGCCGGGGGTGTCAAGGAAGCGGCAGGGCGGGCCCCTCGAGCACGAGCCGCTGGGCGGGCGTGAACCGCCGCCTCAGCCCGCTGCCGGGGCGCTCCCTGCCCTCCCCGTCGAGCCCCGCGATCCCGTATCCCTCGGCGGTCCTCTCGAAGCCGTACGGCCGGCTCCACGGGTCCAGGAGATCGCTCGGCTCCAGGTAGCCGGTGCGCGGGAGGACCTCGAGGTCCTCCGGAACGGCGCCGAAATCGAGGTAGAACGCGCGCAGCGCCTGGTCGATCCGCTCGATGCGCGCCCGGCTGGCGAACCCGCGCAGGCGCTCGCTCGCGGCGCTCCGCCCCTCGACGCTCCAGGGCGTGGCCGGGTTGAGACGGATCGCGAAGGCCGAGAGCAGCGCCAGGGACACGACCAGAATCGAGAGGGCTCGCCCGGCGAGACGGTCCAGGCTGCGTCGGGCGACGAGCGGCTCCAGCCCGACCGGCACGCGAACCTCCTCGACGAGGTTCCGGTTGAGGAGCTCGTAGAGGTTCCGGTAGGTGTCGAACTCGCCGAGGGGGGACCGCTCCGCGATCTCGCGGACGGTCGAGCGGCCGTCCACCAGCCGGAGGGTCTCGAGCGTGTCCGGCGCGAGGACGATCTCCCCCTCGGGCTTCCCGGCGCCCGCCCCGACGAGATCGATGTCGGCCTCGAGGATCGACCGCACGGGGGCCTCGATCGACTCCCCCGCGGCGGTCCTCCGCAGCACCACCGACCCGGAGCGTATCCTCCGCTCGATGATCGGCCACTCGTCGACCATCCTCGCCCCCTCCATGAGGATGGTCTCGGCGCTGATCGGAGTGAAGTGCTCCTGGTCGTACTCGACGCGCTCGGAGGGGGCGAAGTGGTAGCGACCGGTCCGCCACCGGAACAGGCGGAACACGATCTGGCTGACCTGGACGCGGAGCGCCTCCTGCAGGTCCTCGTCGTCCACGAACCCGGACTGGACGAGGACGTAGCCCAGCCGCTGGAGCGTGCTCTTCTGGATCCGGAGGCTCTCCTGGAGCTGCGCCTCGGTGATGCGGCCGGTGCTCACCAGGACCGACCCGAGGAGGTTCTCGAGGTTCCTGCGCCGCGTGTCCGCCCCGACGACCTGCCCCTCGAGAAAGCGGACGATGACGGCGTCTTCCTCGTTCTCGACCGTCAGGACCCCGGTCTTTCGCTGGATGCCGATCAGCTGGAGGATGTCGGCGAACCCGAAGTCCTTGAGCGTCCCTTCGAGCGCCACGTCACGCCTCCCGTCCGGCGCCCTGCCGGAGGTTCCCCGCCACCCACACGGCGACGAGGAGGGGCAAGGCCAGGATGGCGAGCGGCTCCGGCGCGAACGCCGAGGGGACGCTGCCCACCCGCAGGAGGTCGAGGCGGACGTCGGCCCCGATCGCGCGCTGCACCGGCACCAGGATCCCGGGCCTCCATGCGATCCACCCGAGGATCCACAGGAAGAGGAGGGCGCACCCCGTCCAGGGGCGGCCGCGAAGGACGTGGCCGGCGCCCGGGAGCGCGGCGGCGGCGAGTCTCCTTCCCAGCCGTCCCCTCC
>CAZPWK010000247.1:0-4009 GCA_964590285.1 uncultured Acidobacteriota bacterium | reverse complement strand
CGAGAACTGGCTCAAGCACACGCTCGCCTGGAGGACCGTCTCCGGGCCGCGGCTCGACTACAAGCCGGTGACCATCGTCATGTGGAAGCCGGTGGAGCGGAAGTACTGACGGACCGGGCCGGCGGGGGAAGCCGTTGCCGGCCCGCGCTCGGGGAGGACGCGCGATGCTGAAGGTCCAGGGACATCCCAACCGGTTGGGGGTCCGCGGGTGGGCCGTCGGGGGCCGGTGGGGCCTCGAGCGGTACCTCTACACCCTGCACCGCCTCACGGGGGCGGGCCTGATCCTCTATCTCCTCCTGCACATCCTGGTGACGTCGTCCCGCGCGTTCGGCCAGGCCGCCTGGGACGCGGCGATGGGGCGGGTCTCGGGACCGGTGTTCCACGTCGGCGAGTACCTGGTGTTCGCCGCTTTCGCGTTCCACGCGATGAACGGGATCCGGCTCGCGATCGTGGAGCTGGGCCTGGGCGTGGGGAAGCCGATCGAGCCGGTGTACCCGTACAAGACGTCGGTCGACTTCCAGAGGTCGCTCGCCGTCGGGTCGCTCGTTCTCGCGGGGGTGCTCCTCGCGCTCGGGACCCTCGACTTCTTCTTCGTTCTGGACTAGGAGGCGGCCCATGCTGCGCGATCAGAAGCTCTGGACCTGGCACGTTCTGGCCGGCCTCGTGATTCTCGTCCTCCTCGGCCTCCACATGACCGTCATGCATCTCGACGGGATCTTCGAGGCCCGGGCGCTGAATCCTTCCGACGGGAAGCCGATCGACTGGGCGAACGTCGTCGCGCGGGGCAAGACGGTCTTCTTCCCCGCCACCTACGTCGTCCTGCTCGCGGCGGCGCTGTTCCACGGCCTGTACGGGCTCCGGAACATCCTGTTCGAGCTCGGCCCCCCGCCGGGGCTCAAGAGGGCGATCTCCGTGCTGTTCCTTCTGGCCGGCGCGGGGCTCTTCGTGGTGGGAACCTGGGCCGCCATCGTCAGCCATGGCCTGGCGAAGGCGCTCTGAGGGCGAGACGATGAACGACGTGAGGCGGATTCTCTACCGGGTACGGCGCTACGACCCCGCGCGGGACGAAGCGCCGCGCTGGCAGGACTTCACGATCCCGCGGACGCCGGGCATGACGGTGCTCGACGGCCTCTGGACGATCAAGCAGACCCTCGATCCCACCCTGGCCTGGCGCGCGTCCTGCCGGATGGGCGTGTGCGGCTCCTGCGGCATGCTGGTCAACGGACGGCCGAGGCTCGCCTGCAACACCCAGATCTCCGAGCTCGGGGCGGACGTCGTGGCCGTCGCGCCGCTCCCGAACTTCGACATCATCCGCGATCTCGTCCCGGACCTCGCGCCGGCGTTCGACGCCCACCAGGCGCTGATGCCCTTCGTCGTCCGCGAGGACGTCGCCGAGAGGGAGAACCCGACCGGGGAGTTCGGCCAGTCGGCCGAGGAGCTCGAGCGATACCTCCAGTTCTCCTACTGCATCAAGTGCGGCTGTTGCATGGCGGCGTGCCCGACCTACGCGACCGACGCCGCCTACTCCGGGCCGATGCCGCTCGCCCAGGCGCACCGCTACAACGCCGACACCCGCGACGGAGGATTCCGGAAACGCAAGGAAGCGCTCGCGGGAGAGCGGGGCCCGTGGCGCTGTCACTTCGCGGGGGAGTGCTCGCGGGTGTGCCCGAAGGGGGTGGACCCGGCGAAGGCGATCCAGCTCATGAAGCGCGATCTGGTGCTCGACTACCTCAGGCTCCGCCGGGAGCACGCCCCGGCGCCGGTCGCGCCCGAGCCGAAGGACGGCAATCGCCGGCCCGACGTTCCCGACGCGCCGGCGCGCACCGTGTGAGCGCGAGATCCGTCCGGCGCGGTCCGGGACCCTCGCGGGACGTGGAGCGCCGCGTCGGCACGGGACGGCCCCGGGGGCTCCACCGGCCGAGGGCGCGACGCGCGGTCGCAACCGGGCTCGACGAGCTCGTCGCGGCGGGCCCGCACGCGGCGGGCCTTCGGGACGGCGCCCGCGTAGGGCTGGTCCTCCACGCGGCGTCCGTGGACCGTCTCGCGCGGCACGCCGTCGACCTCCTCGGGGCGACGGCGCGCTTCGTTCCCGTCCGTCTCTTCGCCCCCGAGCACGGCCACCGGGGCGAGGCCCAGGACATGGAGGCGATCCCGGAGACGAGCGATCCGGACAGCGGCCTTCCGGTCGTCAGCCTGTACGGGCGCTCCGCGTCGAGCCTCAGGCCCCGCCCGGAGCACCTGGAGGGCCTCGACGCGATCGTCTGGGACCTCCAGGACGTCGGGAGCCGCTACTACACGTTCGTGCACACGCTCTCGCACGTCATGGAGGCGGCGGCGGCCTCCCGGCTCCCGGTCGTCGTCCTCGACCGGCCGAACCCGATCGGCGGCCTGGCGGTCGAGGGGCCGGTGCTCGACCCGGCGCTCGCGTCCTTCGTGGGTCGGTTCCCCGTGCCGGTCCGGCACGGAATGACCGCGGGGGAGCTGGCGAGGCTCTTTCACGGCGCCTTCGGGATCGACTGCGACCTGCGGGTCGTCCCGATGCGCGGCTACCGCCGGTGGATGCACTTCGAGGACACCGGGCTCCCCTGGGTCGCGCCTTCGCCGAACATGCCCTCGGTCGCGACGGCGAGGGTGTATCCGGGCGGCTGCCTCGTCGAGGGGACCAACCTCTCGGAGGGCCGGGGAACGACCCGCCCCTTCGAGCTCACCGGAGCCCCGTGGCTCGACGGCCGCGGTCTCGCCTCCGCGCTCGCCTCGGAGAAGCTGCCGGGCGCGCTCTTCCGTGCGACCTCGTTCCGGCCGACGTTCCACAAGCACGCGGGCGAGAGCTGCGGCGGAGTTCAGGTCCACGTCTCGGACCGCGAGACGTTCCGGCCCTTCGCCGTCTACCTCGTGCTGCTGCGCGAGGCGAGGAGCCTCGCGCCGGGCTCCTTCGACTGGCGCCGCGAGCCGTACGAGTTCGAGTCGTCGCGCCTGGCGATCGACCTGCTGCTCGGCTTGCCCGGGCTCCGCGAGGCCCTCGAGCAGGGAGAGGAGCTGCGGGCGATGGAAGCGTCGTGGCTTCCCCGGCTCCGCGAGTTCGAGAGCCTGAGGCGCCGCTTCCTGCTCTACCCGTCCTGATGGAGAAGCCGGGATCCCCCGTCGGCCTCGAGTTTGGCGGGGCCGAGTGTCCAGGACACTCGGCCCGCCCCGTTCCGGGCCCCATCCGCGCGGAAGGGAGGGGGGACTCCTCCACGCTCGAACCCGGTCCATCGTGCCGGCTCGGCGGTCTTGGGGAAACCGCCGTCCGATCCACACCCGTTACTGTACGGCGTTCCGCGCGTTTCGCGACCACCTCCGAGCGCTTTCAGCGGACCGGCCGACCGCAGGCCCGATGCGACCGCCGGAGCGCTCGCTCCGACAGCGGAGCGGGGCGACGGCGCCCGCCTCCGGGATCGTCTGCGCGAGCCCGAGGGGGACGCGGACTCTCCATCCGCAGGAATCGGTGCCCGACCCGTTGGAATAATTTGAATTGAGTGTAGGTATTCCTTGCGCCGTCGCAGGGGGCGGAACGATGACGCCCCCCGGCGCGCCCGGACGCCTACGAAGGAGGCCTTCATGAGGCGCGATCGTCCCGTCGCCATCCCGCAGACTTTCCGACTGGCCGCGGCGCTCCTCGCCCTGGCCGCGCTGACCGTCTTCCCGGCGCTCGCCGCCGAGCCCGCCGAGGACGATCCTCCGACGGTCCTCCGGAACCCCGAGTGGGGACCGCCGGTCACGCCCCACGTTTTCGACGGAAACGTGCGGGACCTCCCGCGGCCGCAGCCGTGGAGGCCCGGGGACCCGATCCGGGAGATCCCCATACGTCGCTATCCCCCTCCCGGGACCCTGGCGGCACTGACGACCCTGCCGGACACGGACCCTCTGCTCGCGCCGCAACCGTCGTTCACGCAGGCGGAGGAGTCGGCAACGGGACTGACGATCGGCACCTTCGCGACCCCCACCCGGAGCTTCTCCGGGATCGACTTCA
>CAZPWK010000246.1:0-4014 GCA_964590285.1 uncultured Acidobacteriota bacterium | reverse complement strand
TCGAGCGGACCGAGTCGTGGACGGAGGGGGTCGACATCGTCGTCGCCCTCGACGTCTCCGGCTCGATGCGGTGCGAGGACTTCCAGCCGCAGAACCGCCTCGAGGTCGCCCGGGAGACGGTGGGTCATTTCGTCGAGGGGAGGCCGTCCGACCGGATCGGCCTGGTCGCCTTCTCCGCGATCGCCTCGACGCGGTGCCCTCCGACGACCGACCACGCGATGCTCCGGCAGCTTCTCGAGGGCGTGGACTTCGCCCCGCGGGAGGACGACGGGACCGCGATCGGGCTCGGGCTCGCGACCGCGGTCCACCGGCTGCGCACGTCCCCGGCGAAGAGCAGGGTCGCGGTTCTGGTCACGGACGGGAGGAACAACCGCGGCCAGGTCGGGCCCGAGGACGCGGCCGAGGCGGCGCGCGCGCTCGGCGTGCGCGTGTACACGGTCGGCGTCGGGACCGAGGGAGAGGCACCGTACCCGATCGACGGGGGCCTGTTCGGCCGGCGGTACGTGATGGTGCGGGAGGACCTCGACGAGGACCTGCTCCGGCGAATCGCCTCGGCGACGGGGGGCCGCTACTTCCGCGCGAGGGACCGGGAGGGGCTCGCGCGGGTGTTCGCCACGATCGACGATCTCGAGAAGGTGCGGATCGAGAGCCGCGTCCGGGTGCTGTACACGGAGCTCTTCCACCTGGCGCTCCTGCCCGCCGCGCTCCTCCTCGCGGGAGAGGCCGCACTCGCCGGGACGAGGCTCCGGAGGATTCCCTGATGTCGTTCGCGTCTCCCGGGTGGCTCTGGCTCCTCGCGGCGCTTCCGGCGCTCCTGGCGGGGGCCTGGCTCCTGGCGCGAAGAAGGCGGCGGACGCTCGAGCGCTTCGCGGGGGGGCGCGGCCGGGCGGCGGCGTTCCTCTCGGAGGTCGACCCCCACGTGCGCGCGGTGCGCGCGCTCCTGGCCGTCGTCGCGGCGACGGCGGGGATCGTCGCGCTCGCGCGGCCGCAGTGGGGGACCCTGCTGGAGCCGGTGACGCGGAAGGGGGTGGACGTCGTGCTCGCCCTCGACACCTCGGAGAGCATGGCGGCGCAGGACGCCTCGCCCGACCGGCTCTCGCAGGCGAAGCACGCCGCGGCCTCCCTGGCGAGGGGTCTCGGGGGGAACCGGATCGCGCTCGTGACGTTCGCCGGGGAGGCGGCGGTCGATTGCCCGCTGACCCTGGACTCCGAGGCGGTGCGCCTGTTCCTCGACGCCGCCGGTGTCGACTCGGCCCCGGCGCGGGGGACGTCCCTCGCGGAGGCGGCCCGCGCGACCGTCCGGGCCTTCGGCCCCCGGGAGACGGGGGGGGAGGAGCGGAGCCGGGTCCTCGTGATCTTCTCGGACGGCGAGGACCACGAGGGAGGGGAGGAGGCGGCGGCGCGATTGCTCGAGGAGGCGCGCGTGACCGTCTTCGCGATCGGGTACGGCACGCGGCGGGGAGCGCCGATCCCGTCGTCGGAGGGCGGGGCCTCCGCGGCGGGGTACAAGAAGGACCGGGCGGGGAGGCTCGTGACGACGAGGCTCGAGGACGGGTTCGTCGGGAAGCTCGCCGCGGAGAGCGGGGGGCGCTACTTCGACGCGACCCCGGCGGAGTCCGAGATCGAGGAGATCGCGCAGGCGGTCGCGGGGATGGACGCGAAGGAGCTCGGCACGGTTCTGCGCGCGCGCTACGAGGAGCGCTTCCAGTTCCCGCTGGCGATCGCGCTCGCGGCGATCTTCGCGTGGACCGTCCTTCCCGATCGGAGGCGTGGCGGGGTCCCGCGGGAAGGCAGGAGGCAGGCCGAATGATCCGGGCCTTTGCGGCGGCGGCGGCGGTCGCGGCGGTGCTGTCCCCGTTCGGCGGGACGGCGCACCGGAAGACCGAGGAGGGGAACCGCCGGTACGAGGAGAAGGCGTACGAGGACGCGCTCCGCGCCTACACCGAGGCCCAGGCCGCGGCGCCCGAGGCGCCGGAGCTCCGGTACAACCTCGGCAACGTCCTCTACCGGCAGGAGGGCTTCGAGGGCGCGAGAGAGGAGTACGGGAGGGCGCTCCTGTCCGCCGCTCCGTCCCTGGCGGCGGCGGCGGCGTACAACCTGGGGAACGCGCTCTACCGCGAGGGGCGCTTCGAGGAGGCGCTCGAGGCGTACCGGAAGGCCCTCGGGATGCGTCCCGACGACGCCGACGCGAAGCGCAACCTCGAGCTCGCGCTGCGCGCCCTCCGGCGGGAGCAGCAAAGGGAGCGGGAGGGGCCGGGGAAGGGCGGGGAGCCGCAACCGCAGGGTCGGCCGGAGCCGCGTCCGGGGCCGGGCGGGGACGAGCGAGAGGAGCGGGAGGGCGCGGGCGGCGAGGAACGCCAGGACGGGGAGCGGGGATCGAAGGAGGGCGGCGGCCCGAGGATGAGCCGGGAAGAGGCGGCGAGGCTCCTCGACTCCGTGGGCGAGCGGGAGAGGGAGAGCCGGCGCGAGCGGGCGGCCAGGCGGGCCCGGGTCGAGGACGCCGGGCGGGAGCGGGACTGGTGATTCGGCGAAGCTTCCGGGCGGGCGCGGCGCTCGCCGCGCTCGCCCTCGGCGGCGGGTTCGGCGCGCTCCGCGCGGCGGACGACCTCCGGGTGCGCGCGTGGGTCGAGCCGGGGGCGACCGTCAGCGACACCGAGCCGTTCACGCTGGCCGTGGCCGTCGAGGGGAGCGACGTCCCCGAAGTCTCGGTCGGGCGGCTGACGGGGTTGACGAACCTCCGCGTGATGGGAGGACCGTACAAGAGCCAGAGCACCTCGTTCGAGATGCGCGGGATGTCGATGCAGCGGGCGGCCTCGGTGACGCTCCGCTACACGCTCCTCGCCGAGGGGCCGGGACCGGCGGAGATCCCTTCCCTCGAGGTCAAGGTCGGCTCGCGGACGATGCGGACGGAGGCGATCCGGATCCAGGCGGTGCGGGGCCGCACGGGGCCGGCGGCCGCGCCCTCGCCGCAGCGCCTTCCGAGGCCGGGGGCGCGGGACCGGCAGCCGGAGTCGGTGGACGTTTTCCTGAAGGCCGAATGCCGCCCGACGGAGGTCTGGGCCGGCCAGCCGGTGTTCCTCGAGGTCACGCTCCTCGCAGCCGGCGGCGAGGTGGAGCGCTTCTCCTGGCTCGATCCGCCCTCCCTCCCGGGGTTCTGGGTCGAGGAGGTCGCGGTCGACCCGGCGGCCGAGCGGACGCGCGCCGAGGTCGCGGGCCGCGCCTACCTCGCCTACCCGGTGATGCGGCGGATGCTGGTGCCGACCTCGGCGGGCGATCTCGCCGTCGAGCCGTTCTCCGCGCAGATCCAGGTCCGGCGGTCCAGCGGGGACCTGTTCGAGGACTTCTTTCTCCAGGGGCGGGGCGCCGTGGCCGTCCGCAAGACGGACCCGGTCCGAATCCGGGCGAAGGCGCTTCCCTCGGAGGGAAGGCCCGAGGACTTCAGCGGCGCGGTCGGCTCCTTCGGCCTTCGCGCGTCGTACGACCGGAAGGAGACGCGGGTCCACGACGCGGTGGCGCTGCGGGTGGCGGTCGAGGGGGACGGCCTCCTGGAGACCGTCAAGGCGCCGAGCCTCGACGCGCCTCCGGACCTCAAGGTGTTCGAGCCGAAGGCGACGGAGACGCTGTCGGTCGAGAGGGGGAGGGTCCGCGCGACGAAGACCTGGGAGTGGGTGCTCGTGCCGCTGCACGCGGGGGACGTCCGGATCCCCCCGGTGCGCTTCTCGTACTTCGACCCGGTAGCGGGGGCGTACCGCGAGGCGCGGGCGGATCTCGGGAGCCTCGTCGTGCGCCGGGGCGAGGGCCCGGCGGACGAGTCCGGGGCGGCGCGCGCGGCGATCCGGGCCGAGCGCAGGGACATCGCCTTCATCAAGCCGCTCCGGGGAAGGCTGTCCGAGGAAGAGCGCGGGATCCACCGGCGGCCCCTCTTCGTCGCGCTCGCGGTCGCGCCGCTGCTCGCGCTCCCGATCGGGATCGGACTCGGCCGGCACCGCGCGCGGCTCCGGCAGGACCTCGGTC
>CAZPWK010000245.1:0-4015 GCA_964590285.1 uncultured Acidobacteriota bacterium | reverse complement strand
TGGCAGCGCCGCCTTCCTGCTCCGGTACCCGTTCCTCGCCGCGGCGTCGCTCTGGGCGCTCGCGCTCGCCGCCGAGGCTTCCCGGAGCCTCTGGGCGCTCGAGAGCGCCCGCCGCGAGAGCGAGGAGCTCCGGACGCTCCTCGAGATCACGGACGCCGTCACCGGGTCGCTCGACGTCCGGCACGTCATGCGCCTGATCGTCGAGCGAGTCGGGGACGTCGTCCGCGCGCAGCGCTGCTCGATCCTCCTCGTGGACGAGGACGTGCGGAACTGCTTCGTCGTCGCCGCGAACGACGATCCCGACGTCGACATGCTCGAGGTGGATCTCGACAAGTACCCGGAGATCCGCCACGCGATCGAGACGCGCGAGCCGGTCGTCGTGCGCGACGTCGGCACGGATCCGCTGGTGGCGCCGGTGCGGGAGCAGCTCCTGCGCCTCGGGTACCGGTCCGTCGTCGTGCTGCCGCTGGTCTTCGGCAAGGAGGTCCTCGGCACCCTGTTCCTCCGCGCGAGCCGCCAGCGGCCGTTCACCGCAAGCGAGATCCGCTTCTGCCGCGTCGCGGCCGGCGCCTCGGCCAACGCGCTGAAGAACGCCCTCCTGTACCGGGAGGTCGCGATGGAGGCCGCGCGGCACCGCACGACGAGCGAGACGCTGCGGCGCGTCCTGGACTGCACGCCCGACATGATCCTCGGGACCGACGCCCAGGGGACCGTCACCGAGTTCAACCGCGGCGCCGAGAGGATCACCGGCCGGACGCCGACGCACGCCGTGGGCCGGCCGGCCGCCGAGATGCTCGGGGACGCCGCGCGGTCCCCGGCCGACTCCGAGACGAGGGAGGCGCGCGACGTCGCGCTCCTGCGCCCCGACGGGACCGAGGTCTGCGTCAGCCTCGTCGACGCCCCTCTCCTCGGCCCGGGAGACGCGCCGGCGGGCAGGGTGTGGATCGGCAGGGACGTGACGCAGCTGCGGCGCGCCGAGAGGGCGCTGGCCCGGACGGAACGGCTCTCGAGCATCGGCGAGGTCGTCGCCGGCGTCGCGCACGAGCTGAACAACCCGCTGTCGGGCGTCTTGGGGTTCGCACAGCTTCTGGAGGGACAGGTTCAGGACTCCCCGCAGCGCCGCGACCTCGAGAAGATCGTCGAATCCGCGCGCCGCTGTCAGCGGATCGTGCTGAATCTCCTCGCCTTCGCCCGTCAGCACCCGCCCGAGAAGCGGACCCAGGACCTCAACGCGTGCGTCGAGCGCGTGCTCGAGCTCAAGGCGTACCACCTCCGCTCCTCGCGGGTCGACGTCCTTCTCGATCTCGCGCCGGATCTCCCCCCGGCCCGGTTCGACGGACACCAGGTCGAGCAGGTCGTTCTCAACCTCCTGAACAACGCCGAGCAGGCGATCGCCCAGGCCGGGCGGCCGGGGAAGATCGCGCTCCGGACGCGGAGGCAGGACGGCTTCGTCCGCCTCGAGGTGGAGGACGACGGTCCCGGGATCCCGGCGCCGATCCGCGAGCGGGTCTTCGACCCGTTCTTCACGACGAAGGAGCCCGGGCAGGGGACGGGCCTCGGGCTCTCCGTCTCGTACGGGATCGTGCGCGAGCACGGCGGCGAACTGAGCCTCGCCCCTCCCGAGGAGGGCTCCGGCGCGCGCTTCGTGCTCAGCCTGCCTTGCTCCGACGAGGCGGATGCCGATTCCTCCCGGGACGAGCGCGAGGCCGGCCGGCTCTCGGATCTCCTGCGGGGCCGGCGGATCCTCGTCGCCGAGGACGAGCCCGCGGTGCTCGACCTGGTTTCGCGCGTGCTGCGGCAGGAGGGCGCCGAGGTCGTGTCGGCGCGCGACGGCCTCGAGGCCTGGGAGCGCCTGGCTTCGACCGACTACGACCTCGTGCTGGCCGACATGCGCATGCCCAACCTGGACGGACAGGAGCTCTACGAGCGCGTCGCCTCGGAGCGGCCCGACATGATCCGGCGCTTCATCTTCGCGACGGGCGACCTCGTCCGCCAGGAGACGCAGCGGTTCCTCGCGAGCGTGCCGAACCGCGTCCTGACGAAGCCGCTCGACGTCGACGACATCCGGCGGGTGGTCCTGCAGGCCCTCGCCGGCACCTCGGCTTGAGCCGTCCCGGTCACCGATCGGGGAAGCCGCCTCCGGCCCCGCCCCCGGACGACGGCGCGAGCGAGGCGACCGCGGCCCGAAGACGTGCCGTGAGATCGGCGATCTCGCCTTCGGCCGCGGCCCCGTTCCCGATCCGGCGGACCGGGATCGCCTCGCCGATCGCGACCGAGATCCTCGATCGTCGCGGGAGCCTCGCGTCGCGCGGGAGCGCCTCCCGCGTTCCCTGGATCCAGGCGGGCACGAGCGGCGCCCCGTGGCGAAGCGCCAGGACCGCGGCGCCCGGCCGGAACGCCTTGAGACCCGCCTCCCGGGAGACGCCGCCCTCCGGGAAGATCCCCACGACCTCGCCCGCCTCGAGGAGCCTTCCGGCGCGGAGGAGCGGCGCCAGGCTCCCTCCGGACGGCTCGACCGGGACCGCCTCGAAGATCCGGGAAGCCCAGCGGATCGGCCTCCAGTAGTAGAACTCGGCGGTCATCAGGTAGCAGACCGGACGGCGGACGACCGCTTGCAGCACGACCGGATCGAGCAGGGAGACGTGGTTCGCACAGAGGATCGCGCCGCCCGCGGCGGGGATCCGCTCGTTGCCGTTCGAGCGCAGCCCCCACACCAGCGCACCGAGAGGGTAGAAGAGCGCGCGACTCGCGCGCAGCGCGAAGCGGTGGGCGAGCGAAGGCATGCGCGAGGGGGGCGGGAGCGGCTCGGACGGGGCGGCGAGCCGCTCCTCGCCCCGTCCGAGATCCTAGAACTCCTCGCTCGTCTTCGGGAACGGCCTGTCGGGCGCGGGCGAGGGCCGCAGCTCCTCCGGACGGATCGGCTCTTCCGTCGGAACGGGGAACGGCAGGTCGATTCCCGTCTTCTCCAGCGGCGTCATCCTTTCCCTCACGGGCGGAGCCGCCGGCGCGGGCCTCCTCGCCGGCTTCCTCTTCGGTGCGGCCTTCTTCACGGCCTTTTTCTTCGCGATCCTCTTCTTGGCGACCTTTCTCTTCGCGACTTTCTTCTTCTTGGGCGCGGCCCTCTTCCTTGCTGCCTTCGCCATCGGAGGAACCTCCTTCACCGGCGCGGGCGCCATACCCGACCGGGCCGGATTATAACTCCCGGCGTTTCGGAGTCGACGGCCGAAACGGGCGGGATTCCTTGCGAATGGGGCGGCGCATGGTGGTGCGCAGCTTGTGGAAGAGATCTCGCAAACTGCTCGTGGAAAATGACTTAGGTGGAGAGCGCGCCCATGCGGAGCAACGGAGCCGAGAAACCGCGGGGCGTCGGCGCCCTGCGCCCCGGCGGCAACAAGCTGCGCACCACCATGCTCAGCTCGCGGATGCCGCCCCCGCCCCGTAGCGGCGCCGGAGCGCCGGCACGAGATAGTCCCGCACCGCCTCGCGGAGGCCGTGCCGAGGGGCGTGGCCCCAGTCGGCCCGGGCCCTCCGATCGTCGACGTCCGCGGGCCAAGTGTCGACGATCGCCTGGCGCGCGGGGACCGGGTCGAATCCGATCTCGGCGTCGGGGAAGTGCTCGAGCGCGGCCGTCCGGATCTCCGCGGCGGACGGGCTGAACGCCCCGATGTTGTACACGCGCGTGGTCAGGCGCTCCGCCGGCGCGGCGGCGAGCCGGAGCAGCGATTCCACGGCGTCGGGCATCGTCATGAACGGGAGCCGGGTGTCGGCGCGGACGAAGCAGGCGTACGGCTTTCCCTGGGCGGCCGCGTGGATCATCTCCGGGGCGTAGTCGCTCGTGCCGCCGCTCGGCAGCGTCTCGGCGCTGACCAGTCCCGGGAACCGGATCGCCCGGAAGTCCAGCCCCGGCTCCGCGGCCTTCCCGGCGCGCGCCGTGAAGTACGACCCGAGCATCTCGCAGCAGAGCTTGTTGATGCCGTACATCCCCGCGGGGCGGAGCCAGTCTTCCTCCCGCACC
>CAZPWK010000244.1:3735-4025 GCA_964590285.1 uncultured Acidobacteriota bacterium | reverse complement strand
AACGACCTCAGGTCGAGGAAGGGCCAGCTCCAGAAGCGGGAGCGGGACCTCAAGGTTCTGCGGCAGACGCTGGCCGATCTCGAGGCGGATCTGGCGCAGAAGCGGGAGGCCCATCAGGAGAGCGAGGTCCAGCTCGCAGCCCGGGAGGCGGAGATGCAGGAGGCCCGCGAGGAGCTGGAGCGCCTGCTCCAGCGGGAGCTGCTCGAGCTCGAGCGCATCTCCGAGATGACGCGCGACGAGGCGAAGCGCAAGCTCGTCACGGAGAACGGCGGGTTCATCGTGATTGAGCC
>CAZPWK010000244.1:0-3725 GCA_964590285.1 uncultured Acidobacteriota bacterium | reverse complement strand
GAAGCGGCACCTGCTCGCGGAGCTCAAGGCGGAGGTCCGCTTCGACGCCGCGACCCTGATCAAGGAGATCAAGGACGAGGCCCAGCGGACCGCCGACGCCGAGGCCGTCAAGATCATCTCGCTGGCGGTCGAGCGCGCGGCCTCGGACTTCAGCGCGGAGCGGACCGTGAACCAGTTCGCGCTTCCGGAGGGGAGCCAGCTCCGGGGGCGGATCATCGGACACGAGGGGAAGAACATCCGCGCGTTCGAGAAGGCCACCGGCATCCAGCTGCTCCTCGACGAGGAGGCGAACACCGCGACGCTCTCCGGGTTCAACCCGGTGCGGCGGGAGGTCGCGCGCCGCGTCCTCGAGGCGCTGATCAAGGACGGGAACATCCACCCGCGACGGATCGAGGACCTCGTGCGCCGGAACCAGCGCCGGCTCGAGGACGAGATGCGGCGGGCCGGGGAGCAGGCGATCAAGGACCTCGGGATCCGCGACGTGCACCCCGAGATGGTGAAGCTCCTGGGCCGGCTCGCCTACCGGACCTCGTACGGGCAGAACGTCCTCCTCCACTCGAAGGAGGTCTCGGCGTTCACGGGCATGATGGCGGCGGAGCTCCGGCTCGACGAGAAGCTCGCGCGCCGCGCCGGGCTGTTCCACGACGTCGGCAAGGCGATCGACTACGAGCGCGAGGGGACGCACCCGGAGATCGGCGCCGAGGTGGCCCGCAAGTACGGGGAGCCGGAGGTCGTCGTCAACGCCATCGCGTCCCATCACGAGGACTGCGAGGTGATCTCGCCGATCTCGGTTCTCGTCTCCGCGGCCGACGCGCTGTCGGGAGCGCGGCCCGGGGCGAGGCGCAAGAGCGTGGCGGAGTACATCCGGCGGATCGAGCAGCTGGAGAGCGTCGCCAACTCGATGCCCGGGGTCGAGCAGTCCTACGCGATCCAGGCCGGGCGCGAGATCCGGGTCATCGCGCGGGCCGACGAGGTCGACGATGCTCGCGTCGACCTCCTGGCCTCCGACATCGCCTCCCGGATCGAGTCGGAGATGGACTACCCGGGAAAGATCAAGGTGACGGTGATCCGGGAAGTCCGCGCCGTCGAGCACGCCCGCTGAGGTGCGCCGGTGGGGACGCCGGCCGTACCGGAGCCCGTGCGCTGGAGCGTCGAGGAGTCGTACGCGTACTGCCAGGCCCTGGCCAGGGCCCGCTACGAGAACTTCCCCGTGGCGTCGCGGGCGGTGCCGCGATCGATCCGGCCCCACGTGTGCGCGATCTACGCGTTCGCCAGGGCCGCGGACGACTTCGCGGACGAGGCGCCGCACGAGGGCCGCCGTCTCGAGGAACTGGACGGGTGGGAGGCGCGCCTCGACGCGTGCGCCGAGGGAAGGGCGGACCACCCGGTGTTCGTCGCGCTCGGAGACACCCTCCGCCGGTTCGACATGCCGCTCGGGCCGTTCCGCGACCTCCTCGACGCCTTCCGGCAGGACTGCCGGGTGCGGTCCTATCCCCGCTGGGACGACCTCCTCGATTACTGCCGGCGCTCGGCCAATCCCGTGGGCCGCCTCGTGCTCCTCCTCTTCGGGCACCGGGACGAGGACCGCGCGCGCCGGTCCGACTCGATCTGCACGGCGCTCCAGTTGACGAATTTCTGGCAGGACGTCGCGCCCGACTGCGGGCGGGGGAGGATCTACCTCCCGGAGGAGGACCGGCGGAGGTTCGGGGTCTCGGAGGACGACCTGCGGCGGGAGCGGCTCCACGAGGGGTTCCGCGAGCTGATGGCCGAGATGATCGGCCGGACGCGCCGGGTCTTCGAGGACGGGCGTCCCCTGCTCTCGCTGCTCCGGGGGAGGCTGGGCTTCGAGATCCGCCTGGTGTGGCTCGGCGGGAGCCGGATCCTCGACCGGATCGAGGCGGCGGACTACGACGTGTTCCGGCGCCGCCCGCGGCTCACGGGGCTCGACAAGACGCGCCTGGCGGGGAGGGCCGTCCTGCTCCGGTGGCGGGCCCGGCCTTGACCGCGAAATCCGCAGGCGCCTCCCCCGAGCGGCATGTCGGGAGACGGGCGAGCAGCTTCCTCGTCGCCTTCCGGGTGCTGCCCGGGGACCGGCGGGAGGCGATCCGGGCCGTGTACTCCTTCTGCCGGAGCGCCGACGACGCCGTGGACGAGTCCCACGGCCCCGACGAGGCGCGCGAGAGGCTCGAACGGGTCCGCCGCCGTCTCGACGAGGCGTTCGGGGGCGGCGGGGCCGAGGGGGACGCGGAGGCGCGGCGGCTGGGTCGGGCGATCCGCTCCTTCGACCTGCCCCGGCGGCCGTTCGACGACCTGCTCGAGGGGGTGGGCTGGGACCTCGAGGGCCGCACGTACCGGACGACGGAGGATCTGCGCGAGTACTGCCTGAGGGTCGCCTCCACGGTCGGCGCCCTCTGCATCCGGATCTTCGGGTGCGTGGGGCCCGCCTCCGAGCGCTACGCGGAGCAGCTCGGTCTCGCCCTCCAGTGGACGAACATCCTGCGCGACGTGGGAGAGGATCTCCGCCGCGGGCGCGTGTATCTGCCCGAGGATTCCCTCGCGCGCCACGGTCTCGACCGGGAGGCGCTGCGGCGAGGCGACCCCGCCTCGCGACGGCGGCTCGACCGCGTGGTGCGCGAGCAGGCGGCCTACGCGCGCGCGCGGTTCGACGAGGCGCGCGCGGCGCTCCCCGGAGGGGAGAGGCGGCGCGCGCTGGCCGGGCAGATCATGGCCGCCGTGTACCGCGCGCTGCTCCGCAAGGTCGAGCGCGCGGGCTCCGGGGTCCTCGACCGCGCTCCCCGCGTCTCGGCTCCGCGGCGCGCGGCGATCGCGCTCGGCGTCGTGCTCCGCGAGACGGCCGCCTCCGCGGCCGGGCGCTTCTCTTGAAGCCGGACGTCCTGGTCGTCGGCTCGGGCTGCGCCGGCCTCTCGGCCGCGACCGCCCTCGCCGAGCGGGGGGCGCGCGTCCGGGTCCTCGAGGCGAGGGCCGTCCTGGGCGGCCGCGCCCGGTCGTGGGCCGACCCCGGGACCGGGGAGATCGAGGACAACGGCCAGCATCTCCTGATGGCCTGTTACGAGAGCTTCCTGCGTCTGGCCCGGAGGACGGGGGGAGCCGGCGCGCTCCGGTTCCAGCCTCGGGCGGAGGTCGTCCTCCTCCGCGAGGGAGGAGAGCGGGCGGCGTTCCGGCCCGAGGCGCTCCCGGGACGCGCGGGGCTCCTGGCCGCGCTCCTCGCGCTTCGGGGGTTTCCGCTCCGCTCGGTCGCCGGGGCGCGCGCCGCGCTGCGCGAGGCGAGGGAAAGGCCGGCGGACCTCGAAGGATGGACCGCGGCGGCGTGGCTCCGCCGGCGGGGGCAGGGCGACGCGGCCCGGGAGGCGCTCTGGGACCCCCTGGTTCTCGCCGCGCTCAACCTGAGCCCGGAAGCGGCGCCCGCCCGGCTCCTCGGCGAGGTCCTGGGACGGGCTCTCCTCTCCGGGGAGGGCGGCTCGCGGGTCGGCTTCGCCGACGCCGGCCTCGACTCGGTCCTCGCCGGCCCCGCGGAGATCCACCTTCGCGGCCGTGGCGGGGAGGTGCTTCGCCGGAGGCGGGTGGAGTCGCTCGAGCTGGACGGGCAGGGGAGGTTCGTCGCGGCGCGGTGCCGGGGCGGAGAGCGTCACGAGGCGGGAGCGGTCGTGATCGCGGTCCCCCACCGGGAGGCGGAGGCCCTCGTGCCGGCCGCGGCCGCCCCGCCG
>CAZPWK010000243.1:0-4048 GCA_964590285.1 uncultured Acidobacteriota bacterium | reverse complement strand
CGATCGAGCGGAGCCTCGCGAGGGCGCCCCGCCGCGCCGCAGGCCCGGTGCGCTCCGTCATGCAGCGCGCCGCTTCCCCGTCGCGGTCCGGAAGCCGACGACGAGAAGGGTCACGACGGTCAGAGGCAAGGCGAAGAAGAGCATCGCCCCGCTGAAGGCCGGCAGGGCGTCGTGGCCGCCGGCGTCGAGGAGGAGATACGCGACGTAGGCGGCGTAGTAGGCGACGAACAGCGCCCCCTCCCAGCGCGCGATGCGGCTCCCGCTCGCGAAGATCGGGAGGCAGGCGACCGCCACGGCGACCATGACGGGGAAATCGAAGCGAAGAGCCGCGGGAGAGACGGGAACGCCCCCGGGCGCGGTCGCGGCCGCGATCCCGAGCACGGCGAGGACGTTGAAGAGATTGCTCCCGACGACGTTCCCGACCGCGATGTCCCTCTCCCCGCGAGCGGCGGCCAGGATCGAGGTGGCCGCCTCGGGGAGGGACGTCCCCGCCGCGACGATGGTCAGACCGATCACCAGCTCGCTCATGCCGACCGCGCGCGCGAGCGCGGACGCCCCGGCGACAAGCCATCGCGAGCCGATCACGAGGACCGCGAGCCCCAGCGCCGTCGCCGCCGCGCCCGCGAGCACGGAGGCGCGGGACGCGGCGTGCCCCCCGGAAGAGCGGCTCGCGGGAACCGACGTGGCGTCCTTCCGGGCCACCCGGACCTGGAACGCCGTGTAGGCCAGGGCCCCCGCCACGAGGAAGAGGCCGTCGAGCCTCCCGATCCGTCCGTCGAGGCCGAGGACGAGGGGCAGGAGCGATACGCCGATCAGGATCGGAACCTCGATGCGCACGAGCCTCGCGGAAATCGACAGCGGGACCACGAGGGCCGAGACGCCGAGGATGAGAAGCACGTTGAAGAGATTGCTCCCGACGACGTTCCCAAGGGCGAGATCCGCCTGCCCCGCCCACGCGGCCTTGGCACTGACCGCGATTTCCGGGGAACTGGTGCCGTACGCCACGACCGTCAGGCCGACCACAAGCGGCGAGACTCCCGCCGCCCGCGCCAGGCGCGAGGCCCCGCGCACCAGCGTCTGGGCGCCGACGACGAGCAGGAGGAGTCCCCCGAGAAGCCGGATCGTGTCCACGGTGGCCATCGGCGGGAGATCCTACGACGGCGGTTCTCGGGCGTCGAGCCCGCGCGCCCGGCGCTGTGCCGGCGTGGTATTTTGGCGCCCGAGCGGGGCGACGCGCCGGGGGGGGGAAGCGACGTGGCAGGGAAGGACGAGAAGCCCGGAGTCGCGGGGATGTTCGCCCGTTTCGTCCGCTCGCAGGTCGCGGGGAGCGTCGCGCTCCTCTCCTGCACCGCCTTCGCGCTCGTCTGGGCGAACTCGCCGTGGGCGGCGGCCTACTTCGACCTCGCCCACCGGGAGGTCGCCGTCTCCTGGGGAGACGCGACCCTCTCTCTCTCGCTCCGGCACTGGATCAACGACCTCCTCATGGCGGTGTTCTTCTTCGTCGTCGGGCTCGAGATCAAGCGCGAGCTCCTCGTCGGCCGCCTGTCGAGCCTGGAGCGCGCGATCCTGCCGGTCGGCGCGGCGCTCGGCGGGATGATCGTCCCCGCCCTCCTGTACTTCGGATGCAACGCATCCGGGGAGCCCTCGCGAGGGTGGGGGATCCCGATGGCGACGGACATCGCGTTCGCCCTGGGAATCCTCGCGATCTTCGGAAGCCGGGTTCCGCCCGGCCTGCGTGTGTTTCTCGCCGCGCTCGCCATCGCCGACGACCTCGGAGCCGTGCTCGTGATCGCGCTCTTCTACACCGCGGATCTGAACGGCGCGGCGCTGGCGCTGGCGGGGATCTTCCTGCTGGCGCTCTTCGCGGCGAACCGTCTCGGGGTCGGCCACCCGGCCCTCTACGTCGTGCTCGCCCTCTCGGTGTGGCTCGCCGTGTTCTCCTCCGGCGTTCACGCGACCGTGGCCGGCGTGCTCGTCGCGACGCTGGTGCCCGTCAGGCCGCGCCGCGATCCGGCGGAGGTGCTCCGCGTCGTCGAGCGCCGGCTCGAGGACCTGCGGTCGAGCCGTCTGACCCGGGAGAGCCTGCTCGGGGAGCGCTCGCAGCTCGACGCCCTGGTGGAGCTCCACGACGCGGCGGGGGACCTGAGGCCTCCCGGCCTGAGCCTGGAGACCGCGCTGCATCCCTTCGTCGCCTTTCTCATCCTGCCGCTGTTCGCGTTCTTCAACGCCGGGGTCGCGATCGAGGGAGGGGTCTTCGAGACTCTCCGCGCCCCCGTGAGCCTGGGCATCGTCCTCGGGCTCGTTCTCGGCAAGCAGATCGGGATCCTGCTGTTCGGC
Organism: uncultured Acidobacteriota bacterium; assembly: GCA_964590285.1. Classification (GTDB taxonomy): domain Bacteria; phylum Acidobacteriota; class Polarisedimenticolia; order Polarisedimenticolales; family JAIQFR01; genus CALMJU01. The sequence continues at coordinate 1,711 of CAZPWK010000243.1, read as the reverse complement.
TGGCTCGCGGTCCGGACCGGCCGCGCCGCCCTGCCCGAGGCGGTGCGATGGCGGCACGTGTACGGCGCGGCGTGCCTCGGGGGGGTCGGGTTCACGATGTCCCTCTTCATCGGGGACCTGGCCTTCGCGAGCGAGGCGCTCATGACCGAGGCGAAGATCGGCGTCCTCGCCGCCTCGCTCCTCGCCGCCGCATGGGGATCGGCGGTCCTCGCCCTGACCCTGCCCCGGCCCTCCCCGAGCCCCCGCCGCCCTTGACAGGCCGTGCCGCCCTGGGCAAGCCTCGGGCCGACGGCGCGCCCCGTCGGTCCGCGCCGGGGAGGTCGTGATGCGCTCCGATACGGCCGCGCGCTCCCTGTTCGTCGCGCTCCTCGTCCTGACCCTCTACGTCATGTACCTGATCTTCAAGCCGCTGCTGCCGGGGATCGCCTGGGCGATCGTGCTCGCGGTGGCCTTCTGGCCGGTGCACGCGCGGCTCACCCGCTGGCTCCGGGGATGGGAGTGGACCGCGTCCGTCCTCCTCTCGGTGCTCGTCGCCGCGTTCATCGTGGTGCCCGCCGCGATCGCCGTGATCAAGCTCGCGGGCGCCCTCATGGGGGCGTACGAGTGGCTCAACGTCCAGGTCGCGGCCGAGGGGTCGAGATCGACGCTCCTCGAGGAAGTCCCGTGGCTGCGCCAGGCCGCGGACTGGCTCGGGCAGTACGTGGACCTCGAGGCCATCGACCTGCGGAAGATGGCGTTGTCGGCCCTCGGCAGCGTAGGCGGGGCGCTCGCGGCCCACACGAAAGGGCTCGTGGCGAACGCGCTCGAAACCGTCGTCACCGTGGCCGTGATGCTGGTCACGATGGCCGTGCTGTTCCACGAGGGCCCGGCGCTGGCCGCCCTGGTGCGGCAGTTCCTGCCGCTCGCGGAGGACGAGAAGGAGGAGGTGTTCCGCCAGCTCCGGGGGGTCACCCGCGCGGTCTTCTACGGCGTGCTCCTGACGGCGCTCGTCCAGGCGGCGGTCGGCGCGGCCGGCATCGCGATCGTCGGACTGCCGTACGTCGTCGCCTTCGGCGCCGCCATGTTCTTCGCGGCGGTCCTCCCCGCGGGAACGGCGATCGTCTGGGGGCCGGCCGCCGTCTGGCTCCTCCTCTCCGGGCACCCGTGGAAGGCGCTCTTCCTCGCGCTGTGGGGGGCCCTCGCCGTCGGGACGATCGACAACCTCCTCCGCCCGTACTTCATCGGGAAGGGCGTGCAGATGAGCTCGCTCATGGTCTTCTTCGGGATCTTCGGCGGCATGCTCGCCTTCGGGCTCGTCGGGCTGTTCCTGGGTCCGCTCGTGATCACCCTGTTCCTGTTCCTGCTCGAGGTGGCGAAGCGGGACTGGTTCCGGAACGGCGCGGCCGGCTGACCTCCATGCGCACCGTCTTCCTCCCCTCGCTCCTCAACGGTCTGACCGGCGATCCGGGCCTCTGGGTGGACCTCATGGACGAGGGGCGCTCGGTGCTCCTCGACCTCGGCGACCTCGGCGGGGTCGCCACGAGGAAGCTCCTCCGGGTCGAGCGGGCGGTCGTGACGCACACCCACATGGACCACTTCGTCGGGTTCGACCGGCTGCTGCGGCTCTTCCTCGGCCGCGAGCGGGCGGTGACGGTGACCGGGCCTCCGGGGTTCCTGAGGAGCGTCGAGGGGAGGATCGCCGCCTACACGTGGAACCTGATCGAGGACTACC
>CAZPWK010000242.1:0-4059 GCA_964590285.1 uncultured Acidobacteriota bacterium | reverse complement strand
GGACGACGTCAAGGTGTCCGCCGCGCTGGAGGACTACTGCGCGACCGCGCCGTAGGAGGCGAGCGACGACCGACGCCGGAGATGTTGTATCCTGTCGTCGCGACGATTCGGTCTCGGGAAAGGAGGCGCGATGGCAGATCAGCCGCAGGGGTGCGCGCGCGTGACAGGGACCGTCGCCGGCGACAAGCCGGCGGGCGGTTCGCCTCCGGATCGACCGGTGGAGACGAGGGAGAAGACCATGACGGCACGCGTCGGACAGAAGGCCCCGGACTTCGCCGCCCCGGCGTACCACAAGGGCGGCTTCACGAACGTCAAGCTCTCGGACCACGCGGGGAAGTGGGTCCTCCTCTGCTTCTACCCCGGCGACTTCACCTTCGTCTGAGCGACGGAAGTGTCGGCGGTCGCCGACAAATACTCCGAGCTGCAGAAGCTGGGCGTCGAAGTCCTCTCCGTCAGCGTGGACAGCCACTTCGTGCACAAGATGTGGAACGACCACGAGCTCTCCCGGATGGTCGAGGGCGGGATCCCGTTCCACATGGTCTCGGACCAGGCCGGCAACGTCGGCCGCGCCTACGGCGTCTGGGACGAGAACCAGGGGATCGAGCTGCGCGGCCGGTTCCTGATCGACCCCGACGGCGTGATCCAGGCGATGGAGGTGCTCACGCCCCCGGTCGGCCGGAAGTTCGCCGAGACGATACGCCAGGTGCAAGCCTTCCAGCACGTCCGCAAGTCGAAGGGGACGGAGGCCACGCCCGCCGGCTGGGAGCCCGGCCAGCCGACGTTGAAGCCCGGCCCCGCGCTCGTCGGCAAGGTCTGGGAGGTGTGGAAGCCGAGCATGGAGAAGTAGCCGCGCCAGGCTCGGAATCGGACCTTCGGAGGAACCCATGATCGGGACGGTGAGCCTCGTCGGCCGGCGAGCGGCGGTGTGCGCCGGAATCTTGGTCGCCCTGTTCCTGCCCGCCGCCGGCGAGGAGCCGCCGGCCGCGGAGTCCTGGAAGAAGACGACCCGGCAGTGGATCGAGACGGTCGCTCCCGGGAAGCGCCTCCTGCTCGTCAACCCGCACGGAGACGTCTACGTCCGTTTCGGCGGGTACGAGAACCGTGTGGAGATCGTCGCGACGATCCAGCGGCTGGAGCCGAGCCTGCCGCCGCTGACGGTCGCATTCCGCCAGGTCGAGGCCGGCCTCGAGGCGACCGTCGGGCCGGAGGGCTCGTCCGACCCGGAGTTCCCCGCCGTCCCCGGAATCGAAAAGACTCGCGATCGCGTGGACCTTGCCGTCTTCGTGCCCAAGGGGGTGGCGCTCCACGTCCGCACCGGAGAGGGCCGGATGGAGATCAAGGGGCTCGAGAGCGACCTCGACGCGGAGTCGGTGAAGGGCGACATCCGGATCGCGAAGATCAAGGGACGGGTCCAGGCGAGGAGCGAGCGGGGGGCGATCGTCGCGATGCTGGAGGCCGGCGCGACCGCCGAGTCTCAGGAGCTCACGACGAGCACGGGAGACATCACCGTCCATCTCTGGGAGGACGCGAAGGCGACCGTCCGGATCGCGACGTCGGGCGAGATCGCCACCGACTACTCGCTGCAGGTGGAGCGCCGGCGATTCGAGGAGCCCGGGAAGCACGCCGTCGCCGTCGTCGGCGAGGGAGGGCCCGAGCTGTCGCTCCTGAGCAAGCGGGGGAACGTCCGACTGCTCTGGCAGCCGCGGCACTTCAAGCGCGAGGACGCCGCGAAGCCGGCCGGGGGCCCGCCGGCCGAGTGACGGGCGGGGCGTTCGATCGCCCCGCCGCCCCTCGCCGGCCCCCTCTCACCTCGCCGGCTCGACCGGAGGCATCGTCAGGACTCCCGGCGTCCCCACGAGCCCCGCCCGGCTCGCGGCCACCGCCCAGGGGCGGACGGTGGCGAGGACGCGGGCCAGGACCGCCGCCTCGGCCTTCCCCTCGCTGCTCTCGCGCCCCTTGTCGAGGATCATCTCGAACGTCGACTTCTCGCGCGGGAACACCTTGAGCCGGATCTTCGCGTCCGGGGCCAAGCCGATCGCCTCGCGCGCCGCCTTCATCGCGGCGGGGTAGCCGCCGAGCTCGTCCACGAGGCCGAGACGCTTCGCGTCCTCGCCGGTCCAGATGCGCCCCTTCGCGATCTCCAGCACCCTCTCCCGCGGCAGCTTGCGGCCGGCCGCCACCTTCCCGGTGAAGTCCTCGTAGACCCGGTCCAGCCAACCCTCGAACCTCTCCCACTGCTCCGGCGTGTAGTCGTGGAACGCGCTCCACATCCGGCTCTGGGGTCCGGTCGCGACGTCGTCCCACGTCAGGCCGATCTTCTCCCACATCGCCCGCGTCAGCATCTTGCCGCCGAGCACGCCGATCGAGGCGGTGATCGTTCCGGGCTGGGCGACGATCGTGTCGGCCGCCATGGCGACGAAGTAGCCTCCCGATCCGGCGACGTCCCCCATCGAGACGATCACGGGCTTTCCGGCCTCCTTCGCCCGCAGCGTCTCGCGATAGATCGCGTCCGAGGCCACGTACGAGCCCCCCGGGCTGTCCACGCGGAAGAGGATCGCCTTGACGTCCTCGTCCTCGACCGCGGCGCGGAAGGCCGAGGCCACGGTGTCGGACCCCATCGAGGGGCTCCCGAACAGCGGGTCGAACTTGCTCTCGCCGCGCACCACCGCGCCTACGCCGTAGATCAGCGCGACGGTCTCGCCCTTCCGGTGAGGACGGCCGGCGCGCTCGAGGTACTTCGACAGGTACAGGAGCTTCGCGTCCTTGCCGGCCTTCTCCCTGACCTTCGCGTACACCTCGTCCCGGTACGCCAGCGAGTCCACGAGGCCCGCGTCCCGGGCCTCCTGCCCCAGGAACGGCCCCCGGTCGAACAGGGCCCGGACGCGCTCCTCGGGGAGGTTCCTCCCCTTGGCGACGCCCCGGACGATCTGCCCGAACATGGAGTTCATCAGGTCGGCCATCGCCTCGCGATGGGGGTCCGTGTACTTCGTCTCCGTGAAGAGGTTCATCGCGTTCTTGTACTCGTGGCGATGATCCATCCGGGGGACGACGCCGAGCTTGTCGAGGGTTCCCCGCACGAACGGGCTCTCCGACACGAGGCCGGTCAGGCCGATGTCGCCCGAGGGCTGCAGGTGGATCTCGTCGAAGGCCGTCGCGAGGTAGTAGCCGACGTTGCCCGGGCCGAACTCCCCGAAGGTCTCGGACCACGCGACGGCCCTCTTCCCCTTCGCCCGGAACGCGATCACGGCGTCCCGGAGCTCCTGCGCCTGCGCGAGCCCCATGCCGCCGCCGCCGATCCGGGCGACGAGCGCGACGACCCGCTCGTCCTCCCCGGCCCGCTCCAGCGCCTCGACGGCGTCCCGCAGGACCGGCATCTTGCCGAGGACGACCTTCGCGACCGGGTCGGCGGGGACGCACTCCGCGAACCCCTGCTCGAAGTCGGCCTCGAGGATCGTGCCCGACGCGACGGAGCCCTTCCCCGACCAGGCGGCGAGCGCCGCGAGAAGCGCCACGATCGCGACCAAGAGCGCCAGCGCGCCTACGATCGCGAGGACAGCCACCAGCACCTTCCTCATGGGATCTCCCCCCGCCGAGCGGTCTCGCCGCCGTGCGGGCGGCGCGTTCCCGGCGTTCGGAAGATTCTACGCCCTCCCGGCGGATCGGTTGCAGACGAGGGAGGACGCGGGCGGGGCGGGCCCTATTCGGCGGGAGGCGCGCCGAGGCGCGGGGAGTCGTCCGCCTCGTCCCCGCGCTCCGACAGCTCGGCGAGAAGGCCCCGAAGCTCCAGGATGTCGCGGTCGTCCCGCGGATAGAAGAGAACGCCGCAAACCGCTCCCGCGGAGGGCTCGGGGGTGACGTGCATGACCAGGAGATCGCCCTCGATGACCCGGCGGGCGATCGTCACGGTCGCTCCGTCCAGCCGGGATCCGGGCTCGAGGCCCGGCAGCTCGTGGAGGAGCCGGAACGACAGTCCGGCGGCGCTGAGGTCGTTCAGGGGCATCCGGCAGGGATGGCCCTCGGGGTCCGGGAAGCCGAACGCGACGACGCCCTCTTCGGCGT
>CAZPWK010000241.1:0-4067 GCA_964590285.1 uncultured Acidobacteriota bacterium | reverse complement strand
ACCCGTCCGCGAAGACGATGCGGTGATCGTTGTGCTTCTCGAGGGCGAGCTCTTCCCCGAAGTCCTGGTGGAGAAGCTCGAAGCGACCGTGTTCGTCGAGGAGGGGAGCCTTCACGTCGGCGAGGAGGTCCTTCGCCGTGCCGCGGCGATCTGAGGCGGCGGCGCCCGGCGAGCCGGGGGGCGCGGGATGAGCGAGCGCCCGGCAGGGGCCGACGAGGGGGGCGCCGTGCGCTGCGCGGTTCGCCTCGCCGCGCTCCTCCTGCCGCTGGCCGCGCTGGCGTGGATCGGCTCGGGGGTCCGACGCGTGGACCCCGCCTCGGAGATCTCCGTCGTCTCGGGGGACCTCGTTCCCTTCTCTCCGCGCCGCATCGAGGGAGCGGTCGCGGTCGTCCCGCCCGGCCTGCTGCGGCTCGATCGCTATCCCGCGACGGCGGCCGACGTCGCTCTGCCGGGCGCCGAGGAGGCGAGGCTCGTCGGGAAGGACGGGTCCACGTTCGGGTTGCGGGGATCCGCGCGGGTCCGGGTTCTCCCGGATCGCTGGGAGGACGCGGTTCGGGCCGCCGGCGGCGAGGGGATCCGCGGCGTGATCGCCGCCTCCGTGCGCGCGAGCGCGGGGGAGGCGGGCTCCCTGAGCCCTCGGGAGCCGATGCGCGCGAGCGTGAGCGTCAGGCTGCAGAAGGCCCTCGGCGCGGCTCTTCTGCAGAGAGGCGTCGAGCTCCTCGGCCTCGAGGTCGCGGGATTCGACCTCCTCGCCGTGCCGAAGGGCACCCGCGCTTCCCTCGCCGACACCCGCCTCTTGATCCTCGGCCTCGACGGCGCGGACTGGGCGATCCTCGATCCGCTCCTCGCCCAGGGGAGGCTCCCCAACCTGTCGAGACTGATCCGGGAGGGGGTGCGGGCGAAGCTCCTGACGATCAGCCCCGCTCTGTCGCCGGTCGTGTGGACGACGATCGCGACCGGAGTCGATCCCGCGCGGCACGGCATCCTGGATTTCCTGGTTCCCGGCCCGGAGGGCGGGGAGGGGCAGCCGGTGACCTCCCGGCAGCGGAAGGCGCCGGCGGTCTGGGAAATGCTTTCGGAGGCGGGAGCCCGGATCGGCAACGTCGCGTGGTGGGCCACCTGGCCGGCGGATCCGGTCGAGGGGTATCTGGTCACCGACCGGGTCGCGTACCAGCTCTTCGGCGCCAGGCCGGACGCCGCGGCGGGAGAGGGGAAGACCTGGCCTCCGGATCTCTACGAGAGCGAGGTGCGGCCTCGCATCGTCCCGCCGGAGGCGACCTCGTGGGAGGAGGTGCGGCAGTATCTGCGGGGGCCCAGGACGCGCCCGGAGGACTTCGACGGCGAGGAGCGGAAGCTCCTGGACGATTTCCGCACGCTCCTCGCCGCGACGAGGACGTACGTGGACGTCGCCCTGGCGCTGCGCTCCCAGGGGCCGCTCGACTTCGAGTCGGTGTACGTCGAGGGGACCGACACCGTCGGCCACCTGTTCATGCCGTACCGGCCGCCGAAGCTCGCGGGGGTCGATCCGGGGCGGTTCGAGGCGTTCCGGGACGTCGTGGACGCCTACTACGAGACGGCGGACCGCGAGGTCGGACGGCTTCTCGAGGGCCGCGGGCGCGACTGGACGGTCCTGGTCCTGTCGGACCACGGGTTCGCGTCGGACGCCTCGAGGCCGCTGACGACCGACTCCCGGATCGGGCACGGGCCGGCGGCCGACTGGCACCGCCGCTTCGGGGTCCTGATCCTGTCGGGCGCCCACGTCCGGGCGGGAGCGAGGCTCGAGGAGGCGAGCGTGTACGACGTCGCCCCGACGATCCTCGCGCTCTTCGGCCAGCCGGTGCCGACGTCGTGGCCCGGCTCGGTGCTGACGGCCGCGCTCGATCCGGCGTTCCTCGAGAAGCACCCGCTCCGGTACCGCGAGGACGCGCCGACGCGCCCCGGGATCGACGCCTCGCCCGACGAGGGGCGGACCCCCGCGCTCGACCCGGAGGCGGCGGAGCTCCGGGAGAAGCTCAGGAGCCTCGGCTACCTGGGAAGCTCCGAGGGCGCGCCGGTCCGCGCCACGACGCGGAACAACACCGGGATCGCGCTCCTCGCGCAGGGGAAGATCGAGGCGGCGATCGCCGAGTTCCGGGCGGGGATCGAGGACGAGCCGCGGAACGCCGTTCTCCTCGTCAATCTCGGGACCGCGCTCCGCCTCCGCGGCGATCGCGAGGAGGCGCGGGCCGCCCTCGAGAGGGCTCTGACGGTCCCCGCGACGAGACGGGCGGCGGGCCATCAGCTGGCGCAGCTCTGCATGGATTCCCGGGACCTCGACGGCGCGGAGCGCCATCTGCGAGGGGTGCTCGAGGCGGAGCCGGGCGCGGCCGACGTGGTCAACAGCCTCGGCCTCGTCCTGGAGAAGAAGGGGAGGGAGGCCGAGGCGGAGGCTCACTACCGGCGCGCGGCGGACGTCGACCCCGACGCCGCGGAGCCGCGGGCGAATCTCGGGAACCTCGCGCGCTCCCGGGGCGATCTCGACGCGGCCGAGGCCTGGTACCGGAGCGCGATCGAGGCCGATCCGTATTTCATGGGGGCGTACAACAACCTCGCCCTCGTCTACCAGGACCGGGGAGACGACGACAAGGCGATCGAGCTCTACGACCGCGCCCTGGCCAAGTCGCCGGATCACGCCGTGGTGCTCAACAACCTCGGGAGCATCTTCTTCGAGAGAGGGGACGTCGAGGACGCGCGGAGGAGCTGGTCCCGCGCGGCCGCGCTGGACCCCCGCTATCCGTCCCCGCTGAACAACCTCGCCGGCCTCGAGATCTCCGAGGGGAACCTCGAAGCGGCCCGGGGGCGGCTGCTCCGGGCCCTCGAGCTGGACCCGCACTACGGGGACGCGAGGGTCAACCTCGCGCTCCTCCTCCGCAAGGAGGGGAAGGCCGAGGATGCCCGCGCCGAGATCCTTCGCGCCCTCGAGGACCCGCGCTCGCGGAAGAGCGCCCTCCTCCAGGCCGGCATCGAGGAGATCGAGGCGGGGAGACCGCGGGAGGCGCTCGCGTATCTCGACGAGGCGCGCGCGGCGGGCGTACGGGACCCGATGCTGTGGAATGCGACGGGGGAGTGCTACCGGAAGCTCGGCCGGCCGCGGGAGGCGATCGGGGCGTGGGAGGAGTCGCTCCGGATCGATCCGAGCCAGGGCGAGGTCCGCGCGGCGATCGACACGGTCCGCTCCGCCGGCCCCTCCCGCGCGCCGCGGTGAGGCGGACCCGCCTCCCGCGAGAAGCTCGTCACGTCCGGACGTACAGGAGCAGATACGACCCGAGCAGCCCGTAGAGGACGTTCGGCGCCCACGAGGCGAGCGCGGGTGGAAGGACCGTCTCGAACCCCAGGGCGTTGAACACGGCGAACGTCGCCCAGTAGACGATCACGAGCAGGAGCGCCACGCCGATCCCGTAGAGGGAGCCCCGGCGCCCGACCTGGAAGGCGAAGGGGAGCCCGAGCAGGACCATGACGAACGGCGTCAGCGGCTGGGCGATCCTCGAGTGGAACGCGACCTGGAGACGCGTCGTGTCGTAGCCGCTGTTCCGGAGCGTCCGGACCTGCTCCCGGAGCTCGGCGACGCTCATCTGGTCCGGGAGATTCGACCCGATGCTCAGGACCGCCTCCCGGCGCCCGAACGTCTCCGGCGGATCGAGAGCGCAGATCTCGCCGCCGTCGTGGGTCTCGAACTTGCCGACCGCGCCCGGCGCGGGGAACGTGCGACGCCAACCCCTGTCGAGCGCCCAGGCGGTCCCGTTCCACGTCGCCACGGTCGCGAAGCGATGCTCGAGGATGGTCGGCGTCTCCCGGTCGATGGTCAGGACGCTGAGTCCCTGGAACATCCGCCGGTTCGGATCGTACAGCCGGTAGTGGTACAGGCGGTCCCCGGTGCCGAAGGTCCAGCGGCCTCCGACCGGCATTCCGTAGGTCCTGGGAGGCTTCCCCTGGATCCGGTCCCGCACCGCGAGAGCCTTCTGGTTCGTGACCGGGGCGAGGCGGTCCTCGACGACGAAGGAGACGGCGCAAAGGGCGAGCGTGATGGC
>CAZPWK010000240.1:0-4121 GCA_964590285.1 uncultured Acidobacteriota bacterium | reverse complement strand
GTTCCGGCCCCCGACGACGAGGCGGCTCTCCTCTCCGCGGTACTTGAGGTCCTGCGGGTCGCCCCCGATCGCCGCCATCGGCGCGACGACGTTGTCGGGCCCGAGCACGGTGCCCTGGTGGACGGTGACGTGGGACTCGAGGACGCAGCGGTCGCCGATCTCGACCCCGGGCCCGACGACGCAGTAGGGGCCGATGCGAACCCCCTCGCCGATCCGCGCCCCGGGTTCCACGACCGCCCTCGGGTCGATCCGGGTCCCGGGCGCCTCGCTCACGAGCGGTCCACCATCGCCGAGAAGATCTCCGCCTCGGCGGCGATCTCGCCCCCGACGTCCGCGACCGCCTTCATCCTGCAGGCGCGGGACCGCAGGCGGAGCACGTCGAGGGTCAGGCGGAGCTGGTCCCCGGGGACGACGACGCGGCGGAAGCGCGCCTCGTCGATGCCGGTGAAGTACACGAGCTTCCCGTGCCGGTCGGCGAAGTCGTGGAGCATGAGCACGGCCCCCGCCTGGGCGAGGGCCTCGATGATCAGGACGCCCGGCATCACCGGCTGGCCGGGGAAGTGCCCCTGGAAGAACGGCTCGTTGAACGTCACGTTCTTGATCGCCACGATCCGCTCGCCGGGCGTCATCTCCACCACCCGGTCGACCAGCAGGAACGGGTAGCGGTGCGGCAGACTGTCCAGGATCGTCCTGATGTCGAGCAACGGTCAGCCCTCCCTCTCCCTCTCGAGCCTCTCGACCCGGAGCCGGAGCGCCCGGACCTCGGCCCGCAGGTCCGGAAGGCGCCGGAGCGCGGCCTGCGCCTTCTTCCAGACGCGATGGTCGGTCGCGGGGATCCCGGCGACGAATGCGCCCGCCGCCACGTCCTCGAACACCGCGGACTTGGCCGCCACGACCGCGCCGTCGCCCAGGCCGAGATGCCCGGCGACGCCGGCCTGCCCCGCGAGCACGACCCCCCGGCCGAGGCGGCTCGTCCCCGCGATCCCCGACTGCGCGACGAGCAGGCAGTCCGGTCCGACGCGGACGCCGTGGGCCACCATCACGAGGTCGTCGATCTTCGTCCCGCGGCCGATCACCGTGTCCCCGAGGGCTCCCCGGTCCACCGAGCTCTGCGCCCCGATCTCGACGTCGTCCTCGACGACGACGCGGCCCAGCTGCGGCACCTTCCGGTGCCTTCCCTTCGACGAGGCGAAGCCGAAACCGTCCCCCCCGAGCACCACCCCGGCGTGCAGGATGCAGCGCGATCCGACCCGCGTGCGCGGGTAGAGGACGACGCGCGCGTGCAGCACCGTGTCCTCGCCGACCTCCGCGCCGTCGCCCAGGACCGAGCCGGCCCCGATCGTCGAGCGGCTCCCGACCGTCGCTCCGGCGCCGACGACCGCGAAGGCCGCGATCGCGACCTCCTCCCCGATCCGCGCGCTCCCGTCCACGCTGGCGAGCGGCGACACCCCGGGGGTGCGGGGGGGCGGCGGGTGGAAGAAATCGAGGAGCTCGGCGAGCGCGAGGTAGGGCTCGGGAGCCTCGAGAAGGTCCCGGCCGGCGATCTCGACGCCGGGCCCGACGAGGACGGCGCCGGCCCGGGTCCTGCCCGCCGCCTTCCGGTACTTCGGATTCGTCAGGAACGCGAGGTCCGAGGGCCCCGCGTCCTCGAGCGTCGCGATCCCGCCGATCGGGCGGGAGGCGTCGCCGAGGACCCGCCCTCCGACCCGCGCCGCGAGGTCCCCGAGCCGGTGCAAGGGCCCACCTCCCGCCACGAGGTCAGGTGCGGCGCCGGTAGCGGCGCCGCTACTTCGGCTCCGCCGGGGCCGGGGGCGGCGCCGCCGCCGCGGGCGCCTCCGCCGGCACGAGCCGGTTGAGCCGGTCCACGATCGCCGTCGTGACGTCCAGCGAGGGGTTGACGTAGGCGACCAGGCCCCGCTCCAGGATCACGGCGAAGTTCTCTTCGCGGCCGAACGCCTCGACGATCGCCACGAGCTTGTCGCGGAACCCGTTCTCCGCCTCGGCGACCTCCATCTGCATCTCGCGCTGGGCGGCCTCGCGCGCCTGGCTGAGCTCGAGCGCCTTTCTCTGGATCTCCTTCTCCAGCTCGGTGCGCTTCTCCGGCGACAGCGAGAGCGACTGGGCCTGGAGCTTCTCCTGGATCTCCTGGATCGCCCGCTCCTTCGCGGAGAGCTCGGCCTGCTTCGCGTCCCGGAAAGCGCTCAGCTTCGCCTGGATCCGCTTCCCCTCGGCGCTCTCCTCGGAGAGCCTCTGCGCGTCGAAGACGCCGATCCGGACCGGGGCCGGGTCCTCTGCCCGGACGGACGCGACCGCGGCTGCCGCGGCGACGAGAGCCAGAATCGCGATTCGCCTCATCGGCCTACCTTCCTTTCGCTCGGGCCGGGACGCGCGCTCGGCTTCCCGGCGGGGCTCCGACCGGTCACTGTACCATCAGAAGCTGCGTCCGATCGAGAACATGAAGTTGCTCGTCCGGTCCTCGTTGATCTTCCGGAGCGGCCAGCCGTAGATCAGGCGGAGCGGGACCGGGAAGACCGGCAGGTAGAAGCGCATCTCCAGGCCCGCGGACACGCGCACGTCGTCCAGGCCCCACGGGGTGTCCTCGAAGAGCGAGTTCCCGACGTCGACGAAGAACGCCGCCTCGACGGTGTCGGCGAGGGGCGCGACCCATTCCCCCTGCGCCAGGAAGAACCGGTCTCCTCCGACCTCGACGAGGTCCCGCCCGTCGAGGATCCCGTCGCCGTTCCGGTCGAAGTCGGCGGCCGGCACGCCGGTCGGGTCCCTGAGGGTCTCGACGATGCGCCCGGCGTAGTCGAGCCGGACGAAGCGCAGCGGCGTGACCGTTCGGGTCTCGAACACGCGCGGTCCCTGCGAGTCGCCGCCGATCCAGAACCGGGAGAAACGCGGGATCCCGTTGACCTCCGAGCTCGTCGGGTTCTCGTCCGAGCCCCAGGCGCGGATCTGGCCGGCCTCCGCGTGCAGGCCGAAGAAGGTCCGCCACGGCCCCCGCTTGTAGCCCGAGTACTGCACGACCGGCTTCCAGAAGTCCGAGTCGCCTCCGATCGGGCCCCCGGCCATCTGCGCGAGAACGTCGAGGGACCACCCGCGGGACGGCCGGTAGGGATTGTTGACCCGGAAGTACCCGTAGGTGGGGGTCAAGCTCGCGATCCGGTTCTCCGCGACCCCTCCGGAGACCGTGAAGCCCGTGGACTTCACCCTCTCGAAGTTGTAGCTCAGGCGGACGTTCGTGTAGTAGCCGAGCCGCCGCCCGACGACGACGCCCAGGCCGTCGCTGCTGCTCTCGAGGGAGCCGCCGTAGTCGTAGTCCCGTCGGAACAGGGAGAATCCGAGGTTGTTCGGCCGGCCCAGGAACCAAGGCTCGAGGAACGAGACCGAGTAGCGGGTGGCGCGCCCTCCGACCTGCGCCGACAGGGACGCGACCTGCCCCCGGCCGAGGAAGTTGCGGGTCGAGAAATAGCCGGTGAAGAAGGCGCCGTCGAGGCCGCTGTAGCCGCCGCCGACCTGGATCTCGTTGCGGCTCTGCTCCTCCCCCTCGACCGTGATCCGCACCCGGTTCTCTCCGGAGAGCGGCTCCACGATCGGCTGATCCTTGGCCTGGAAGTACCCGAGCTGGTTGATCTTCGAGACTCCGAGGTCGAGACGGCTCCGGCTGAAGAGGTCGCCTTCCTGGAGCGGCATCTCCCGCCGCAGCACCTTGTCGTGCGTGAAGGTGTTTCCGGTGAACTCGATCCTCGCGACGTAGTACGGCTTGTCCTCGTTGACGGAGATCTGGAGGTCGGCGACCTTCGTCTCGGAGTTCCTCTGGCGCTGGTGGACCGCGGTCGCGAGGTAGTAGCCGCGGTCGCCGTAGAGGCGGGTGATGGCGTCCGACGCCATCTTCAGGATCCCGATGTTGACGATGTCCCCCTTGCGGACCGGGACGAGCGCGCGGATCTGCTCGTCGGTGAACACGGTGTTCCCGGTGACCGTCAGGTCGCCGGCGCGGTACTGCGGCCCCTCGGCGACCTGGACCGTCAGCTCGACCCAGCGCTTGACCTTCGGCTCCGCCTTCTGCCGCTCCTTCTCGGCCTTCTTCCGAGCCTTCTCCTCGCGCGCCCTCTCCT
>CAZPWK010000239.1:0-4129 GCA_964590285.1 uncultured Acidobacteriota bacterium | reverse complement strand
GAAGAGGGAGACCGCGAGGTCGTCCGGGTTGGAGTACCGAGGGGCCCACTGCTGGACGAGCCTCGGCTCGTAGTCGTAGTGCCGGGAAGCGATGTCGAACCAGAGCCGGCCGCTGTCGCCGATCGGCACGCTGACCCCGAGGTCCACGTCCACGCCGTTGCCGGCGGATGCGACAGGTGTCATCCCGGGAGTACAGAGAGCCCCCGTCAGGATCGCGAGCGTGAGCAACCGGATTCGCATGGCGCCTTCCTCCAGATCCTTGGCTCCCGGTCGGTTTCCCGGGACCCCTTACAATCTTGGTCCGGGACCGCCCGGGGGCAACCGCACGGCAGGGACTGCACGTGCCGTGCCCGCGGGGCGGCGCCCGGCGTCACTCGGAGACGTGGATTGCGATCTTGAACTGCGTCGCCGCCGCCGGCCCGTCCCCGAACCCGGTCAGCGACACCTTGAACGGCCCCCGGCGGCCGGCGCGGAGCGGGAAGAGTCTCGGTCCCCCGTTCCCGGCGGCCAGGAGGCGCCCCTCGTCGTCGAGGACGGCGACCGCGACCGCGAACATCCGCGACTTCTCGCCGAGGTTCGAGATCGTCGCGACCGCGCGCAGCGTCTCCCAGTTCTCCCCGGCCACGTCGAATCGAAGCGACTCGAGCTGGAGGCCGTCCCCGAGGTCCTCGCCGACCTCGAGGTCGACGCCGGGCTTGAACAGGTAGGTCTTCGAGTACGTCCCCGCCCGGGCCGAGGCGATCGCCGCGACGAGGGCGAGGGCGAGCGCGAGCGGCGGCGCGAAGCTTCTTCTCATGGGATCCTCCTGGAAAGCGGACGACGAGGCGATTCTATCGGGTTGCGGAGCCCGGTGCGACTGGTTTACCGTGGGCGCTCCGTCACTCGAAACGCCGCTCCCGCGCGATCGCCGCGGGCGGCCAGGCCCTCGGAGGACCCTCGCGATGAACGATCCCCTGGCGAAACTCGAGCCCCGATCCGTCTTCGAGCACTTCTCGGCCCTGCTCGCGATCCCGCGCCCGTCGGGGCACGAGGCGGCGGTCGCCCGGCACCTCGCCGCCGTCGCCGGGAAGCACGGATTCCGGGTGGCCCAGGACTCCGTCGGCAACCTGGTGATCACCGTCCCCGCGACGAAGGGGCGGGAGAAGGCCCCGGTCGTCGTCCTCCAGGGGCACCTGGACATGGTGGCGGAGAAGAACCGGGACACCGAGCACGACTTCCTGAAGGACCCGATCCGGCCGAGGGTCGAGGGGGAGTGGATCTACGCCACCGGCACGACCCTCGGCGCCGACAACGGCATCGGGGTCGCCGCGGCGATGGCCTCGGCCACCGACCCCTCGGTCGTCCACGGCCCGCTGCAGCTCCTGTTCACCGTGGACGAGGAGACCGGCCTGACCGGCGCCATGAAGCTCGACGCGTCGCTCCTCGAGGGGAAGACCCTCCTGAACCTGGATTCCGAGGAGGACGGGGTGCTGTTCGTCGGGTGCGCCGGCGGGTCCGACACGCACCTGTTCTTCGCCCCCGCCTGGACCGCCGCCCCGCGCGGCGTGTCGCCGTACCGCCTCGAGGTCAGGGGCCTCCGGGGCGGCCACTCCGGCCTCAACATCGTCGAGAACCGCGGCAACGCGCTGAAGCTCCTGGCGAGGATCCTCGCGGCGGCGGTGATCGACGGGACCCCGTTCCACCTCGCGGCGCTCTCCGGCGGGTCGAAGCACAACGCGATCCCCCGCGAGGCCGAGGCGGTCGTCCTCCTGAACGCGGCCGACGAGCCGAGGTTCCGGGCCGCGCTCGACGGGTGCGAGACGTCGTTCCGAGCCGAGCTCGAGGGGATCGACGACGGCCTCGCCCTCTCGCTCGCCCCGGGAGGCGCCGCCGCGCGCGCGATGACGGCCGAGGACCGGAACCGGTTCCTCCACCTCCTCCTCGCGCTCCCGCACGGCGTGCTCGGCATGAGCCAGGCGATCGCCGGCCTCGTCGAGACCTCGAGCAACCTCGCGGTCGTCGAGGCGGACGGGGACCGGCTGAAGGTCGTCACCAGCAGCCGCAGCTCGGTCGGCCCTGCGCTCTCCGCCGTGCTCCTCTCGATCCGCGCGATCGGGAGCCTCGCCGGCGCCGAGGTCCGCCCGCGCGACGGTTACCCCGGCTGGAAGCCCAACATGACGTCTCCGGTCCTCGGCGTCGTCCGCGACGTCTACGCGAAGCGCTGGGGGAAGGATCCGAAGGTGACGGCGATCCACGCCGGCCTCGAGTGCGGCCTGCTCGGAGACAAGGTGCCGGGGATGGACATGATCTCGTTCGGCCCGGAGATGCAGGGGGTCCACTCGCCGGACGAGCGTCTCAACGTCCCGTCGGTCGGCCGGTTCTTCGAGGCCCTCAAGGAGGTCCTCGACCGCCTGTCCCGCTGACCGCGCCCGGTCAGGGGTTCCGGTCGAGCGCCTCCGGGCCCTCGATCGGGTCGAGGGGCCCGTCGAGGTCGAGCCCCGGGAACCCCGAGGCGGGGACGCGGCGGACGGAGAGGTCCGCGAGGAGCGCGCGCACCTTGTAGACCCGGTTCTCGAGCGCCTCGCGGATGCGCGGCTCGGCGCTCCGGCGCCACAGGCCGACGAGCGGATGGTCCCGCCCCCGGGAGTCCACGGGGAAGCAGAGGTCCGTGCCCCGGACCGCCGCCGCGATCAGGATCTTCAGCCCCTCGGTCGGGAAGAGCGGATAGACGCACGCGAGGACCAGGAGGTCGGCGTCGCCGGTGACCCGCATCACCGCCTCGAGCCCCGCCAGCGGCCCGCGGCGGGCCGGGAGCGCGTCCTCGACGCAGGGGTACTTCCGCGCCGGGTTCACCGACCCCGGCGCGACGCTCACGAGGACGCTCGCCGTCAGCGGCCGCAGCGCGCGGGCCGCCCGCTCGGCGAGCGTCATCCCGTCGAGCGTCAGGCTCCCCCTCGCACGGCCGGTCCGGCTCCCCTCGCCCCCGGCGAGGACGACCCCGATCAGCTCCGCCACGATCCCCTCCCGGGCCGATCGTATCCCGCGCCGTGGACTCCCCCGCTTCCCCCGTGGTATAGTCGCCGTCCCGGCGACAGCCGTCTTCCCCATCCCACAGCGACTCCGCGGCGGAACTCACCGGAAGACGGACGTTTCCAGCGCGAGGCGCGGACGCCGGGGCTCGGAGGATCCATGTCGGAAGGACGACCGCGAGGACGCCGCGGCCACGGCGGCAACCGGGAATTCCGATTCGAGCGCAGGCCCGTTCCTCCCGCCGAGAGCCCCGGCGACCCCGAGATCCCGGCGGACCTCGAGGAGCCCGCGGAGGGGGAGGCCCCGGTCCCGTCCGGCGCCGACGAGCCGCACGTCGACCTGAACTCGCTCTACCGGATGACGAACCAGGACCTGAGCGCGGCCGCCCGGCGCCTCTCGATCTCGGGCGCCGCCGGCATGCGGAAGCAGGACCTGATCTTCGAGATCATGAAGGCGCAGTCGGAGAAGAGCGGGCTGGTCTTCGCCGAGGGGGTCCTCCAGATCCTCCAGGACGGCTACGGGTTCCTCCGGCACCCCGACTACAACTACCTGCCGGGGCCCGACGACATCTACGTCTCTCCCTCCCAGATCAAGCGCTTCGGCCTCGTCACGGGCGACACCGTGTCCGGCCAGGTGCGCCCGCCGAAGGAGGACGAGAACTACTTCGCGCTGATCAAGGTGCTCGCCGTCAACTTCGACGACCCCGAGAAGATCCGCGACCGGATCTTCTTCGACAACCTGACCCCGCTGTACCCGCTGGAGCACCTCCGCCTCGAGACCGGGATCGACAACCTGTCGGGGCGGATCATGGACCTCCTGACGCCGATCGGGAAGGGCCAGCGCGGGCTGATCGTCTCCCCGCCCCGCACGGGGAAGACGATGCTGCTGCAGTCGATCGCGAACTCGGTGACGAAGAACCACCCCGAGGTCTACCTGATCGTCCTGCTGATCGACGAGCGCCCCGAGGAGGTCACCGACATGCAGCGCTCGGTCCAGGGGGAGGTGGTCGCCTCGACCTTCGACGAACCGGCGCAGCAGCACGTCCACGTCGCGGAGATGGTGATGGAGAAGGCCAAGCGCCTCGTCGAGCACAAGAAGGACGTCGTGATCCTGCTCGACT
>CAZPWK010000238.1:0-4137 GCA_964590285.1 uncultured Acidobacteriota bacterium | reverse complement strand
CAACTTCTGCCACGACGACGCGGAGTTTCTGCCGGTGAAGCCGACGAAGGACTTCAAGCACCCGGCGAGCCTCCCGCTGCGCGGGGCGCACGCCACCGCCGTGTGCTCGGCATGCCACAGGACGCTCGATTTCGGCAAGCCCCCGCGGCCCGACTGCGTCGCGTGCCACCAGGACATCCACCGGGGGGAATTCGGGATGGACTGCTCGCGCTGCCATACGACCCGGACGTTCCTCGACAGGGCGGAGACGGCGCGCCTTCACCGGATGACCCGTTTCCCGCTGTCGGGAGCCCATGCGGCGGCCGACTGCGAGGCGTGCCACCGGCCGAAGGCGCAAGGCCAGCTCGTGTACGTCGGGCTCGCGACCGGGTGCGCCGCCTGCCACGACAGCACGGGGTTCCCCTCCGCCCCTCAGAAGCCCCAAAGCCACGCGGACGGGGACTACCCGGAGGACTGCTCGCTCTGCCACGGCACGGTTTCCTTCCTCGGCGGCCGCATCAACCACGATGCCACGGGCTTCCCGCTGTCGGGCGCCCATGCCGCGCTTGAATGCGCGCGCTGCCACGGCGAGCCGTTCAACCCGGACCTCGCGCCCGAGTGCGTGTCGTGCCACCTCCCCGACTACCAGGCGACCACCGATCCGAACCACACGGAGGGCGGCTTCTCGCTCGACTGCACCCAGTGCCACAACACGACATCGTTCGAAGAGGCCCGGTTCCTGGAGCACGACAGCCGGTATTTCCCGATCTATTCGGGCACCCACAACGGCGTCTGGGGCCGCTGCTCGGACTGCCACACCGTCTCCACGAATTACTCGGTGTTCAGTTGTCTCGGCTGCCACAGCCAGCCGGACACGAGCCCTCTCCACACGGGGGTATCCGGCTATCAGTACAACAGCGACGCGTGCTACGCGTGCCACCCGCGCGGCGTCGCGGAGGACTGAGTATGCGGATTCGATTCTTCCCGCTGTTGATTTCGCTGGCCGCCGCGGGCGCGCTCGCGCAGGCATCCGATCCCGGAGCCCTCGTCGTGACCAGCGTCGCCGGCCGGTCCGTGTACGTGAGCTCCGGGTCCGGGGACGGCCTCGAACCGGGAACCCGCCTCGAGGTCGTCCGCGACCAGGCCCCCGTGGCGGACCTGACCGTCACCGAGGTCTCGACGCACCGCGCCCGCTGCGTCATGGCGACCGCGGCCCCGGAGATCCTCGTGGGCGACGCCGTCCGGCTCGCTTCCGCCGCCCCGGAGGCCGGCGCCGCCGCCGCTCCGGCCGGCGAGCCGGTCCGGGAGCGCCACCCCCTCGGGCTGCGCGGGAGGCTGGGCCTCCGGTACCTCTACGTCGACCGGACCTCGGGAATCGGCGGAGGCTATAGCCAGCCGGCGCTCGATCTCAGGCTCGACGGCCGCGATGTCGGCGGCAGCGCGATCGATCTCGCCGTTGACGTCCGCACCCGGCGGACCTACCGGAGGGAGGAAGACGGCGACACGGATGCCGAGAACCGGAACCGGGTGTACCGCCTGTCCGCATCCTATGGGCGGGCGGACAACCCCCTCCGGGTCGGCCTCGGCCGGCAATTCGCCCCTTCGCTCGCCGTGGTCAGCCTGTTCGACGGCATCTACGCGGAGTACCGCAAAGCGCGCTGGGCAGCGGGGGGCTTCTACGGGACGGAGCCCGAGCCGGAGGACTGGACCTGGTCAAGCGACGTGCGCGGGTTCGGAGGGTTCTTCGAGTACGGAAACGCCCCGGCCGCTTTGCGCCGCTGGGCCGTCACGACGGGGGCCGTGTCCTCGACGGAGGAGGGGGAGGTCAACCGGGATTTCCTGTTCGTCCAGGGCCGCTACGACGACCGCAAGCTCTCGGGCTACCTCGCGCAGGAGATCGACGTGAACCGCGGCTGGCGCAAGGACGCCGAGAGCGGAGATTCGCTCACCGCGACGAGCACGTTCGCGTCCCTGCGATACCGCTTCGGAGACGCGCTCGCCGTCCGCGCCGGCTACGACGATCGCCGCAGCGTCCGGCTGTACCGCGATCTCATCACACCGGAGACCGAGTTCGACGACACGTACCGGCAGGGCGTCTGGGCGGGCGTCGACGGCAAGGCAGGCCGCCATCTGCTGTGGGGCGTGGACGCGCGGAGCTCGAGCGGCGGCCCCGCGGGAAGCGCCGATTCCTACACGGGCACGCTCGGCGCCGCGGGGCTCACGCAGCTCGGGCTCGCGGCGCGGATCCGCAGCACGCGCTACGAGAGCGACGTCACGGAAGGATGGCTCCATGCGCTGTCGGTGTCGAGCGACCTCGCGAGCTGGACCCGGCTCGAGATCCACGGCGGCTTCCGCGCGGAGTCCCCTCTCCATCCCGCGATTCCGGAAGGGGACTTCGCCTGGTTCGGACTCGATTGGGAAGCCTTCTTCGGACGCCACTGGCTGCTGTCGCTGACCGCGGACCGGAACCTCGGAGCGCACGAGGACAACGATCAGTATTACGCCACGTTGAGCTGGCGGTTCTGACGGGCGGGAGCGCCCCGCCGGAACATTCCTGCGATGGGCTTTTTCTCGCCTGATCGAATCCTTGTTCCTCCATTCGCGTCACCCGGCCCTTCTGCCCTCGAGCGGATGCCGCGTGGTGAAAAAACCTTTCCTTTAAGCAAGATAATCGTCCGGATCCACACCGGAAATCGATCGCGGCCGGTCGGCGTCCGACCTCCCTTCCCGAGCACGGAGGACGTCGGCGCTCCGCGGGAAATTCGCGACCGCCCCCCGAGAATCTGCTTGACCGGGGCGCCGGGAGCGGCATAGACTCCAGTCCATTCACTAGTGCGGGAGGGGTTCCGTTCGGCTTCGGGGGGAGCCGTGCCCCGAAGCATGGTGTCCTGCATGAAGTTCCCGGCACACGCGCGGGGGGTAAGCACTCTCCGGCCCGGCAGTCGGGGTTTCTTATGCCCCGTCCCCGGCCCGCGTTTCGCCGCGACCGAAGCTCCTCTCACCCGCCAGTTCCCGCCCCAACCATCGCCGTCGGCCGACGGCAGGAGGTGATCCAGATGAGCCGCGTGAAGCTTGCCCTGATCCTGATCGCGCTCGCGGTCCTGGCGATCCCGGGCACCGGAGCGTCCCTCGTCGGGCCCGGTTCCGGTCAGACGGTGAGCCCGGCCTACGTTCCGGGCGAGGTGATCGTCAAGTTCAAGCCTGCGGCCCGGCCCCTGGAGATGGCCTCGGCGCGCGCCGATCTCAACGCGCTGAAGGTCGTGGAGTTCCAGTCCAGGGCCCAGCACTGGCGCCTCGGCCCCGGCGTGGACGTCGAGACGGCGGTCCAGCGGCTCCAGGCGAACCCGCTCGTCCAGTACGCCGAGCCGAACTACTACTGGACGCTCGACCTCGTCCCGAACGATCCCAGGCTCCCCGAGCTGTGGGGGATGATCAACACCGGCCAGACCGGCGGCACGGTCGACGCGGACATCGACGCCGACATGGCCTGGGGCGTCTCGACCGGGAGCCCGCAGGTGGTCGTCGGCGTAATCGACACCGGCGTGGACTACAACCACCCCGAGCTTGCGGCCAACATCTGGACGAACCCGAACGAGATCGCCGGCAACGGGATCGACGACGACGCCAACGGGTACGTGGACGATATCCGGGGCTGGGACTTCTACAACAGCGACAACGACCCGTTCGACGATCACGGCCACGGGACGCACGTCTCCGGGACGATCACCGCGATCGGCGACAACGGGATCGGCGTCGCCGGCGTCGCCTGGAACGTCAAGATCATGCCGCTCAAGTTCCTCAGCTCGGGCGGCTCCGGCACGACGACCGGCGCCATCCTCGCGGTGCAGTACGCGACGGCGGCGGGCGCGGACCTGACGAGCAACTCCTGGGGGGGCGGCTCGTTCTCGCAGGCCCTCTACGACGCGATCGCCGCGGCGGGCGCGGCGGAGCAGGTGTTCGTCGCGGCCGCGGGCAACAGCGCCAGCAACACCGACATCACGCCGCACTATCCCAGCTCGTACGACCTGCCGAACATCATCTCCGTCGCCGCCACCGACCACAACGACCTCAAGGCGTCGTTCTCCTGCTACGGCGCCGTCACGGTGGACCTCGGCGCTCCCGGCGACGACATCCTCAGCACCCTGCCGGGGGCCTCGT
>CAZPWK010000237.1:0-4138 GCA_964590285.1 uncultured Acidobacteriota bacterium | reverse complement strand
GAGACGACGTAGAACCCGAGCTCCCCC
This sequence comes from uncultured Acidobacteriota bacterium, assembly GCA_964590285.1. GTDB lineage: Bacteria > Acidobacteriota > Polarisedimenticolia > Polarisedimenticolales > JAIQFR01 > CALMJU01. Next base: position 4,111 of record CAZPWK010000237.1, on the reverse strand, counting down.
TTCGGGACCTCGGTCGAGTGGAACACCTCACCCGCCGGGCACTCGAACCCCTCGGTCACGATCAGGAACTGGTGGATCAGCTCCTCCATGCTCGTCAGGACCTTGCGCTTGGGCGGCAGGAAGACCTTCGGAGCGTCCACGTTCACGGGCCCGTCGGGGAGGTCGCGAAGCGCCTGGTCGAGGATCCGGAGCGACTGGCGCATCTCCTCGAGCCGGACGAGATAGCGATCGTAGATGTCCCCCTCGCTCCCCGTCGGGATCTCGAAGTCGTAGCGCTCGTAGCCGGAGTACGGCCGCGCCTTGCGGACGTCGTGCTCGACCCCCGAGGCCCGGAGCGAAGGGCCCGTCACCCCCCAGGACAGCGCGTCGGCGGCGCGGAGGACCCCGACGCCCCGGGTGCGCTTCAGCCAGATCGTGTTCTTCGTCAGGAGCGCCTCGTACTCGCGGATCCTCCGCGGCATCGCGTCGACGAAGTCGCGAAGCCTCCTCAGCCACTCCGGGTCGGCGTCGCGCGCGAGGCCGCCCACGCGCGTGAACGAGGTCGTCAGCCGCGCCCCGGTCAGGTCCTCGATGAGGTCGTAGTGCCACTCGCGGTCGCGGAACGTGTGGAAGAACACGGTGCCCGCGCCCATGTCCAGCGCGTGCGTCCCGAGCCAGACGAGGTGCGACCCGATCCTCGCCAGCTCGCAGCAGAGGACCCGGATCGCCTCGCAGCGCGGCGGGACCCGGATCCCGAGCAGATCCTCGATCGCCAGCGCGAACCCGACGTTCGCGGCGAGCGGGCTCAGGTAGTCCATGCGGTCCGTGTACGGGAGGAACTGGAGGTAGGTCCGGTTCTCGGCGATCTTCTCCATGCCGCGGTGGAGGTAGCCGATGTGCGGCGTCGCCTTGACCACCGTCTCCCCGTCGAGCCGGAGCACGATCCTCAGCACCCCGTGGGTCGCCGGGTGCGACGGGCCCATGTTCAGCGTGATGATGTCCGGATGCTCGTCGGTGCGCTCGTGGGTCGGGGGCATCGTCGCTTCGGGGCCTCTTCGCTCAGCCGCGGTAGAGCGGGAACTCCTTGCGGAGCGGGAAATCGGTGTAGTCCTCGGGCATCAGGATCCTGCGGAGGTCCGGGTGCCCCCGGAAGACGATCCCGAACATGTCGTAGGTCTCTCGCTCCGCCCACTCGGCGGAGCTCCACACCCCGCAGAGAGTGGGAACCTCCGCGCCGTCGGCGGTCCGCACCTTGATCCGCAGCCGGTCGTTCCGCGCCGTGCTGTGGAGGTGGTAGATCAGCTCGATCGGCTCGGGATCGTCCGGCCAGTGGGCGGCCGTCGCGTCGAGCAGGACGTCGAACGCCCAGAGAGGATCGTCCCGGAGCCACCGGCACGCCTCGACGAGACCCTCGGGCCGGAGAACGGCCCAGTGCTGGTCTCGGAACGAGCCCTCGGACACGACGGCGCCCGGGAACTTCTCGCGGAGCGCCTCGATCGCCTTCTTTCCGTCCGCCATCGCTCAATCCCACTCGAGGGCGCCGCGGCGCCACAGGTACACGTAACCGACGATCAGGATGCCGAGGAACACCGCCATCTCGACGAGCACGAAGACCGTGCTCGCGGCGAACGAGCGGAACGTGACCGCCCACGGGTACAGGAACGCCGCCTCGATGTCGAACAGGATGAAGAGCATCGCGATCAGGTAGAAGCGCACCGAGTAGCGGTGGCTCAGCGTCGACGTGAACGGGTTGAGACCGCACTCGTACGGCGTCCGGTCGACGACCGACCTCCTCGGGCGGCCGAGCGCGTGCGTCAGGGCGAGGAACACGGCGGCGGTGGCGATCCCGGCAGCGACGATGAGGAAGACCGGAACCAGGCTGTCGGTCAAGGGTCCCTCCCGGCGGCCGGCCTCGCGCCTCCCCGCGACGAGGCGGAAGGCCGCCCGCGCGGCGCGGCATCCCTTCCTCGTCGAGCGGGCGGAAACCGGCCGGTGACTCTAACACAGCGTCCGAAAGGGTGTCAACGCCTTCGAGGGGGAAATTCCCTGCTGTCAGCGACTTGGATCGGGCTGCCGTCGGGTCCCGTCGCTCTCCGGGCGGCCCCTGAGGCGCACCTTCGCCGCTTCGATCCCCGCCCGCGCCGTCGGGCTCGGCATCAGGCCGTCCGCCCGTCGATAGGATTCCAGGGCGCGGTCGAAGCGCCGCAGCCGGAAGTAGACTCCCCCGAGAGCCTCGTGCACCTCGGGAGCGGTCGGCGCGCACGAGGCCGCCTCGAGGAGTCTCGCCTCCGCCTCCTCGAGACGCCCCTGGCCCCAGAGCGCGCGGGCGAGGTTGATCGTCGCGGGGCACCAGCCCGGCCGGGACGCGAGGGCCCGGGTCAGCGCCTCCTCCGCTTCGTCGAACCGCCCCGCGCCGAGGGCGGCGCGCCCGTAGAGCTCCGCCGCGGCCGCGTCGTCGGGGAGCGCCGCCCGGAGCCGGTCCGCGGCCGCGGCCGCCTGCGCGTACGCGGCCCGCTTGCGCCCCGGGTCGGGAGTCGAGAGCGCGAGGCGGATCAGGGCGTCCGAGAAGCGGCGGAGGAGATCTCCGTCGCCGGGCCGCGCCCTGAGCGCGAGGCCGAACGCCCGCGCGGCGTGGTCGTAGTGGCCGAGCGACCGCTCCGCGCGGCCGAGCATGTCCCAGAGCGCGGGGTCGCCGCGGATGGCGATCGCCTTCTCGAGGTCGGACGCCGCGTCCGCCCATCGGTGGATCGCCGCAAGCGTCCACGCGCGGAGCACGAGGAACGACCACGCCGTTCGAGGGTCGCGCACGAGGGGGGCGCCGCGGGAGAGAGAGGCGAGCGCGGGGACGTAGCGCTTCTCGGCGTACGACGCGAGGGCGAGGCCGTGGTGGTACTCGGGGCGGTCGCGCCGGAGGTCGACCGCCCTCAGGAAGCTCGCCTCGGCCTCCGCCGGCCGTCCCATCCGGAGGAGGCAGTGGCCGAGCATGTAGTGGCCGTAGTCGTAGCCCGGCGACTCGTCCACCAGCGACTGGAAGCGCGCCGAGGCCTCCAGCCAGTTGCCGGCCTTGAAGTACGCGACCGCCTGGTCGAACCCGGCGCGCGCGGCCCGCCCGGAGAGGAGGAACAGGACGGCGGCGAGGAAGAGCGAGGATCCCCGGGCCACCCGGCGGGCCGCCGGCCGCGCGACACGGAGGGGGGCCAGGCGCGCTCGCGTCATGGCTCGAAGTCCACGTTGACCTTGAGGGAGACCTGCGTCGGGCGGCCGTCGCGCAGACCCGGGAGGTAGCGCCAGCGCCGGGCCGCGTGAACCGCGGACTCGCAGAACCCCTGGTCGGCCGGATGGCACCGGAGCACGGCGATCTCGCCGACGGAGCCGTCCGGGAGGACGCTGACGTCGAGCAGGACGTTCCCCGCGATTCCGAGCCTCTTCGCCCGCGCCGGGTACACCGGCTGCACGCGGCTTCCGGGGATCAGGACCGGGTTCGTGACAACTCCCGGCTCCTCGAACGGCGGGCCGGCGGGCGGCGGCTCCGGGTCCCCGAGCGGCAGGCCCGCCTCGGAGGGGAGCGCGGCCAGATCGGGCTCCCGGACGGCCTCGATCCACGGCTCGATCGGAAGGTCCGGGGGCTCCGGGACCTCGGCGTCGGCCTCGGCCTCGACGGCGGGCCGCGCCGCCGCCGGGGAGACGTCCGCCGCGGGCGCGGGGACCCTCGCCGGGGGAAGCGGGACGACCGCGTGGACCGGCCCGGCCGCGGTCTCCTCCCGCGGTCGGAGCGGGGGGGGCCCGGTCCGCGAAGCGCGCGGGAGCGAGAGGAGCCCCGCGAGCGCGTGCACGGCGACCGCCGCGGCGATCGCGGCCGGAACGAACCGCCGCGCCTCCGGATGCAGTCTCGCCGCGTGCATCTCCCCCGCGGCGCGAAGCCGATCCTCGAGGCGGAGCCCGGGCTCGTGCCGCTCCACGTCCGGCTCCTATCGCGCCGCGGCCCGCGGCGCGAAGGGATCGCGCCCGGCGCGCTTGGCCTGGTCGGCGATCTGGGCCCGGGTCGGCAGCAGGACGCGCGTCGGCGCGCCGGCGACGGGCGGAAGCGAGGCGAGAGCGTCGAGGGCCGCGACGACCGCCTCGAAGGGAGTCT
>CAZPWK010000236.1:0-4164 GCA_964590285.1 uncultured Acidobacteriota bacterium | reverse complement strand
GCGCGCCATGCCGAGCGCCAGGGCGGCGATGGAGATCCGCCCCCCGTCGAGGATCACCATCGCGTCGACGAACCCGTGCCCGCGCTGGCCGACGAGCGCTCCGTCCGGAACCTTACAGTCCTCCATGATCACCTCCGCGGTGTCGGAGGCGCGGAGACCCATCTTGTTCTCCTTCTTCCCGGGGCGGAATCCCGGCGTCCCCTTCTCGACTGCGAAGGCGGAGATCCCGTGCTTCTTCTTCTCCGGATCGCTCACCGCGAACACGACCGTCAGATCGCCGACGGAGCCGTGGGTCGTGAAGGTCTTGGAGCCGTTCAGGAGCCAGCCGTCCGGCCGCTTGCGGGCGGTGCTCTTCGTCCCGGCGGCGTCGGAGCCCGCCGTCGGCTCGGTCAGGCTCCACGCGCCGATCCACTGTCCCGCGGCGAGCTTCGTCACGTACTCCCGGCGCTGCCGCTCCGAGCCGAACTGGAACAGGTGGTTCGTGCAGAGCGAGTTGTGCGCGGCCACCGCGATCCCGATCGAGCCGTCCACGCGGGACAGCTCCTCGACGGCGATCGCGTACTCGGTGTAGCCGAGCCCCGCCCCCCCGTACTCCTCGGGGAAGATCACGCCCATCAGGCCGAGATCCCCCGCCTTGGCGAGGATCTCCCGGGGGAACTCCTGGGCCTCGTCGTACTGCATGACCTTCGGCCCGATCTCGCCCTCGGCGAACTCGCGGACCGTCCGGCGCAGCATCTCCTGGTCTTCGGTGAACGAGAATTCCACGGCGCTCCTCCGATTCCCTCCGGGCGGGCCGGCGATTATAGACACGACCGCGCCGCGGAGTCGATCCGGGCCCCCTACGCGAGCCCCCGCGAGACCTCCCGGATCGCGCGGATCGCCCGCTCGAGACCGGCGTCGTCGACGTCGAAGTGCGTGACGAACCGGATCCGGCCCGGCCCCATCCCTCCCGCCAGCACCCCGAGATCGCGCATCCCCGCCAGGACCCGCTCCTCGGCCCCCTGCGGCTCGACCCCCGCGATGACGATGTTCGTCCGCACCTCGCCCGGCTCGATCCGGAACCCCGGGAGGTCCCGGAGCGCCTCCGCGAGCCGCCGCGCCCGGGCGTGGTCCTCGGCGATGCGGGCGACGTGGCGGTCGAGGGCGACGAGCCCCGCGGCCGCGAGGATCCCCGCCTGACGCATCCCGCCCCCCATCCGCTTCCGGACGACGCGCGCCTCCCGCACCAGATCCGCGCTCCCGCACAGCAACGATCCCGCCGGCGCCCCGAGCCCCTTCGAGAGGCAGAACATCACGGAGTCGAAGCCGCGGGCCTCCTCGGCCGGCGAGGCCCCGTCCGCCTCCGCGGCGTGGAAGATCCGGGCGCCGTCCAGGTGGACGGCGAGGCCGTGGGCCCGCGCCGCCGCGATCAGCGCGTCCTTCCGGGGGATCCCCAGCACGACGCCCCCCGCGTGGTTGTGCGTGTTCTCGAGGACGAGGAGCCGCGCGCGAGCCATGTAGTACGGACCGGGCGCCGCCGCCGCCGCGACGTCGGCGGGATCGAGGATCCCGTTCCGCCCCCGGAGCGTTCGCGGCAGCGCGCCGGACCACGCGGCCATCGCCCCCAGCTCGTAGAGATAGACGTGCGACTCCGCCTCGAGGAGCACGTCGCATCCGGGCCGGGCGTGGAGGTGGATCGCGATCTGGTTCCCCATCGTGCCGGTCGGCACGAACAGCGCCGCCTCCGTCCCGACCCGCTCCGCCCCGGCCTCCTCGAGCCGCCGGACGGTCGGATCCTCGCCGTAGACGTCGTCCCCGACCTCGGCCTCGGCCATCGCCCGGCGCATCTCGGGCGTCGGCCTCGTGACGGTGTCGCTCCGGAGATCCACCCATCGCTCGCTCATGGCCCCCCTCAGATCAGCTCCGCGAACAGCTCGTTGGACCGGAGCCGCCCGCGGCGCGTCAGCCTCGCCCGGCCCCCCTCGACCTCCGCGACGCCGGCCGCCGCCGCGCGCTCCCAGGCCTCGCGGCGGCCGGCGCGGAGGTCCACCCCGTACCGCCGCTCGATCGCGTCGAGAGCCACCCCGTCCCGGAGCCTCAGGCCGAGGATCGCCGCCTCGGCGGCGCGCCTCGGCGCGTCGAACCCTTCCGTCCAGACGACCGGATCGAGGCCGCGGCCGAGGCGATCGAGGTACCGGTCGAGATCCCGTTCGTTCGACCGCCGGGCGCCCCCGAGGTACGAGTGCGCGCCGAGACCGAACCCCGCGTACGGCTCGTCCCGCCAGTACTTCAGGTTGTGGCGGCTCTCGCGTCCGGGCCGCGCGAAGTTGGAGATCTCGTAGAGGCGAAGTCCCGCCCGCTCGAGGGTCTCCGCCGCAGCCTCGTAGGCGGCGACGAGCGCGTCGTCGTCCGCGGCGGCGGCGCCGCGGCGACGGATCTCACGGGCGATCGGCGTGTCCTTGTCGGTTTCGAGGAGATACACCGACACGTGGTCCGGCCCCTCGTCCGCGAGCCGCCGCGCCGTGTCGCCGAAGCGCGGGAGATCCTCCCCCGGGAGCCCCAGGATCAGGTCCGAGGCGACGCTCTCGAACCCTCCCCGGAGCGCCCGGCGCAGCGCGTCGAGGGCGGTCCGCGCGTCGTGAGGACGCCCGGCGCGGCGGAGGACCGAGTCGTCGAGGGACTGCACGCCGACGCACACGCGGGTCACGCCGGCGAGCGCCAGATCCTCGAGCCGTCCCGGCGTCAGGCTCTCCGGGTTCCCCTCGACCGTCACCTCCGCCCCGGCCGCGACGGCGAAGCGGTCCCGCACCGCGGCGAGGAGCCTCCCGATCTCCCGCCCCGGGAGGCGCGACGGGGTGCCGCCCCCGACGAAGACGGTGTCGGCGGCGCGCGGCGCCTCCCTCTGGAACGATCCGATCTCGATCTCGAGGGCGTCGAGGTACGCGGGGATCGCGCCGTCCCTTCCGGCGACCGCCGCGAAGTCGCAGTAGCCGCAGCGCGAGGCGCAGAACGGCACGTGGACGTAGACGCCGGCGGGCGGCTCCCGGCCCGGCGCCGGGGTCGCGATCATACGCGGCCGACCGCCGGGGCGGGCACCCATCCGTTCAGGCCGTTCGGAAGGCTGACCAGGAACCAGCCGGGGCGCTCCTCCCGAACCGACAGCGCCAGCCCCTCGTGCGCGGTGAACAGCGCGGCGTTGTGCTCTCCGGGCCCCGCGCGCACCTCGACCGAGGGCTCGAGCACGACGGCGACCGGAGCCTCGATCCGCGCGCGGGTGGCGAGCCAAGACGCGCCGACGAGCAACCCGGCGGCCAGCCCCGCCGCGAGCCACCAGGCGGCCGCCCCGCTCCAGCCTCCCGGCCGCCAGGAGCACCGGACGATCCACCCGCAGACCGCCCAGAGCAGGACGAGGAGGGCGACCGCCTGCCGGTCGGGACCGAGAAGATCCTGGGCCCGCCGCACCCACCGGACCGGCGCCGCGGACTCCGGCGCCTCCACGCGGTCGAAGGTGCGCGACCGCGCGAGCTCGAGGTTCGCCCGGACGTCCGCGTCGCCGGGATCGAGGCGCGCCGCCCGCTCGAAGTGGAGGATCGACTCGCCGATCCTCCCGGTGCGGAAGGCCGCGCACCCGAGGTTGTACTCGACCCTCGCATCGCGGACGCCGTAGCGCAGGACGCTCCGGTACGCCTCGGCCGCCTCGTCGAACCTCCCCTCCTCGTAGGCGGAGTTCCCCCGCGCGAAGATCTCCTCCGGCGTCTCGGCGAGCGAAGGCAGCGCGACGACGATTGCGAGCGGGAGGAAGGCGGCGAGCGTCCTCACAGCGCGCGATCCAGCGCCGCGACGACCTCGCGCGCCTCTCGAAGCACGTCGGCCATCCGCTCCTCCCCGCGCGACTCCGGCACGAACCGGGCGAAGTCGCAGGTCTCCAGCGACGCGCGGAACCTCCCCCGCAGCCCGGAATCGACCCCCCGGGACGCGAGGAGATCGTCCGCGACGTCGTACGTCAGCCCCGCGGCGGACCGGTTGAACCGGTCCGCCACGTACTCGACGAGAGCCCGCCCGACCTCCTCGTGGAACGACGCGGCGTCGGCCCGGGCCGCGCGCCTCTCCGCGGCGCGGAGCCGCCTCCTCGCCAGCGCCGCCGCACGGCGGGATCGCGCGAGACCGAGGTCCTGCCGGAGCCGC
>CAZPWK010000235.1:0-4178 GCA_964590285.1 uncultured Acidobacteriota bacterium | reverse complement strand
CACGCTCCTCGAGCCGGTGGCATCCAAGACCGGGCAGGATCACGTCTACGTCGCGCCGGGGGCCGAGGAGAAGCTCGCGCGGTTCGACGCGATCATGGTGGACCAGCCGGAGATCTCGCTGAGCCCCGCGTCGCCCTACCGCAGCGCCAAGCCCGACGACCTGAAGGCGATCGCCGACTTCATGCGCGGGGCCATCGTCGAGCGCCTCGAGGCCCGCGGGTTCCGGGTCGTCGAGCGGGAGGGGGACGGCGCGCTCTACCTGCGGGCGGCGCTGACCGACCTGCAGCTCAAGAAGAAGAAGCGCGGGGTCCTCGCCTACACGCCGATCGGGGCGGTCGTCCACGGGATCAAGGCCGCGGTGCAAAACGTCATGAGCAACGTCGACATCATCGACATGACCGGGCAGGCCGAGGTCTCGGAGAGCCGGACGGGCGAGGTGCTCGGCGCGCTCGTCAGCAGGCACGGCGTCTCGGCGGACCAGGCCGGCGCGGGGAAGCCCGAGCGGATGACGTTCGACGAGTTCAAGGCCCACGTCGAGGAGTACGCCGACCGCCTGGCCTGCCGCCTCGAGAACGCCCGGCGGCCCCTCGAGCGGCGCGTGGACTGCACCGATCCCGCCGCCCGGGCCGTCCCGGAAGGAGGATCCCCGGGAACCTAGGCTATGTCCCCCGGCGCGGCCGGGGAGCGCTTGGAGCCGGACGCGGGGTGGTAGTCGCGATCCCGGGGGGTGCGAGACCATGGTGCTCCAGACGATGATCGATCATTTCGGGGTCGCGGTCGCCTCGATTTCGGGCGTGCTGGCCGCACGGGGAAGGCGCATCGATCTCTTCGGCGTCGTCGTGCTGGCGCTCGTCACCGCGTTCGGCGGCGGCACGATCCGGGACGTCACGCTCGGGGACGTGCCCGTGTTCTGGGTCCGGGACTTCGGGTTCCTCGTCAACGCCGCCGCGATCGCCGTCGCGACGTTCTTCGTCGCCCGCCGTTTCGACTTCCGCCTCGGCGCCCTCATGGTGGCGGACGCCCTCGTCCTGGCCTTCTTCACGATGGCGGGGGCGCAGAAGGCGATGGCGTTCCACACGACGCCCGCAGCGGTCGTCTTCCTGGGGGTGACCACCGGCGTCGCCGGGGGGATGATCCGCGATCTCCTCACGGGGCAGATCCCGCTGGTGTTCCGGCAGGAGATCTACCTCTACGCGACCGCCTCCTTCCTCGGCGCCCTCTCGTTCCTTCTGCTCGCGGCGACGGGGGCCCCGGCCCACCTGAGCGTCCTCGCCGGTCTCGTCGTGACCTTCGCCGTCCGCTTGGCGGGGATCCGGTGGCGGATCGCGCTGCCGCTGTTCGAGACGCGCGGCGACCGCGGGGCCTGATCGGAGGATCGGCGTCGTCGAGCGTTCCGGGCCCTGTCCCCCGCCCCCCGCGCGCCTCGCCTTTTGCCTATACTGGGCCTCCCATGGGCGAACGCGGGGAAACGGGATCGGGACGGAAGAAGATCCTCGTCGCCGTCCTCCTGCTGGCCTCGCTCGTCCTCGCCGTCCACGGGCGGAGCCTCGGGCACGGGTTCGTCAGCGACGACCACCGCCTCGTCGAGGCGAGCCCGGTCGCCCGCACGCTCGACCCCTCGGCGCACCTCCGATCGCCGTTCTGGCTCCAGTGGGGACCGTACGCCGGCTACTACCGCCCCGCCGTCACCTGGTCGTACGCCGCGAACCGGGCGATCGGGGGGCCCGGTCCGCTCGGCTTCCACCTGACGAACGTCCTACTCCACGCCGCGGCGGCGATCGCCCTCTTCCTCGTCGTGCGGCGCTTCGCCTCCCTCTCCGCGGCGCTCGCCTCGGCCGCGGTCTTCGCGGCGCACCCGGTCCAGGCGGAGTCCGTCGCCTGGATCTCCGGCCGCACGGACGTGATGGCGGCTCTCTTCGTCCTTCTCGCGACGTGGGCGCACGCCGCCACCGCGGTCCCCGCGAGGCGCCTCGACCTTCTCCGCCACGCGGGGGCGCTCTCGGCGCTTGCCGCGGCGCTCCTGTCGAAGGAAACGGCGATCCTGTTCCCGATCTTCGCCGTGTCGGCGGACCTCGCGTCCGCGCGGTGCGAGGGCGCGGCGTGGCGCGACGCCGTGCGGAGCGCGGGCCGGCGGGCGCTCCGGCTCGGGCCCGGGTATCTCGCCGTGATCGCGGGCTACCTCGTCCTCCGCGGCCTCGTGCTCGGGGGGGACCAGGGCCCGGCCGAGGGCCGGATGCTGGACGAGACCGGCATCGGCGACGCGCTCGCCGCGGCGGGGCCGGGATCGAGGCTCCTCGCCGCGATCGCGATCGCGGCGCGGTACCTGGGGCTCGCCGTGTACCCGGGGACGCTCACGTTCGAGCTCGAGATGCCTCCGTCCGTCGTCGTGGGGTCCGCGCTGGATCCCCGTCTCCTGCTCTCGGTCCTCGGCCTCGCCGCCGCCGCCGCGCTCGTCGTCGCGGCGGCGCGCCGGATCCCGGCGGCGCTCTGGGGGGGTCTCGTCGCGGGGGGGAGCCTCGGGATCTCGGCGTTGGCGCTGTCGGGCGGCGGCATCGTCCCCTCCGAGCGCCTCCTGTACGTCCCTCTGTCGGGCCTCGCGACGATCGCGGGCGCCGTGCTCGCGCTCGGCGGCAAGCGGCTCGCGCGCCGGACGGGGAAACGTGCCGCCGCCATGTTCCCCGCGCTCTGTGCCGACGCGCACCTGGGGGGCCGCGCGTGGGCGCGGGCAGGAGACTTCCGGGACGACCTCGCGCTCGCCGCCTGCTCGGCCCGCGCCGCGCCCCGCTCCGCCTCCGCCTGGGTCTACCTCGCGAGGAGCCAGACCGAGCGCGGCGAGCTCGAGGCCGCGCTCGAGTCGCTCCGCCGCGCCGAGGACGCGCGGCCCGGATCGCCCGCGATCCGCATCAACCGGGCGCTGGCCCTCCGCGCGGCCGGAGGAATCGAGGAGGCCGAGAGGGAGCTCCGCTCGCTCGCCCGCGAGCGGCCCGAGATCCTGCCGGGCGCCGTGCGGCTCTGCGAGGTGCTGGAGGAGCGGATCGAGACCGAGCGGAGGAGGGGGAGTGCGTCCGAGGCGAGGCGTCTCGCGGAGGACCTCGCGCGCACGGCGGGAGACGCCGCGCCCCGCGCGGAGGGGCACGGGCTCTCCGGAGTCGCGGCGAGCCTGCGGCTCGCGGGCGCGCGCGCCCTCGAAGCGCTCGGCCGCCTCGACGACGCCTCGCGGGAGCTCGGCGCGGCGAGAGCGCTCGCGATCCGCGAGACGGAGTCCCGCGCCGCACCCGGGGAGAAGGCGTACGGCGTGCTCTCGGCCGTGCTCGGCGCCTCGGCCGCGCTGGAGCGCCGCCTGGGCCGCCTCGAGCCGGCCGCGCAGGGGTTCCGGGAGGCGGCGGCCGCGGCGGAGAAGGCGGGCGTGCCGCGGGTGGCTGCGGGGATGAAGGCGAACGAGGGGAGCGCGCTTTTCGAGCTCGGCCGCTTCGCCGACGCGGAGGACGCGTACCGCGCGGCGCTCGGCCTGTCCCCCGGCGACGACGCGATCGCCGCGGCGGCGCGGGAGGGGCTCGCGCGCGCCCTCGGCGCCCTGGGGGACGCCGGCGCCGCCCTCGCTCTCGCGAAGGACTCCGGCGTCTTCTCCCGCGTCGCGATCGCGGCGGCGGAAGGAGCGATCGCCGGGGGCCGCGCCGCGGCCGCCCTTTCGATCTACGACCGCGTCGTCGCGGACGGCCCTCCGGCGATGCGCGCCCTCCACGGCCGCGCGCGCGCGAGGCGCGCTCTCGGCGATCCGGTGGGCGCGGAGGCCGACCTCCTCGTCGCGGCCACGCTCGCGGCCGGGGAGCCCGCGGCGGCGGTCGCCGAGGCCTGGTACGAGGCCGGAATCCTCGCCGAGGAGCGAGGCGACCGCGCCGCCGCGCGGGACCGCTTCCGGAACGCGCTCCGCGCTCTCCCCTCCCATCCGGGCGCCGCCGGAGGGCTCGCGCGCGGCGGCGGCTCCTAGCCGCCGCCGGGATCTCGACACGGACCGCGTCCCGAGCCTGGCTCCCGTTGCGAAACCTGCTCAAAAATGATTGTCCGCCATACTTGACATTCTGACAAGTATGTAGTACATTTCTGAGCGACCATGACGACACGGCTGACGAATCGACTCCGGGTGGCTCGGGCCGAACTTCGGATCTCGCAGGAGGAGC
>CAZPWK010000234.1:0-4183 GCA_964590285.1 uncultured Acidobacteriota bacterium | reverse complement strand
ATGGACGACTTCATCATCGGCGCCCAGGGCCGCAAGGTGAACGCCTTCCACGACATCGTGATGGACCTCTGCGCGCGTCATCCCGGCAAGGTGCACTTCTTCCAGTACAACACGGGAGGCGTGGGCGAGATCATCGAGGTGGACCGCGCCTCGGGATCGCGCCGTCTCGTCCGGAAGGCGACGAGAGTTCCGCTCGACCTGATGGCGGCGCTGCAGCGGGGAGACCTCCGGGGCTCGAACGAGTACCGCGTCGGGGCTCTCGGCATGGAGGAGGTCGTCGGCTGCGACACCGGCAACCTCGCGGCGTTCGCCCCGGAGAACTTCTACTCCAAGGAGCAGATCGCGGGCTACCTCGCGGAGCTCGTCGAGGGGCGGAGGAAGCACACCGAGGCGATCGCCGGCCAGGGCCTCCGCAAGGACATCCGGGACCTCTCCCACCGGGAACTCGACAAGATCGAGGGCGCCGGCCGTCCCAAGGTCGAGCCCTGGGCCGCCCCCGAGCCGGCTCCGGAGCGCGACGCCGCCGAGGACCGGGCGCCGCTCTCGCGCTGGATCACGCCCTGGGAGCCCAGGCGGGGACGGCTCAGCCCATCCCCACTTTCACGGCGCTGATCTCCCGCATCTGGTTTCGCTGCAGCTGGATCCCCCGGATGTCGAAGCCGGCCAGGGCCCGCTCGAGGTCCCGCGTCGGGTGGACGTAGCGGGGGATCGGCCCGCGCGAGGACTCCTGCCTCACGATCAGGTCGTCCGCGACGAGGAGATAGCGGGGCGGACGCTCCCTCGGCGACTCGGGTCGCGCGTGCGAGAAGAGGAACACCACTCCGCCGTCCCTGAGGACGCGGCGCAACTCGCTCCCGAACTCGGCGAGACGGCCCGGCGGCACGAAGTCCACGACCTCCCAGGCCAGCACCAGGTGGAAGAGCCCGTCCGGCTGATCGAGCCGGAACGGGGGGATCTCCGGCGCCGGCTCGCCGGGCCGACGCTCCGGGACCGGCGGCGGCGCCTCGACCTCCTCGACGTGGATCTTCGACCCGCGCCGCGCGAGGTAGACCACGGAGTCGCCGCACAGCGAGCCGATGTCCAGGATCTGCGGTCGCTCCTCGCGAAACGCCCGGGCCAGGGCCCGCGCCAGGCCGCCGCACGGCTTGCCCGCGCCGGCCGACGACGACAACGAGGCCGGGGACGCCCCTGCCGGGCGGGCGGCCTCGGCTCGAGGGTCCTGGCTCCGCGGTCGAAACGCCAATGCACCGATTCCGGGGAAAGCGCCTTACGGCTGGCCCGGCAAGCCGCCGGGCTTCGGCGAAAGCGGAGGCACGCCCGGGGCTCCCGGCTTCCGGTCCATGTCGATGCTCCCCTTGAATCGCGCGCCGTCCGCGAGCGCGACGCGGGGCGCCACGATGTCCCCCTTCATCGATCCCGTCGCGGCGATCTCGACCTTGTCGTCCGCCGTGATGTTGCCGACGACCTCTCCGACGACCATGACGGTCTTCGCCTGGATCTCGGCCGTGATCCGGCCGTTCGCTCCGATCGTCAGGTTGTGGTCCTTGAGGACGATCTTCCCCTCGACCTTCCCCTCGACGGTGAGATCCTCGTTGCCGGAGAGTTCTCCCTTGATCTGGATCGACTGGCCGATGTTCACGAGCTTCTCCATCGGGTCACTCCTCCGCCGGCGCGGCGGCGTCCCTTCGCCCTCGCCCGGGCGAGATCCGGTCACGAAGCGCGTCCCGGAGCGCCGGATTATACTCCCTTGCCGGCGCCGTCGTCCGAGGCGCGCGCGGAGACAGGAGCCGCGACCGGATGTTCCGACGATCGGGACCGCTCGCAGCCGCGATCGCCGCGGGGCTCGCCGCGGCCTTCGCGCTGGCCGCCGCCGCCGCGCTCGAGGATTGGGCGGACGGGCCGGCCCGCTACATCATGACCGAGCACGAGACCCGGGCCTGGAAGGCGCTCCGGACCGACGCCGAGCGATCCGTGTTCATCGAGCGTTTCTGGGCGCGGCGGGACCCGACCCCCGCGACGCTGGCCAACGAGTACCGGCAGATCTTCTGGGAGCGAGTCAAGGAGGCCAACGGCCTGTTCCTCGACAGCCCCCGCCCGGGCTGGAAGACCGACCGCGGCAAGATCTACGTTCTGTACGGGCCGCCCACCGAGATCCAGGACGATCCGAACGCCCACACCGAGCGACTCGACGGGGCGAGCCGCGGACTCGTCCGCTGGATCTACGAGGGACGCCCCGCAGCGAGCAAGTCCCTCGACGCGATCGTGGTCGTGCCGTTCGTGCGGGACCTTTCCGGCGAGTACCGCCTGTCCCAGGACCCGCGGCTGACGAGCCTGTTCCTGAACGTCGACGATCTCAAGCACCAGGACTCCACGTTCTGGCAACCCTGGTACGCGACCCACCTGACCGGCGGTCGATCGGAGCTGGGCGTCATGCTCGATCAGGGCACGCTGCAGTCGGTGCCGTCGCAGGAGGAGTTCCTGATCGAGCGCGTGGAGACGATGGAGACCTACGCGACGAAGGATCTCGACACGTCCGTCGTCCGCTATCGCTCTCCTCTGGGGGACGGGACGACGCTCGTCGTGCTGACGGTCGCCATCCCCGCCGGCGAGTACTCGATCGTGCCCGCCCTCGTCGCCCGCTTCCTGCCCCGCGACGCGACGCGGTCGCCGAAGGTCCTCGGAGAGGCGTCGTTCCGCGTCGAGGGGTCCGGAGCCGAGCGCGTGGCGCAGGCCCGAGTGAGGCTCGACGCGGGCCCGTGGTCCCTGACCCTGATGGCCGCGGACCCCGAGGGACGGAGCAACGGACTCTACCGCGCTCCGATCGAGGCCCCCTCCGCGGGCCCGGATCTCCGCACGAGCGACGTCACCCTCGCCCGCTCGATCGAGCCGGTTCCCTACCGGTCGCTCGCCTCGTACGACGGGGCCTTCTTCGTCGGGTCGTTCCGCGTCGTGCCCCGCGCGGGAAGGGAGATCCGCCGCGGCGAGTCGATCGAGCTGTTCTACGAGATCTACGGCGGGGTGGAGCCCTACCGGGTCTCGTACCGCCTGGAGGGGCGCGAGGACGACGGTCGATTCACGCCGCTCGGGACGCCGGACGTGCGTGAGGGGGCGGAGGCCGTGCAGGGCTGGTCCCTTCCGACCGGCGCCCGCTGGCCCGCCGGCGAGTACCGCGTTCGAGTCGAGGTGACGGACTCGGCGGGGGCCGTCGCGACGTCGGGAATCCCGTTCGTGCTCGTCGCCGAGGACGCTCCCTGAAGACGGCCCGGGCCCTCTCGGTCGCCGCGGCGATCGCGCTGACGGCCGCACCGGCGGCGGCGGGCGCGGACGAGTCCCCTTCGGATCTGGCGGAGCGGATCGAGGCCGGGGGATCGCTCGCCTGGCTGTTCTCCTCGGACCTCGACCTTCTCGGCACGATGCGCGTCGCCCTGCCCGTGTTCGAGCGCGGGAGGATCGCCGCCTGGCTCCGCCTGGACACGCGCACCGCGATCGAGAGGGCCGGGTCCGATTTCGCCTTCGACGTCCGGGACGTCGAGTACGACGCCGAGGCGACCCTGGGCTTCGAGACGCCCTCCGGACCGTCGCTCCACCTCGCGGCCGGACAGCTCGGGCGGAAGAACGTGGACGCTCCCGGCTCCGCGTTCGTGCGCTGGGCCGGCGCGGCGATCGAGTCGCGGGACTTCCGCGACCCGGCCGCCCCGGGGCTCGCGTGGCGCGCCTCGGCGGCGGCCGTGCTCGGCGAGAAGGCTCTGGAGGCGAACGCGCGCGTCACGGCCGACGCCCGCTGGCTCCTCCGGGTCGGACCGGCGCTCGTCGGGGCCGACGCGACCGTCGACGCGCTCCTCGACGGCGGGGACATCCGGGCCGATCTCGCCCTGGGGCCACGCGTCGATCTGATCCTCCCCGGAGATCGGCGCGTGTCGTTCTTCGCCCGTTGGCTGCGGGAGAGGACCGAGCTCGGCGGCGGCATCACGGGCCTCGCCGCCGGCATCGACTTCACGGAGGCGGCGGGGACCGGGGCCCGCGCCGCGCCGCCGGACGTCGGCGGCGCGGTCGCGATGGGAGCGGGAGACGACCGCGTCGCGCGCCGCCTCGCGGTGCGCGTCCTGACGCCTCCGCTCGCTTCGCGGTACCGCGCCGTTCTCGGCGTGGCTCGACATGCCTGATGCCACGATCGTGTCGTCGT